>NZ_JEMA01000447.1 GCF_001589285.1 Sorangium cellulosum | reverse complement strand
GCCGCGCGCCCTGCGCACGAGCACGATGTGATGGATGTACGCGGAGCCGTCGATCCACTCGTACGCGCGCGGCAGCGGCGCGGCGAGCTCCTCCACGACGAGCGGCGAGACAGCCGCGTCGCCGCGCTCGATCGCGTCGGCGATGCGGCGGAGCGCCGGCTCGGCGCGGTCCCAGTCGTCGAGCGCGGTCTGCAGCGTGGGGAGGTCCGCGCCTGCGGGCGCGTAAGCGAGCCCGTCCCGGCGGACGACGATGAGCGTGCCGTCGCGGCCGGGGCCGCGGAGAGAGGCGAGCTTCATGCGGGTGCGAGCTCCTCGTCGCGTTACGGTGGTCTCATCGTCTCCGCTTGACAAGCACGAGCCGGGTCACGCCTGCTAGGGCGCGCGATCCTTGTGCTCTGCGCAACGAGTGACCGGCTGAACGGATCCGCATGAACACCGGACTGGATGTCTTCTCGACGCTCCGCCACCTCGTGCAGCGCGCCATATCCAGCCTCCCCGGCGCGCAGCGCGGAAGCCTGCTCGTGCGCGCCGGCCGGCGGCTCGCGTACAGGGCGGCGGTGGGGCTCGACGGCGTCCTCCCGGGCCGGCTGCACATGCCCTCGGACGGCGGGCTGCTCGGCGCGTCGGCGCCGTTCGGCCCGGCCGCGGCGCCCGAGGCGGCCCGCGGCCCGTGCCTCGTCCCCGCGGCCGCGTGGTACCGGGCGCACCTGCCCGAGGTCGCGGAGCGGCCCGGCTGGCCGCCCGAGGGCGCGCACGTGCTGATCGTGCCGGTGCCGGTGTTCGGCGCGCCGGGCGCCTACCTCGCGCTCGAGCAGCCGGGCGCGACGCCGCTCTCGGGCCCCTACCGCGCGCTGCTCGAGTCCGTCGTGGAGAGCGCGGGCGCCGCGCTCGAGCGGCGCGGCCTGTTCGAGGAGAAGGCCCAGGTAGCGCAGGAGCTGTGCCTGCTCGAGGAGGTGCTGAGCGCTGTCGCCGAGTCGGTCGATCTCCTGGAGCTCATCGAGACGCTCGCGGACGGGATCAGGAGCGTGCAGACGGGCCCGCGCTGGAGCTCCATCGACCTCGCGATCCTGGAGGACGAGGCGGGCGAGCGCCGCGCGGACGGGGGCGGGCTCGACGGCGCGCCAGGCCAGCACGACCGGCGGACGATCCGCCTCTACAGGGCGCCGCGCCGGCCCCTGACGGCGTACTGGAACAACGTGCGCGACGGCGCGCTGGCGGCGGGGCGCGACCTCCGGGTCGCGGTGGAGTTCAGGAGCGGCATGTCGTCCGGGCCCGCGGCCCAGGAGGCGCTCCTCGAGGAGGGGATCCGCCGGCGGGTCAGCGGGATCGCGATCGCGCCCATCGACCCGGTGGCGCTGGAGCCGTCCATCCGCCGCGCGGCGGAGGCGGGCATCCCGGTCGTCGCCATCGACTCGCCGCCCGTCGAGGGCAGCGCCTGCTCGCTCTACATCGGGACCGACAACCGGGCCGCCGGGCGGATCGCGGGCGAGGCGATGCTGCGGCTCCTGCCGCAGGGGGGCGAGGTCGCCGTCCAGGCGGCCTCCGCCGCCGTGGCCAACGCCCGCGGCCGCATCGAGGGCTTCCGCGAGGCGATCGCCGGCTCCTCGGTCCGCGTGGACTCGCTCTCGGAGAACCTGTTCGACCCGGATCGCGCGACCGAGCTCGCCCTGGAGGTGGTGCGGTCGAAGCCCTACCTCGCCGGCGCCTTCGGGGTGTGCAGCGAGAACGGCCCGGGCTTCGGCATGGCGTCGATGGCGCTCGGGCGGGCCGGGGACATCAAGCTCATCGCCTTCGATCTCATCACCGCCACGGTCGCGATGCTCCAGGAGGGCGTGATCCACGCCGCTGTCGTGCAGCGCGAGTACGACATGGGGTACCGCTGCGTGCAGGCGCTCCAGGACATGGCCGCGCGCGGCGTCGCGGCGGCGCTCGCGGACCTGCCCGCGTCGCGCTCCATCGACACGGGGGTCGACCTCGTGACCGTCGAGCGGACGCCCTCCTCGATCGCCCTCTCGGATCACCTGGCCATCAGCTCCGCCCGCCGGGTCGCGAACCGCAAGCTGGGCGCGGCGACGGGCGCCAGGGCGCTCGAGTTCCTGGTGATCGGGATGGCCGAGCGCGAGAGCCTCGTCAACGACGAGCGCGCCCCGGTCACGGACGACTCCCTCGTGGGCCGGGTGATGAGCGCGTGCTGCTCGCTCGTCATCGACACCGCGTCGAGCGAGTACCAGCGCTTCAGCGACGTCGCCGAGGCCCGCTGGAGCGGCGCGCGCACGATGGTCGGCGTGCCGCTGCTGTCGCGGGACGCGGTCCTCGGGGTCCTCGTGCTCTGCAGCCCGCAGCCCGACGCGTGCTCGCCGACCGACCTCGCGCTGATCGAGCGCGTGGCCGCCGTGGCGGCCGTCGTGCTCGAGAACGCGCGGCTGCTCTCGCGGATCAAGGAGCGGACGAGGGAGCTGGAGTCGCTGAGCCGCCGCCAGGAGGCGCTGCTCGACACGATCGCCCGGATGTCGAGCCCGGTGGTGCCGATCGCGCCGGGCGTCCTGGTCATGCCGATCGTCGGCGCGCTGGACGCGCAGCGGTCCGGCCGCTTCCTCGAGGGGATGCTGCGGGAGATCACCGACCACCAGGCCCGCGTCGTGCTCATCGACGTCACCGGCATGGCGGTCGTCGACGCGAGCGCGGCGACCCACCTCGCGCAGGCGGCGCGCGCCGCCGGGATGCTCGGGTCCGAGGTGGTGCTCGTCGGGATCGCGCCGGAGGCGGCGCGGATCATGGTCGAGCAGGGGCTCGAGCTCGACGGCATCGTCACCCGCGCCACGCTGGAGCTCGGGTTCTCGTACGCGCTCGGCAAGATGGGCGGGCGCGTCGTCTACCGGCGCGGCTGACCCCGGGCGGCGGCCCCGGTTGGCCTCGCGCCCGCGGCGCTCCGTGCTCCGATCAGCGGCCCCGGTGGAGCTCGATCGCGGCCGCGACGAGCGAGGCGATCTTCGGGACGTCCACGTCCCTGGCGGAGCGGATGTGGACGTTCCTTGCCTGCTTGGCGCCGCCGGTGAGCAGGCCGTTCGGATCGGGCAGCTCGGCGCCCTGCTCGAACCCGAGGTTCACGCCGAGGCGCTGCGGGGCGAGCCAGCAGATCTGGTGTTTGTGCTCATCGCCCATGCGGAAGCTGATGATCCGCCAGTTCGGATACACCTGCTCGTGCACGTCGGGGATGATGCGGAGGAGCAGCTTGCGCACGCGCAAAGTGAGCTGCTGCGCTTCGGGAGGGTATTCGCTCAGCAGCGCGGCCACGGCCGGATCGTCCGACACAATGAAAGACGGTAGGTCGCCGTGCACGAGGACGCAACCGGCTGCGCGTCACGATGCGCCGTTCCGGTTCGGGCGCTTTCAATCCGGTCGGGCTGTGAGCGGTCACGCGCGATCACGCCGGATGACTCAGGGTGACTCGACGTGACTCAGGGTGACTCGGGATCACGCCGGATCACTCCGGGTTACCCCCGGCGACGCGGCGCACCTCGGTCGCTCGGGTGACTCGGTTCACTCGGTCGCCGGAAGGCCTCTCGGCCGCTCGTCCTTGGCGATCCAGACGGTCTTGATGTTCACGAACTCGCGCAGGCCGTACGACGAGAGCTCGCGGCCGTGGCCGGACATCTTGACCCCGCCGAACGGCAGCCGCGGATCGGAAACGACCATGCCGTTGACGAACACCTGGCCGGCCTCGATCTCGTCGATGAGCCGCTCGCGCTCGGCGGGGTCGCGGGTCCAGACGCTCGCCCCGAGCCCGAAGCGGGTGGAGTTCGCCATGGAGATGGCCTCGTCGATGTCGGCGACGCGGAGGACCGCGGCGACCGGGCCGAACAGCTCGTCGTCTGCGGCGGGGGAGGGGCTCCGCACGTCGGTGAGCACGGTCGGCGGGAAGTAGTTGCCCGGCCCCTTCAGCCGCTTGCCCCCGGTCAAGAGGAGCGCGCCCGCGGCCACCGACGCGCGCACCTGCTCCTCGAGCTCCGCGGCGATCTGCGGCGTGGCGAGCGGCCCGACGTCGACGGACGGGTCCATCGGGTCGCCGACCCGGAGGCGCCGCATGGCGGCGACGAAGCGCTGCTCGAACTCCGGCACGATCGACTCGTGGACGATGAAGCGCTTCGCCGCGATGCACGACTGGCCGTTGTTGATGATGCGCGCCTTGATCGCGGTCCCGACCGCCGCGTTGAGGTCGGCGCTCGGCAGGACGACGAACGGATCGCTGCCGCCGAGCTCGAGCACGACCTTCTTCAGGTGCTTGCCCGCGTGCGCGCCGACGCTGCGCCCCGCGTTCTCGCTGCCGGTGAGCGTCGCGGCCGCGACGCGCGGGTCGGCGAGGAGGCGCGGCACCGCCTCGGTCCCGACGAGCAGCGCCTGGAAGACCCCCTCCGGGAAGCCGGCGCGGCGGAGGATGTCCTCGATCGCGAGCGCGCAGCGGGGGACGTTCGAGGCGTGCTTGAGGAGGCCGACGTTGCCGGCGATGAGCGCGGGCGCGGCGAAGCGGAAGACCTGCCAGAACGGGAAGTTCCACGGCATGATCGCGAGCACCGGGCCGATCGGCTGGAACGCCACGTAGCTCTTGTCGGCGTCGGTCGCGACCTCCTCCGGGGCGAGCAGGCGCTCGGCGTTGTCGGCGTAGTAGCGGCACACGGTCGCGCACTTCTGGGCCTCCGCGACGGCGGATCCGATGGTCTTGCCCATCTCGATCGTCATCAGCCGCCCGAGCTGCTCCTTCTCGGCCTCCAGGATCTCGGCGGCGCGGCGGAGCCTCTGGGCCCGCTCGGCGACCTCGGTCCGTCGGAAGCTGCGGAACGCGGCGTGCGCGCGCGCCACCTTCTGCTCCAGCGCCGCCGACGAGAGCGGCTCGAACGTCTCGAGCGTCTCTCCTGTCGCCGGGTTGATCGTCGCGATCGCGGTGTTCACGGATGTGCCTCCTCTTCGAGCGCCGGGGGCCGCGCCCCGTCGCCTGCCTGCGCAGAGCGCGCCGAGCGATCCCGGCAGGCGAGCTTGGTCCAGACCCGCCTCTCCTTGCAATGGTCAGCGACGGCGGGCCGGCGCATCTTCCCGCCTTCGTCGTTTATCGTCCGCCCGCCCGCGCGCGGCTGGCGGGCGCGTGAGGGCGGAGGGGGGTCGCCATCGCACGTCCTGTTCATTACGCAGAGGGGGATGGTCCGCAGCGGATCCCCTGCCGCGAGCGACGCGGAGCGCGCAGCTTCAGCCTGGGCGTCCCGCGCTGGCGAGCGCGCGGCGCTGTCGCCTCCGGTCGATGATGCCGCCGGCCTGCTCTCCTGTGCGGGCGAGCTGGAGGTGCGGGTAAGGGCGCTGGAGTCGCTGCTGTGCGCCGGTGTGCCGTTCATGGTGGCGGGCGCGTATGCCTTCTTTGCGTACACCGGCATCTTCCGGGACACGAAGGATCTCGACGTGATGCTGGAGGAGCGGGACGTGCCGGCGGCGTTCATGGCGCTCGAGCGGGCCGGGTTCGAGACGGAGCTGCTCGATCCGCGGTGGATCGGCAAGGCGCACGCGGGCGAGCGCTTCATCGACCTCATCTTCTCGTCGAGCAACGGCCTGGCGGTGGTGGACGGCGGCTGGTTCGAGCACGCGCGTCCGGCCACGATCCTCGGGCACCGCTGCCTGATCGCGCCTGTCGAGGAGATCATCTTCACGAAGGCGTTCGTGGACGAGCGGGAGCGGTACGACGGGGCGGACGTGAACCACCTCATCTACGCGTGCGGCGACGAGATGGACTGGGAGCGGCTCCTCGCGCGCTTCGGCCCGCACTGGGAGGTGCTGCTCGCGCACCTCACGCTGTACCGCTTCGTCTATCCGGGCGCGCGGAGCCGGGTGCCCGGGTGGCTCATCGAGGAGCTCTGCCGGCGCACGCTGGCGCAGTCGCGGGCGGGCGACGCGCCGCTCCGGGTCTGCCGGGGGAACCTGATCAGCCGCCGGCAGTACCTCCACGATTACGAGAAGCTCGGCCTCGTGGCGGCGCCCCCGGCGCCCGCGCCCGGGGCGGCGCGGGCGCCACTGTGCCGGAAGGGCCGGCGGCTCGGGGCGCGGCAGCGCCTCGGCAAGGCGGAGCCTGGCGGCCCGGAGCGCCCGGCCGTGGAGGTCGAGGCGTCGCGGCTTCGCAAGCCGGGGTCATGAGCGCCGGCGCGGCGGAGAATGGGGACCGCGGCAAGCGCCGCGTCGCGGCGGCCTCGGACCTGCATTGCCGGCCGGAGCACGGCGGCAGGATGCGCGAGCTCGTGCGGGCGGTGAACGCGGAGGCAGAGGTGCTCGTGCTCTGCGGCGATCTCACCGATCGCGGCCACCCCGAGGAGGCGAAGGTGCTGGCCGACGCGCTCTCCGGGCTGTCGGTGCCGTGCGCGGCCGTGCTCGGCAACCACGACCTCGATCGCGGGGCGAGCGCGGAGATCGCGAGGCTCCTCGGCGACGTGGGCGTCGAGGTGCTCGACGGGGATCACCTGATCCTGCGCGACGACATCGGGGTGGCCGGCGTGAAGGGCTTCATGGGCGGCTTCGGGAACGCGACGCTGCAGGCGTTCGGCGAGGGGCCGCTCAAGGCGTTCGTCCAGGAGGCCGTGACCGAGGCGCTGAAGCTCGAAGCGGCGCTGTCCCAGCTCGACACCGACAAGCGGATCGTGATCATGCATTACACGCCGGTGCTCGACACGACGGTCGGAGAGAACGTGGAGATCAGGCCCTTTCTTGGGACGAGCCGGCTGGTCGCGCCGATCGACCTGTACGGCGCGGACGTCGTCTTCCACGGCCACGCGCACCACGGGGCGCTCGAGGGGCGGACGCCGAAGGGGACCCCGGTCTACAACGTGGCGATGCCGCTGCTCAGGAAGCTGACCGGGAGGTCGTTCCTCCTGGTCGAGGTGTGACCCGATCGACCCCTGTCGGTCGCGCGGGGCGCCGCGGTGACGGCCGAGATCGTCGAGCTCGGGGTGAAGGCGCTGTGGGGCGGCGCGCGCCGCGGGCTCAGTGCTTCTGCAGGAAGTCGCGTATCGCCCCGAAGTAGGCCGGCGCGAACGAGAGGATATCGTTGTGGCCGGCGCCGTCGATCAGGCGCAGCTCCTTGTTCTCGTGCGGGACGGCCGCGTGGTTCTCGCGGGCGTGGAACGGCGGGAGCAGGCTGTCGTGCGCGCCGTGCAGGGAGAGGACCGGGATCTCGACGTGGCTCAGGAGCTCCGAGTTCGAGAGGCGGCGGTGCGCCTCGTCGCGCAGCTCGCCGAGGTCGATCTGGAAGAGGGCGAGGAGGTGGCGCACGTCGCTGAAGCCGCTCTCGAGGAGCAGCGCGCGGTACGCGTCGCCGCGGTCCCTGGCGATGCGCGACGCGGGCGAGCTGCCGAGCGAGCGGCCGAAGAGCAGCGGCTTCGGCGGCCTGTCGAGCCCGGCCTCTCGGCTCTTCTCGACGAGCTCCCGCTCGAAGAAGGCGGCGACGCGCGCGGGGTCGTCGTGGAGCGAGCGCAGCGTCGGCCGCCCGCCGCTCCAGCCGTAGCCGCGGTAATCGACGATGAAGAAATTCAGGCCGAGCTGCTGCCACGCCCCGGCGATGTCGTCGTAATCGGGGACGGTCTCGCCATTGCCATGGAAGGCGAGCACGGTCGGGCTCCGCGGGTCGGCCAGGTGCCAACGCGCGCCGAGCGTCACGCCGGGGGCGACGGGAATATCGTGGTCCGTCGCGCCGGCGGGCGGGGGCGTCTTCACCTGCCTGGGATAGAAGACGCCGGCGGAGCGGGGGCTCGCGTCGAGCGCGCGAAAGAGCTCATCGAGGGAGCTGCTGGTCTCGTCGGTCGGCATGGCGTGATGGCTCTCCGTGGTACGGCAGGGGTGATGCAGATGCGGAGGACAGCGTATGTAGCGGATGCAGAGGATAAGGGCGCGGCCCCCGGCCGTCGACGGCCGGGCCCGCGCGACGGCGGCCTTGCGCCGCGGCGAGATCTGCACGGCTCGGATGGCCGCCGCGTTCGCTACCGGCGCAGGCCGTGCCACCTCACCCGTTGTTCGCCGCGACCTGCCCTGCCTTCCACCTGGCCCTGAAGGCGCGGTACGCCTCATCCATCTCGCCCCAGATCCTGCGCGTCAGCTCCTGACCCTCGATGAAGTCCACGTAGCGCGCGAGCTTGGGCCGGCGGGTCAGCGCGTCGTCACCCTGCTTTGTCAGCATCGTGGCGTAGAACAGCCACGGAACCAGCGCACAGTCTGCCAGCGAGAGCGCCTCCGAGGCGGCGAATCCGTCCCCGGCCAGGAAGACCTCGAGCGCGTCGAGGCCCTTGTCGAGGCCGGCGCGCTCCGCCGCGGCGTCGATCTTGAGGCTCGGGTCGTTGGTCGCCCGCAGCAGCGACATGACGCCGCCGCAGTAGAGATCCACGGTGCGAACGACGAGGCGCACCCGGGCGCGGGCCTCGGGCGTGGCGCCGAGCAGCGATGGTGTGGGGAAGGCGTCCTCGAGGTACTCGCAGATGACGAGGCTCTCCGGCAGGACGAAGCCGTCGTGCTCCAGCACCGGGATCTTTCTGAGCGGGTTCATCCGCTGGAACTCGGGAGTGCCGAGCGCCGCGCGGCTGAGCTCGAACTTCAAGCCCTTGGCATGAGCCTGCATGCAGACGCGCGAGACGAACGGAGAGCCGGCGGAGCCGTGAAGGATCATCATGGTCGTTCGCTTCCTCGTGTGGTGAGGAATCGCATATCACCGCCGTACAGCGCGCACCAGGCTAGGGCGATAGCCCGCCGGTCCCGTCCCTCTCGAGCGCGTCCGCGAGCGCGCACCTCGAAAGGCCCACCTTCCTGGCCTCGTCGCGCAGCATGCCGCCCTGCTCCGCGGCCCCTTTCACGCTGAGCATCGTGCGCAGCTCGATCCCGTCGGGGCTCTCCACGTGCTCCGCGAGCCACGCCGATCGCCCCTGTCCGACGCTGATCGGGTCGGCCTCTGCATCGAGGCCGGCCAGCCTGTCGACATCGCACATCATCGCGACGGCCTCGGGGAACGTCTGCCCGCCGGAGGCCGGGGTCTTCGCCTCGGGGGCCGGGCCGCAGGCGGGGAAGAATGGGAGCAGGAGCAGGGGGGAGAGCAAACGACAGCGCATGTCGCCTTGGACAGGCGGAGCAGGCCCTGGCTTGGCGACGAACGCCTCGTCCCCGGTGACCGACGCTCGGCGATGCGCAGGCGTCGCCGGATCGCCCCGGGCGTTCTGGCCGACAACCCCGATCGAACGATCTCCGTCTGTTTATTCCTCGACCCCCCCGTCCACCGCCGGGACGAGCTCGATATCGACCTTCTGCGGAATGAAGCCCTCGCACGCCTCGCTCATGACCGGCGTGAGCGTCTGCTCGAGATCCTCGTAGCCAGTCCCCGAGATCTCGACCCGCGCCACCCCCGCCGTCCACAGCTCGCAGACGAGCGTCTCGAGCGCCTCGGGAGGGGGCTTTGCGCGATCGACGGCGCACACCAGGTTGGCCTCCTCGAGCGTCTTCCAGGTGGTCGGGTCATCGAGGACGAAGGCCGGCTCTTCTCCCGCGCTCCAGGCGACGCGAACCGTTGTGTCCGGCGGAACAGGGCCGCCCGGCGCGCGCACGGTGATCGTGAACATCGCCTCTCGCGGCCCCACCGGGCACCCGCCCGCGCCGCCCACGCCCGCGCCGCCGGCCCCGCCGCCCCCCGCGCCGTCGCAGGCCCCCATGGCGGCGGCGGTCGTGAGCGCTGCCAGGGAGAGCGCCGCGAGCGCCGTGAGCGGGAGGAATCGACCCGGCGCGAAGGGAGGGCGTGCAACCACAAAGACGGCAGGATAGGGGCGCAACTCCGGCAAATCCAGCGAGAGCAGGCTTTGTGCAGGCCCATCCCGCCGGCCATCCCGGCTATCCCCTCATGCTTCCCTGGCGGTCTTCAGCTCAGGCCTGGGCCTCGAGCTCGGCGATGTCCTTGAGGAGCGCCTGCTCGTGCCCGTCGGGCTTCACCTTCAGGTACGTCTTTCGCAGGACGCCCTGCGGATCGATGACGAACGTCGTCCGGTCCCAGTACATGGTGCCTTTCCACTCGCTCTGCCCGACGCCCGCGGCCTTGAGCAGCTCGTGGTTCGTGTCGGCGAGCAGATCGATGGTGAACGAGAACTTGTCGCAGAAGCTCTTGTGCGACGCGACGTCGTCCTCGCTGACGCCGACAACGGCGATGTTGGCCTTGTCGAAGTCCTCCTTGGAGGCGGTGAACGACTTGCCCTGGATGGTGCACCCCGGCGTGTCGTCCTTCGGATAGAAGTAGACGACGAGCCATTTGCCCGCGAAGTCCTCGAGCTTCACGGTCTTGCCGTCCTGGTTCGGCAGGGCGAAGCGCGGGAACGGCTTTCCAATATCGATGCTCATCTTCTCTTTGCCTCTTCTGTGGGCCGGAGGATGGCTTCTCCCGGCCGGTGACAGGTGATGGGACGGCCGAGCGGCGCGGTCGTCGCGCCGCGCTCCGCGCTGGGATCAGCGCGGGATGAGCCCCCGGAACCAGGCCGCGACCGACGAGGACGACTCGTCCTGGTGCATCGAATCCGGCCCTTCCAGCTCATCGGCCAGCCCCCCGAGCGGCCCCTCGCTGCGCGGCGGCGAGGAGCCCTCGCGCTCCTCTCCGTGCATCAGGCCCGTGGCCCCGTCCAGGGTGGGAAGCAGGCTGAGCCCGCTGCCGCCCGCTGTCGGCTCCTTCGTGAGCGACTTGAACTCGAGGAGCATCATGTCGATGAGCTCGGCGATCTTCTGCGTCCCGTCGACCGCCCGGGCCGGCCCGCCCTTGGCGCGCTCCACGAGCGCGGCGACGTCGTCCTCGCTCACCGGGCGGCCGTAGCGGTAGAGGAAGCGGGTGAGGTCGCGCCCGAGGTCGCGCGCGGCGCGGTAGCGGGCGGCCGGGTCGCGGGCGAGCGAGCGGCGGATGATCTGCTCCAGGTCGCGCGGCACCTCGCTGTTGAGCTGCTGGAGCGACGGGATCACCGCGTCGCGCACGAGCCGCACCGTGATGTAGTCCGAGTCGCCGAGGAAGAGCCGGCGCCCGGCGAGCATCTCCCAGAGGATGATCCCGAGCGCGAAGATGTCGACGCGCTGGTCGACGCCCTGCTCGAGCACCGTCTCCGGCGCCAGGTAGCCGAACTTGCCCTTGATGATGCCCGCGTCGCTCTCGGCGAGCTGGCTCGACGCCTTCGCGAGCCCGAAATCCACGATCTTCACCTCGCCGTAGCGGGTGATGAGCACGTTCGCCGGGGTGATGTCGCGGTGGACGATCTGGAGCGGCTTGCCGTCCGCGGTCGCGAGATCGTGCGCGTAGGCGAGGCCCTGGCACATCTTGGCGGCCATGAACGCGGCGACCTCGACGCTCATCGGGCGGCCGACCTTCTTCTGGTGCTCGAGGAGGGCCCGCAGGTCGGCGCCGTCCACGTACTCCATGACGATGAAGTAGGTGCCGTCGCCGACCCCGATGTCGAACACCGACACGACGTTCGAGTGCGAGAGGTGCGCCGAGAGGCGCGCCTCGTCGAGGAACATCGCGATGAACTGCTCCTTCTTGCTGAGCTGCGGCAAGACGCGCTTGATCGCGACCTGCTTCTTGAACCCCTCGATCCCCGCGCTCTCCGCGACGAAGACCTCCGCCATACCGCCGGAGGCGAGGCGCTTGATGACCCGGTACCGCTGCTGCTCGGACATGCCCTGCTCGTCGTCCTCCCGCCCCGTCCCGTTGGGTCTGTCCAGTCTAGCGGCTCGGGGCGCGCCGCGGATGAAATCCATGCGGCGCCGCTCGCGCGCCCCGCGTCATCGGAACGTCGCGAGCGCCGCGACCGTCGCGAACGACAGCCCCACGAGCGCCGCGAGCGCGAGCACCGAAAGGAGCGGCTCCGCCCGCGCCGCGGCGAGCAGCCGACCGCGATCTTCCCTGGACAGCGGCGCCCCGGAGGCTCCGTCCTCGCCTGCACCTCCGGACGCCGCGGCGAGGTGCGCCTCCAGCCGGCGCCGCGCGGTCCGGGATCGCAGCGCGAGCAGCAGCATCTCCGCCGCCGCTGTCGCGCCGAGCACCGCGAGCCCCGCGCGCCGCGCCCATGAAGCGCGGGCCCGCTCGCGCGCCTCGGCCGCCGGCAATCCGTCCGCGAGCAGCGTCACGCGCCGCGGCGAGGCCGGGCCTGTCGCCGCGGAGAGCGGCCAGGCCACGGTGCCCGCGCCCTGCTCGTACGGGTCGCTCGCGACCACCGCCCAGTCCGCCGCGGGGCGCGCCTGTCCGTCCGGGAGCGCCAGCGTCCCCGCGAAGAAGCCCGCGCCGTCCGGCGCGAGCGGCACGACCGCCCCGAGGAGGCGGCCGCGCGCGCCGCCGATCGACACGTACGCCCGCGGCCTCGGCGCCGGCGAGACCAGCCGGAGCGCCGGCGGCTCGCCCGCGAGCCCGCCCGGATCGAGCCATATCGCGCCGGGGATCACCGGCAGCCTCCCTTCCCACGAGCCGCCCGCGCCCGGCGGCCCGCCCGGCCGCGTCGCCCGCAACGTGAGCTCGACGGCGTGCGACAGCGGCTTGAGCGAGAGCTCCGCGGCGCCGCGCGCGTCGGCCACGACCAGGATCGGCCCGTTCCCTTGCCCCTCGAGGTCCGCCCCGACGGCGCTCGCCTCGACGCGCGCCCCCGCGATCGGCGCGCCGTCCTCGCCCTCGACCGCGACGCGCACCGGCTCCGGGAACGGCGCGGCCATGGCTCCCCGCGCGGCCGTGACCCGGAGGCGGAGCTCCCCGCGCGCCGCGCCCGGCAGCGCGCTCGCATGCGCCGCGCCCGGCAGCGCGCTCGTCTCCGCCGGGCGCGGCGGCGCGAGCGGCACCTGCTCCTCCAGGAGCACCTCGCCGCCCCGCGCGATCCGCACCACCACCGGCTCCGCCAGCCCGCCCGGCGCCGGGAGCAGCGCCTCGCCGATGCCGTCCTTGTCGATCGGGCCGGTCCATCGCTCGAGCGGCGCCCCTGCGGACGCGGCGCTCACCTCGATCTCCGGGATCGCCGCCGGGTCCTCGGCCCCGTAGAGCCGGCGCACCCCTTCGATGCGGAGCGCCAGCGCCTCGCTTCCGGCGACGGGCGCCCCCCACACCCTCACGCCGGTGGTCATGCGCTGGGAGCCTGGCCCCAGGAGCACGAAGGCTGCGAGCCCGATGCCGAGCGCTGGCAGGACGTAGGTCGCCGCGTCGAACGTCGAGGCCATCGCCGTCCAGCATACAGCTCCGCCCCGGGGGCGCGGTCGAGCAGTGCGTCCAGGCTGGCTGCTCGCGCCGAGCGCTGGGCCGTGCGGCCCTGCTCGCGCCGAGCCCTTTGCGTCCTGGCGTCTCCTCCGATAGGAAGCCGGCGATGGCAGCCGACAGACCGGTGAAGCGCAAGCGCAGGGGCTCGGGGTCCACGGGGCAGGGCGGCGACGCCTTCCTGCGGCAGCGGACCGATCCGCGGAGCGAGCGACGTTTCGAGCCGAAGGCATCGGTCGCGCACGCCCTCACCTGGCTGGGCATGTCCGTCGCGGCGCTCCTCGCGGGCGCGGGCGTTTACGGCCAGTGGTTCCGTGGTGAGGAGGCAGGCGCGCACCCGTATGCCCCGTACCTGCTCGTCCTCGCGGCGCTCCTCGGCGCGGCGTCGGCGCTCTTCGGCCACTGGTCGATGAAGCCCATCCGCGTCGGCGATGCCGGCGTGGCGATCGAGAACGGGCCTGGCGAGGTCGAGCGCATCGGCTGGAACGACGTCACCCGCCTGCTGCTCACCGAGGCTGCGCTCACGGTCCAGGGCAGCGGCACCGCGATCGCCATCCCGCTCCGGACGCACCTCCCGGCGGCCTCTCGCGCCCTGGCCGAGGCGAGGTCGCGCGTCCCCGCGCATGCGACCGAGATCAAGGAAGGCGCATTGCCGCCGCCCGACGACGCCGCCGGCGAGGTGCGCTCTCTCGAGCTTCCCCAGGTGGCCGGCCTTCGTTGCAAGGTGACCGACAAGCTCATCGCCTTCGAGGCCGACGCCCGTCTCTGCGGCCGCTGCGGCGAGCTGTACCACAAGGACGGCGTCCCCCCTCGCTGCGCCACCTGCGACGCTCCGCTCCGCTGAGCGGCGGGCGCCCGCTGCGGAGCGGGCCCCTCGCCGCCGCCGCGTTCGCCCTCAGATCCCGAAGCGCTCCGCGTTCTCCCGGAGGAAGGCGATGTAGACGTCCGACTCCTGGTGGGAAGGCACCTCCCCGGACTCGACAGCCTGCTCGAGCGCCCGCTTGATCTCGCCGACCTTCCGCGACGGCGGCAGCCCGAACGACTGCATGATGGCGTCCCCGATCCCGCTCGGCAGCGGCGGCACCACCGCGTCCTGGGCCTGAACCTGCAGCACCCGCTCGGCCAGATCGCTGATCTGCTTGAGCCCCTTCCGCTTCTTCTCGGGCCGCTTCGTCGTGATGTCCGCCCGCGACAGGTCGAGCACGTCGTTCAGGCAGCCGCCCATCTCCTTCGCGAAGCGGCGCACAGCGCTGTCGGTCCACGACGGCTCGTACTGGCTCGCCCGGAGGTGGTGCAGGATCAGAAAGCGGATGCTCGCCTTCAGCGACTCCTCCTTCGTGAAGAGCGGCAGACGCCGGTCGATCTTGTCGAACATGCGCGCGCCGACCTCCGCGTGACCGAAGAAGTGGACCTCGCCCGTCGGCGAGATCGATCGCGTCCTCGTCTTGCCGATGTCGTGGAGCAGCGCCGCCCACCGGACCTCGAGCCTCGGGACCGCCTGACGCACCACCTGCTTCGTGTGCTTCCAGACGTCCTTGTGGCGCCACTCCCCATCGCCGAACCCGACCATCGCCTCGACCTCGGGCAGCATCGCCGCGAGCGCGCCCGACTCGAGCAGCGCGTCGAGCCCCGCCTCGGCGTCTTTGCTCATCATGATCCGGTCGAGCATCTTGCGGACATCCGGCAGGTAGATCGCCGCCGCCGCCTTGAAGTCGGCGGGGCGCCCGGAGATCACCCGTGGCGAGGTGCGTGGCTCGGCGGACGTCTCGGGCTGCGCCGCGTCAGCCCTCTCTGCTCGCTCCGCGGCCCACTCGAGCGCCTCCATGGCCCGCTTCGGGCTCGCTTCCTGGGTGAGGATCTCCTGCACGCTGGCCTTCCACACTTTCGAGGTTACGGGGTGGTTCGCCCGTGCGGCGCCGGCTCACCCGGCCCGACGGGGGTCCGCCGGTTTAGAGCCAGCCGGTACGCCGCGCAATGGTTCGTCGCTCGGCGCCCGCCGGATGGCGCGGCTCCGCCGTGCGGCGGCGCGTCAGGTGCGGAGGAGCCTGCCCACGTGGTCCTTTTCCCAGTCGAGGGCGCGCTCGTAATCGCGGAACAGCCGCTCGCGGGCGAGGAACTGGGGCGGATGGAGCATCCGGCGCCCGTTGCCGTGGCTCGCCGGCATCACGTGGTGGAGCATCTCGTGGTAGATGACGTAGGAGATGAAGTAGCGGGGGACCCAGGGTCGGTCGAGCACGGGGTGGATGCGGATCAGCCGTTCGATCGCGGAGTAGCTCCCGAGCTTGATGGTGCGCCGCGGCTTCTTCGCCCTGGTCCGCTTGCCCCAGGTGATCAGCGAGTCGACGGCGCCGCCGAAGTACCCGTGGTTGACCTTCTGGAACAGGCTCAGCAGGTCGTGCGTCCGCCCCTGCGTGCTGAGCGGCGTGCTCACCGGCCGGCTCGCCCGGATGCGATGGCCGTTCTCGTCGATGTACTGGCCGACGAGGAGCGACGCGGCCCGGTCCTGGTTCACCACGTACCGGACGAGCGCATCCTGAACGACAGCGGGCGCATCCAGGAACATGTGATGGACGCGCGCCTGCAGGATGCCCTCCCGCAGCGACGAGGAGATCATCTGCCGGAAGTTGTCGGTGACCGAGAGAAGGACAGGCCGCTTCTGGGCCAGCTCCAGGCGACGGATGAGCGCCTGGCGCGCCCCCTCGTGCACGAAGATCTGCGGCTGACCCGAGGGCAGGTCGATGTCGATCGGGTGGTGCCGCGGATCGGGCACCCGCACGACGGCCCGGGAGACGCGCGGCCACAGGGAAGAGGACGCTGCGCCCTTCCCACCGCTGCGCGACAGACGGCCTGGAGGGGGTTGAGCGAAGGGGAAGGCCATCTGTCCCGCCATCTCAATCCTCCTTATTTGGGCGTATTCTCGGGTGGGATCCTTGTCAAGCGAGCGACCGAAATCATCGGAATCATTCGGTTTTGTGAAACCGTGAGCGGGGGATCGGTACCGCTGGAGGGGTACGGCGGACGTCTCGGCCGTCGCCGGCTCGCGATCTGCATTTCCGCCGCAAATTCATGCACTTGCCCCGGCCACAGCGATCCGCTGCGGGGGACGGCTCCGGTCGAGCCACCTTCCGCCTGGGACGCGAGCCCGCTGCTTCATGCCACGGCGCGCCCGCCCCGCCACGCGCCCGCCTCGCTAGGCGAGCGCGCGGGGGTCGAAGATCCGCTCCACGCGCCATCGACCCTGAGATTGCGATGTCGGCTCGGGCTCGAGGGCGACGATCAGGGCGGTGGTGAAGCTGGAGAGGAGCAGGCCTGTCGCGCCCCGGCCGGGCGGATCGATGAGCGTACGGACGAGGTGCTCCACGTTCGGCTGGTGCCCGACAAGGAGCGCGTCGGCGCCGCCTCGGGCGAGCGCGGCGACGAGCGCCAGCGGCAGGCCGGCGTCGAGCGCGAGCTCGTCCTGGAGCTCGACCTCCGGCGCGCCGCAGATCGGCGCCGCGATCTCGGCGGTCTCGCGGGCGCGCGCGAGGGGGCTCGCGAGCACCCGCGCGAGCGGGGCGCCCCCCCGGACGCGGCGGAGCTCGTTCGCGACCCGCTGGACGCGCTCGCGGCCCTCCGGGGTGAGCCTCCGGTCGGCATCGCGCCCGCTCGGCGCCCGATCCTCCGCCGGGCCGTGCCGCATGACGTAGAGGTGCATGGCGGTGCGTCGGCCGGCGTCAGTTCGTCTTGCCCGGGGTGCGCCGGGCGTCCTGACCGGACGGGGCCGGCTCGCCGCGCCCCTTCGCCGGCGCAGGGGCCTCGGCCGCCCCGCCCTTCGGGCCGGCGTTCGCGGCGCCGTTCGCCGCGGCGCCGTTGCCGGCGCGCGAGACGCCGTGCTTCGCGAGGACCATCTGCTCGATCTTCTCGAGCACCGCCGGGTGCTGCTCCAGGTAGGTGCGCGCGTTCTCGCGGCCCTGGCCGATGCGCTCGCCCTGGAACGAGAACCACGACCCGCTCTTCTCGATGATGCTGGCCTCGGTCGCGAGGTCGATGACGTCGCCGCTGTGGCTGATGCCATGGCCGTAGAGGATGTCGAACTCCACCTCGCGGAAGGGGGGAGCCATCTTGTTCTTCACGACCTTGACGCGGGTCCGGTTGCCGACCACCGCCGGCTCCTTGCCGCCCGCGGCGGCCTCCTTGATGGCGCCGATGCGGCGGATGTCGAGCCGGACGGAGGCGTAGAACTTGAGGGCGTTGCCGCCGCTCGTCGTCTCGGGGCTGCCGAACATGACGCCGATCTTCATCCGGATCTGGTTGATGAACATCAGCAGGCACTGCGAGCGCGAGGTCGTCCCGGTCAGCTTGCGGAGCGCCTGGCTCATCAGCCGGGCCTGGAGGCCGACGTGGCTGTCGCCCATGTCGCCCTCGATCTCGGCCTTGGGGACGAGCGCGGCCACGGAGTCGACGACGATGATGTCGACGGCGTTCGAGCGGACCAGCATGTCGGCGATCTCGAGCGCCTGCTCGCCGTAGTCGGGCTGGGAGATCAGCAGCTCCTCGGTCTTCACGCCGAGCTTCTTCGCGTAGTTCACGTCGAGGGCGTGCTCGGCGTCGATGAACGCCGCCGTCCCGCCCGCCCGCTGGACGGCCGCGATGGCGTGGAGGGTGAGGGTCGTCTTGCCGCTCGACTCCGGCCCGTAGACCTCGACGATGCGGCCGCGCGGGTAGCCGCCGATGCCGAGGGCGATGTCGAGGCCGAGCGAGCCGGTCGGCACGGCCGCGACCTCGTCGTGCAGCGACTGCCCGTCCTTGAGGCGCATGATCGCGCCCTTGCCGTACTCCTTCTCGACGCTGGCGATCGCGAGCTCCAGGGCGGCGGACTTCTGCTTGGTGTTCTTCTCGTCACTCATGCGTACCTCGGGGGAGGGGGCCGAAGGGGAGGGGAGGCCGACGGGGATCGTGGAGGCGAATCCCGTCGTGCGGGGCGACAGTTTCCGCCAGACCTTTACTGTCCAGTTGTTCAGGAAGCAAGACCCCGGCACCCCGGATAGGACCGACAACGTCCGCGCGACGTGCGCGGGGACCTCGCCGAGCACGGCCGGCGCCGGTCTTCTCGACGGCGTCCTGGGCCGTGCGTCCTGGAGCGTGGGTTCTGGGGTTCACGTGGTCACGGCCGCGCGTTCTGGATCGCGTGGCCCAGGATGCACGCGGAACGCGCGCGGGCCAAGGACGGATGATCATTGATGACGTCGCGGGCGGAGCCGTTGTTTCCCGGCTGCTGGGGAGTCTCACAATCCAGACAACAATCGTGATCGTCCTCCGGCGGGAACACTGGCGAGCTCTTCACCTGTGGGCCACACCTCTCAGGTGGGGGGAGGGGGGCGTCTTTTCCCAGGGTTTTCCCTGGGTCGGTACGAGCTCGTCCTGCGGGTGGCCGCAGGCGAGATGGGGGAGGTCTGGGCGGCGCGGCTCAGGCGGGAGCACGGGTTTCAGAAGCTCTTTGCCATCAAGGCGCTTCGTCCCGAGCTGTCGCCCGACCCGGACGCCGTGCGGATGTTCCTCGACGAGGCCGCGCTGGCGGCGCGCATCAGGCACCCGAACGTGGTGCCCGTCGTCGACGTGGGCGAGAAGGAAGGCACGCTCTTCTACGTCATGGAGTGGGTGAGCGGCGAGCCGCTCTCGTCGGTGCTGCGTGCCGCGCGCGGGCGCCCGGCGCCGGTGCTCGCCGCGGCGCGGCTCGCCTACCAGATCTGCGCGGCGCTCGACGCCGCGCACGAGCTGCGGGACGAGCTCGGCAACCCGCGCGAGCTCCTTCACTACGACGTGTCGCCGGACAACGTCCTCATCACGTCCGAGGGGCTCGTCCGGCTGGTCGAGTTCGGCATCGCCAGGTTCGAGGAAGAGCGCCTGTCCGAGCGCGTTCCCCGGGCGCCGCGCAGCGCCGCGGGCGGCGAGGCCGGCGCGCTCCTGTTCAGGAGCAGCGCGCCGTACATGGCGCCTGAGCACATCCGCGGGCAGCCGTGCGACCGGCGGTCCGATCTCTTCGGGGTGGGGGTGCTGCTCTACGAGCTGCTGTCGGGCGCCCATCCTTTCCGGGCCGACGACAGCGAGAGCACGATGACCCACATCGCGAGCGAGCGGCCCGCCGCGCCGCTGTCGTCGCGCGCCGCCCCGTCCCGGCGCGGGTTCGCGGAGCGGCTGAGCGCGCCGCCGCCGCCCGAGCCGATCCCGCCTGCGCTCGATCGGCTCGTCTCCGAGGCGCTCGCCAAGTCGCCCACGGCGCGCACGGCGACGGCCGCGCAGCTCATGCGCGCGCTCGAGGAGGCGGTCCCGGGCGCGGCGCACCCGGGCAACGACGCGCTTGTCGCGGGCTGGATCGGCCAGCTCCTCGGGGACGCGTCCCACCTCCGGACGCAGCAGCTCCGCGCCGCGCTCGAGTCGCTCGACCCGGGGGGCGACTCGGCCGTGGAGGCGGAGCTCCCGCCAGCGCCGCGGCGCTGGGTGCAGGCGGCGTGGGCCGTCGCGGCCGCCGTCCTCGGCTGCGCGCTCGCCGGGACCACGGCGGTGGGGGATAGCCCTCTCCCGCGGCCCGCGATCACGGCCCCGGCCGGGCCGCGCGCGACGGGCGCCGCGAAGGTCGTCAGCGCTCCGCCGCGTCCGCCAGGAGCGGAGACCACGCCGCGCCGGCGATGAGCCAGAGCTGGTGCGACGCCCGCGTCACCGCGACGTGGAGCCGCCGGCGGGCCTCGTCGGTCATCGGGTACGCCGCCGCTGTCGCGTCGGGGACGACGACGTAGTCGAACTCGAGCCCCTTCGCGCTGTCCACGTCGGTGACGTCGATGCCCGGCTCGAACGAGAACTCCCCCTCGAGCACGAGCCTCGCCTCCGGCAGGTCCGCGACGAGCGCGTGGAGCTGCCTCGCGGCCTCGGCGTCCCGCGCGATGACGGCCACCGAGGCGCGGGGCTCCCGGCAGGCGAGGTCGCGGAGCGCGCCGGCGAGGAACAGGTGCGCCTGCGCCTCGCCCGGGAAGCGAAAGAGGCCGACCGGCGCGCCGTCCCGCGCCGCGCGCGCGGGCGCCTCGGGCGCGAGCTTGCCGAGGAGCCGCTGCGCGAGCTCCGCCACCGGCCGCGGGCACCTGTACGACACAGCGAGGCGGCAGGTCGCCGCGTCGCCCACGCCGAGCGTCGAGAGCGCCGCGTCCCACCCGGCGAAGCTCGACGAGGTCTGCTGCGCCTCGTCGCCGGCGAGCGTCACGCTGCGCGCCTCGCCGAGGAGCTTGCCCAGCACGAACAGCTCGAACAGCGAGATGTCCTCGGCCTCGTCGAGCACGAGGTGCGACCACCCGGCCCCGTCGAGGCCGCGGCGCGCAGCGCGCAGGAACAGCAGGATCGGCAGGTCGTCGACGTCGACCGTCCCGGCGAGCTCGTCCGGCGTCCCCTCCGCGATGGGGCGGCCGTCGAGCGCCCGCTTCATCTCCGGCACGATGATCGAGGCGAGCTCCTTCTCGAGCGGCTCGGCGAGCTGCAGCACGGTGTGGCGGACGGTCTCCTCGACGGCGCTCCGCGGCAGGTCCCCGCCCGAGGCGGCGACGACGCCCTCGAGGAACCCTCGATCCGTGAAGACGTCGGCGAGGCGGCGGCGCAGCCGCGGGAGCGTCGTGCTCGCCGGGGCGAGCTTCGCGAAGCGGCCGCGCGACAGGGCCCTGTAGAGCGCCGGGTGGCGCTTGAGGCTCGAGACGAGCGCCGGCGGGTCGACGCACAGGGCGATGGGCCGGCCGAAGACCTCGCGCGCGGTCGCGGCCGACCAGGCGTCGAGCGTCTTCACCTGGGCCTCGCCCGCGCCGAGCGGCGCGAGCAGGCGGCGCGACAGCCGCGCGAGCCCCTCCTCGGGGACGACGACGCTCATGGCCGAGAGCGGGCACCGCGCCGGGTCGAGCGCCGCGATCCTGGCGAGGCGGTGCAGCGCCACGGTCGTCTTGCCGCTCCCGGCGCTGCCGAGCACGAGCAGCGGCTGCTGCGCGGGCGCGCACACAGCGGCGTACTGCTCGGGGTCGAGCAGGGCGGTGACGTCCGCTGTCCTCGCCCGGTCCAGGGCGCCGGCGCCGACGCCCAGGCTCCCGGGGCGCGCGGCCGTCCCCGCGCCGCCCGGCTGCATGGCGAGCGACGCGCGCTCCTCCAGCGCCCACCGCCCGTCGCCCCGCTGCGTCAGGACCAGGCCGTCGCCGACGATCCGGGTGAGCGCGCCGCGCTCCACGACGACGATGCGGCGCGCCTTCACCACGCCCTCGGCGACGCGCCCCGGGAAGGTCTCCTCGTACTCGTCGCCCTCGCGGTACCGGTAGAAGATCTGCGCCACCGGCGCGACGCGCCAGTCGAGGATCCGCACGTCGGCCGACGGATCCAGGAACGTCGCGTGGCCGAGCAGGTAGTCCTTCGCCCCCTTGCCCTCGTCGACCCGGAGGTGGGCGAGGTACGGGCAGAGCGGGTCGGGCAGCACTTCCCGGGTCTCCTGCTCGATGAGGCGCTGTCGCACGCTCATCTCGAGGAGCACCGCCGGCAGATCGTCGGCGGACGCCGCCGCCGCCTCGTCGCGGAGCTCCCGGAGCGCCGCGATCGACCTGAGCTCGCGCGGCGCGGCCGGGCGCGCCGCGCCGCGATGGCCGCGCCGCGCCCTGTCCAGCGCGCCGCGCACGCGCTCGAGGAGCGCCTCCTCTTCCTCGAGGACGGCGCGCGCTTCGACCGGCAGATCAAGCCTGCTTTCCAGCATGGTGGCCTCCGTGCGCCCCCGCCGCGGCGGGGGCGCGCTCGCGATGAATGAACGATGCGTTCACTTTTGAGACGAAGAGAAGCTCATCCGAAGAAGCTCTTGAGCCCCGCGAGGTGGTACTTCGCGTAGCCGTCGACCGCCTCGCGGATGGCGGCGCCGTCGTCGAAGCGCGCGAGGGTGCTGACCATCGTGCCGACGAGGCTCCGGTAGATCTGGTCCAGGTTGAACCGCGTCGCCTCGGTCACCTGGAGGCACGGGTCCAGGGCGCGGAAGTGCTCGATCGCCAGCTCGGCGAGGCGCCCCACGGTCTCCTCGGCGAACCGCTCGTACCTGGAGCCCCCGGCGCGCCCAAGGAGGATCACGACGCGCAGCCTGTTCTCGATGCAGAAGCGGAGGAGCTCCTCGGACGCGAGGTGGTACGTGGCCGTCGGCGGGAGCGTCCGGACGTCGTCCACGCCGTCGAGCGCCTTCACCCGGCGGCGGAGGAGGAGCGCGAAGGCGCGGACGAAGCCGTCGTCCACGACAGCGTAGAAGAGCGCGTCCTTGTTCGCATAGTACCGGTAGATGTTGCCCGTGGAGACGCCGGCCACCCGGGCGATCTCGGCCATTGTGGCGCTCTCGTACCCCTTCCGCGCGAACACGGTCAGCGCGGCAGCGGCGATGCTTTCCTGCACATCGTCTTTGAGGACCTGCGCCATGGCGAATAGTGAACGACGCGTTCACTTATAGCCGGGCGCGCCGTCCCGTCAAGGGAGCGGCCCCCTCGCGGTGTCAGGGCTCGACGCGTCCTTCGAGGATCGCGCGCGGGCCGTCGGTCAGCAGGAACGTCGCTTCCTCGTCGCCGACCCTGGCGAAGAGGGCCTTGATGCCGTCGCGCACCTCGGGGACGTCCCTGGCCGCGTGGGCGTCGCTGCACGCGGCGTAGTAGTACCCCTCCTCGAGGAGCCGCTCTGCGACCCGGCGGGGGGTGCGCCCGTACTTGCCGGTGAGCGCCGCGACGTCGAGGAGGAGCACGGCGCCCGCGTCGAGCAGCGGATCCAGCGGGGCGCTGTCGTCGAAGACCGGCTCGTAGCGCTCGGGGTGGGCGATGACGGGGCGGAGCCTGCGGCGGCTGAGGTCGAAGATCCGGTCCGCGACCCGGACGGGGAAGCTCCGGGTCGGGAACTCGACGAGGACCGCGCGGCCGCCGGGGTAGGGGAGGGCGCCGCCGTCGAGGAGGCGCTGAAAGACGATATCGTCGAAGAAATGCTCGGAGGAGAGGTCGAGCGCGGGCAGGCCGGGCGCCCCGGCGAGGGCGGCGCAGGTCGCGTCGTAGGCGGCGAGGAGGCTCTGCCGGGTGTTGTCGAACATGCCGGGGCGCATGTGCGGCGTGGCCACGACGGTGTCGAACCCGGCGCCGCGGAGCGCGGTGAGCAGGGCGAGGCTCTCCTCGACGGTGCGGGCGCCGTCGTCGATGCCGGCGACCCAGTGGCAGTGGAGATCGATGAAGCCGCGCATCGCGACCGAACTTAGCAAAGTTGGCCGCCCCCGTGCGCTACGACCATGATTTGCGCCGAGGAGGTGTTCGTGTCGTTGTCGTTATCGAACCAGCAGCTTGCGCCTCGGCGCGGGTCGGATGACTGCGCGGGCGGCCAGCGCGGCGACGGGCCGGAGGGCCACGATCGGCGCGCTGTCGACCCGGGCGCGCTCTCGGCCGAGGGCGCGCCCGAGAGGGGGGCGTCCGCCGCGACGGGGGAGGAGGGGGCTCCCGCCTCCGAAAGGCGGCGCCGCCGCAGCGACGATCCGATCACCGCGCTGCACTACCAGCTCTCGACGACGCGCTCCGAGGCGAACCTCGACGTCGTGGTCCTGGTGGACGACAGCGGCTGCCTCGTCGCGGGGGCGGGCGCCTGGCCGGCGTGCGAGGAGCTCGCCGCCTATGCGCCGCTCCTCGCGAACCCGGACGCTGTGCAGAACGCGGCCGTCGGCTCGCGCATCGCCGCGCTCACCGCGGAGGTCGAGGTCCAGAGCCTCTCCGTGGCGGGCGGTGAGGTGCTGCTCTGCGGCCGCGGTGGCACGGCGGAGCGCGGCGCCTCCATCGCCCGCGCCGCCGCGGGCTGCCTGCGCATCCTCCGCGCCGCGTGAGCGCTCGCGCCTGAGCGCTCGCCGCGGCGCAGCCCGGGCGCTCGCGCCTCCCCGGTTCGTGCTACAAGGGGCCGCGACCTCAGGTCGCGCGCCATGCCCGGCCCGCTCGCACCCCCTCGACATCACGCACCCGCCGTCCCAGCGTCCCTCCGGGCCGACGACACCGGCCTCGCCCCGCTGCTCGCCTCCCGCAGGGTGATCCTCTGCGTCGGCTGCGGCGGCGTCGGCAAGACGACCACGACCGCCGCGCTCGGCCTCGCCGCGGCCCGCCGCGGCAAGCGCGTCCTCTGCCTGACGATCGACCCGGCGCGCCGCCTCTCCCAGAGCCTCGGGCTCGAGGAGATGAAGACGGAGGCCCAGACGATCGAGCCCGCCCGGTTCACCAGGGCCGGCGTCGACGTGCCCGGCTCGATGACCGTCATGATGCTCGACACGAAGTCGACCTTCGACGGCCTCGTCGCGTCGCTCGCCCCGTCGCCCGAGCAGCGCGACCGGATCCTGGGCAACGTCCTCTACAAGTACATCTCCACGTCGCTCGCGGGCACGCAGGAGTACATGGCGATGGAGAAGCTCTACGCCGTGAGGAACGACCCGAGCTACGACCTCGTCCTGCTCGACACGCCGCCCACGGCGAACGCGCTCGATTTCCTCGACGCGCCGGAGCGGCTCGTCGGCGCCATCGACAGCGCGGCGACGCGCTGGTTCGTGCAGGCCTTCCAGAGCTCCGGCAGGCTGTCGCTCAACCTGCTGGCGCGCTCGACAGCCGCGGTGCTGCGGGGCATCGGCAAGCTGACCGGCAGCGGCTTCCTCGAGCAGATCGCGGCGTTCATCAGCGAGATGAACGCCGTCTTCGGCGGCTGGAAGCAGCGGGCGGACGCGGTGGCCTCGGCGCTCCGCGGCCCCGACGTGGCGTACGTGCTCGTCACGACGCCCGATCCGCTCTGCGTGCGCGAGGTGCTGTACTTCGCCGATCGCCTGCGCGAGCAGGCGATGCGCCGCGACGCGTTCGTCGTGAACCGCGTTCACCCCGAGTACGGCGCGCTCCCCGCCGCCGCCGAGATCGCCGCCGCGCTCGGCGGGAGCGGCCTCGCGCTCGGCCCCGACGCCGCGCCGCGCCTGCTCCAGGCCGCCCAGGACGAGAGCCGCATGGGCAAGCTCGATCAGCTCAACCTGATCGCCCTCGAGGCGGCGCTCGAGGACGAGCAGAGCGGCGGCAGCGTCCGCGTCGACGTCCCGGCCTTCCCGTACGACATCTACGACGTGGCCGGCCTGGCGAGGATCGCCGACGTGCTGGCGCCGCTGCCCGGCGCGGCGGGGTAGAGCGCGCGGCCGACGCGCTGCGCGGCCGCGCGCCGGGCTAGCTGCGGCGGCGGCGCTCCTTGTACTTCACCCGGACCGGCACGCCCTCGAGCCCGAACGCCTGCCGGAGCTGGTTCGCCACGTAGCGCCGGTAGCTGAAGTGGAGCTTCTCGGGATCGCTCGCGACGACGACGAACAGGGGCGGCGAGGTCTCGGCCTGCGTGACGAAGAACAGGCGGGGCGCGCGCCCGCCGTGCGTGGGCGGCGGGTGGGTGAGGAGGATCTGCTCGAAGAAGCGGTTGAGCTCTCCGGTGGGCACGCGCTTCCGGTACGCGGCGGCCACCTGGCCCACTGTCTCGAGGAGCTTCGCCACGCCGCGCCCGCTGCGCGCGCTCACCTGCACGATCGGCGCCCACGACACGAACGCGAGCTTGTCGCGGGCGTCCGCCTCCGCCTTCGCGAGCGCCTTCCGGTCGAGGAGATCGAGCTTGTTGAGGCCGATCACGATGCCGCACCCCCGGTCGACCGCCAGGCCGAGGATCTTCGCGTCCTGCTCGGCCACGCCCTCGGCCGCGTCGCAGAGCAGGAGCACGACGTCGGCCCGCTCCATGGCGCGGATCGCGTGCATCACGCTGACCGCCTCGACGGCGCTGTCCTCCTTGGTCACCTTCGCCTTGCGGCGGATGCCGGCGGTGTCGATGAGCAAGAGCCGCTTGCCGTCGCGATCGACCAGGGTGTCGATGGGATCGCGCGTCGTGCCCGGCTGCGCGTCGACAAGCATCCGCTCCTCGCCCGAGATGCGGTTCACGAGCGACGATTTCCCGGCGTTCGGCCGCCCGACGATGGCGATACGGAGCGCGCCCTCGGCCGACACCTCGGTCGCCGCGGGCTCGGCGGGCAGCGCGGCCTCGATGGCCATCTCCAGATCGGAGATGCCGCGGCCGTGGAGCGCGCTGATCAGGATGAGCCGCTCCATGCCGAGGCGGTACAGCTCCGCCGCCTCGGCCTCCGCGCGCGGCGAGTCCGCCTTGTTCGCGACGTAGATCACGGGCTTGCCGGCGCGGCGCAGGAGGCCGAGCTCGGCGTGCTCGGAGGGCGTGACCGGCGTCACGGCGTCGAGCACGCACACGATGACGTCGGCCTCGGCGATGGCGAGGTCGATCTGCCGCTTGATCCCCTGGCGCATGGGATCGTCGCTCTCGGGGTCGAACCCGCCGGTGTCGACCAGCGTGAACCGCCGCCCCCGCGACGTGACGTCGCCGTAGTGGCGGTCGCGCGTCACCCCGGGCTCGTCGTGGACGATCGCGACGCGCCTGCCGACGAGCCGGTTGAACAGCGTGCTCTTGCCTGTGTTGGGCCGCCCGACCAGCGCCACGATCCCGGCCGACGGGATCGGCGGCGGTGCGTCGGCCGCGGCCTCCTCGGCCGCCGCGCGCGCCTCCTCGGCGAGCTCCGCCGGGAGATCGTCTCTGTCCTCCACCCGGTCGAAGCGGCCCTGTTCGGCGGGAGCGCGCCCCTTGGCAGGGCCTGAGCTGCCGCCTTTCCGGGACCCGGTGGGCGCCCTGGTCGATCCGGCCGGTGCCTTGCGGGGTGCGGCTGTCGCCTTGACCGGCGCGGCAGGTGCCTTGCCGGACGCAGCGGCGGCCTTGCCGCGCCCGCCAGCGATCTTTCCGGGGGCGCTGGCGCCCGTTTTAGAACCGCGGGCGCCGGTCTTCGAAGCGCCGGCGCCGGTTCTCGAACCGCTGGCGCCGGTCTTCGAAGCGCCGGCGCCGGTCTTCGAAGCGCGGGCGCCGGTCTTCGAAGCGCCTGCGCCCGTTCTCGAGGCGCCAGCGCCCTTCCGGGGACCGACACCGCCCCTCGTCTCGGGGGCGTCACCCTTCTTCACCGCCCGGCCGCCTCCGGCGGCGCCCGGGCCACGCTTGGACAATCTGGAAAGAGCTGATTTTGCCGCGCTCACGAGGCGTCTCCCTTGTTGTAGCCGAGCTCTTCCAGTCGCTGCAGCGACTCGCGCCACTCCGGCGTCACCCGTACCCAGAGCTTGAGGTTCACCTGCCGTCCGACGAGCTCCTCGATGCGCAGCCGGGCCTCCGTGCCGATCCGCTTGAGCTGCTCCGCGCCGGCGCCGATCAGGATCTTCTTCTGCCCCGGCCGCTCCACGTGGATCGTCGCGTCGATGTGCAGCGCGCCGTCGCCCGTCGGCTCGACGTAGCGCTCGATCTGCACGGCGCTCGCGTGCGGCACCTCGGCCTTCGTCGCGCGGAGGATCTGCTCGCGGACGTACTCGGCGGCGAAGAAGCGCGTCGGCCTGTCGGTGAGCTCGTCGGGCGCGAAGCTCCAGTCCTTCTCGGGGCAAAGCTTCCCCACCTCGTCGAGCACGCGCTGAACGCCGTCCTCGCGCAGCGCCGAGATGGGCACGATCGCCGCGAAATCACGGATCTTGGCGAACGCGTCGAGGAGCGGCAGCAGCAGCGCCTTGTCCCGCATCCGGTCGACCTTGTTGAGCACGAACACCACCGGCGCCTCGCTCCCGAGGTCCGCGAGCAGCGTCAGGTCGCCCGGGTGCGGCGCGAGCGGCGGGCCTTCCTCGTCTTCCTTCACGCGCCGCGGGAGGCGCGCCGGATCCGGCGCTTCCGTCACGAACACGATGACGTCGGCGCTCCGCGCCGCCTCGCGCGCCGCCTGGTTCATGACCCGCCCGAGCTCCGTGCGCGGCCGGTGGAGCCCCGGCGTGTCGAGCAGCGCGATCTCCGCCGGCCCGTGGTGCACGACCCCGAGGATCGCGTCGCGCGTCGTCTGCGGCGTCGGCGAGACGATCGCGAGCGGATGACCGAGCGCCGCGTTGAGCAGCGTCGACTTGCCCACGTTGGGCCGCCCGACCAGGGCCACGCGCCCGGACCGCCTCGGCAAGGAGGCGTCCGCCTGCTCCGTCGGCCTCGGTCCGTCGCCCTTCTTCCGCTGCGGCTGCGCGCCGCCCCGCGCGCCCGCC
>NZ_JEMA01000446.1 GCF_001589285.1 Sorangium cellulosum | reverse complement strand
CGCCAGCGCCGCCCGGGCCGCCGCCCGACAGCGCGACGCTCACGGCGGACGACGAGGACATCGCGCCTGCCACGCTGGACGAGCAGCGCCGCCGGCTGTTCGGGGCGATGCGGCGCGAGCTCGAGCTCTCCGACGAGGCGATGCGGCGCGTGGAGGAGATCTTCGCGGCCTCGCCGGTGCTCGGCCAGGGCAACCCGGCGCTCACGCGCCACCCGATGTCGCGGTCCGAGTGCCGCCGCATCCGGGCGCTCTCGGGCGTCGCGCCGGCGCGCGAGCCGGCCTGCGGCGCGCCGGGGATGGTGCCGCTCTTCGACCCGACCCGCGGGCAGACAAGAGAGAGCGCCCGCGTCTGCATCGATCAGCTCGAGTTCCCCGACATCCCCTGCGAGTACCCCGTGGTGCACGTCCGGGCGCGCGAGGCGGCGCTCCTGTGCAGGGCGATCGGAAAGCGGATCTGCGATGCGCACGAGTGGGAGGGCGCGTGCGCCGGCGCCGTGAGGGAGCCCGACGTCGAGTACGAGTGGGAGAGGCCGCGGGACGAGGCGAGCTGGCATCACAACCTCCTGCGCGAGAAGGTGTGGAGTTATGGCCCCGAGAAGAACCACGCGCTCTGCGGCACCGGGAGCACGCGCACGCCGGGCTGCCCGGGCGGCGGGTGGGACCGCTGCGGCTCCAACACCTATCCCGCGGGCGCCTTCCCCGCCTGCCGGAGCAGCCTCGGCGTCTTCGATCTGCACGGCAACGTGGCCGAGCACATGAGCTTGCCCATCCTGCCCGGCGAGCTCGCTCGCCGCGGCGATCGCGGCTTCACCGAGATGAAAGGCAGCTGGTTCGCGTTCTCATCGATGGATGTCCACGCCGACGACTGCCGCTGGCGCGCGCCCGACTGGCACGGGACGCGGCTCATGAGCAAGTCCAGCCATGCGAACTACCACCTCGGGTTCCGCTGCTGCAAGGACGTCGAGCCGCCGTGAGGGCCAGGGCTGATCCGCGGTTCGACAGCCGATCATCGAGCCACCGAGGACGTCGAGGGACAGCGGGGCCGCGAGGCGGCGTTCAGGCCTTGAACGAATCGTAGCGGCCGGCGCGCGGCGCGACCCGCGCCTCCAGCGCGGCGCGCTCGGCGGGCGGCATGGGGAAGGGGAGGGACCGCGCGCCGAGGTTCTCGCGCACCTCGGCGATCGACGAGCAGCCGATGATCACCGTGTCGGCGTGGCTCGCGGCGTAGCGGATGAGCTCACCCGGGCTCGCCGCGCGATCCTGGAGCAGGCGGCCCGCGGCCATGATCTTCATGCCGATGACGCCGACGCCGCGCCGCCGCGCCTCCTCGACCACCGTCGTCAGGAAGGGGAGCCGCGCCGGATCCGCGGGGTTGATCGCGCAGAGCACCGTGTCGACCGGATAGCGCCGCATCGCCTCGACGAGGATCTGCGGGTCGTGGTGCCCGGTGATCCCCACGTGCCGCACGCGGCCGTCCGCCCTGGCCTGATCCACGGCCTCGATCGCGCCCCCCTTGCCGAAGATGGCGTCGAGCTCGTCGAGCTCGCGCAGATCGTGCAATTGCCACAGATCGAGGTGGTCTGTCCCGAGGCGGCGCAGGCTGTCGTCGAGCAGCCGGAGCGCGCCGTCGCGATCGCGCGCGTGCGTCTTGGAGGCGAGGAAGACCTGCTCGCGCGCCTTCGGACCGGCGGCGCGGAAGGCCTCACCGTAGTAGTCCTGGCTCTGCTGGTACGCAGGCGCGGTGTCGCAATACCTGACCCCGAGGCGCAGCGCCTCCAGGATCACCGGCACCGCCTCCCGATGGCGGCCTGTCGTCCGGAGGATCCCCTCTCCGCCGAGCGACACCGCCTCCACCTGCGCGCCCGTCCGCCCGAGCGTGCGCGACGGCGCCGCCGCGGCGCTGCGGGGAGCCGCGGGCACCGCCGGCGCGCTGCCGGCGGCCCCGGCCGCGAAGGTCGCCGCGGTCGTGGCGACCGCTCCCAGCACACCGCGGCGGCCAGCGTCGGCCCCTTCCGTCTCGTTCGGCTCGCTCATGCGCCCTCCAGACGAAAATTCTACCAACCCATCGGCCGTAGGTAAATGTGCGTTGACCGGGCCCGGAATCCGCGCGCACACGTTTGCTCACATCGACCCCGATGCCCCTCTCTGGTGGTTTCATGGCGCATGAACGCTTGCACGTGGCTCGGTCGGAGCGCCCGCCGCGGAGCTGCGGTGATGGAGGCGGACGGTTACGGCCCGAGTCGATCGACTCGTGTCTTTGCCTTCGTTGATGCACAAACGGCGCAGCCTGAGCAGGTCAGGCGCAGGAGGCTCGATAGCTCCCGGACGGCTCAGGCGCGGTGCGGCCGGGTCATATGCCCGGCGCCGCGGCGCCGCGCGCCGTCCGTGTGCGAGCGGAGCGCGGCGCCATCCCGCCTCGCTCGCGACGGCCGCGACGCCTGTGATCTGCGCGAATGCGCGACAGGAGCGCTGCGCGCGGCGCGGGAGGCTCCGGCGGGCATGGTGGTGAGTTCGCCATCTCCAACATGAGGCTCCCGACCCGCGGGCGACGCGCGCTCCGCGCGGGGGCCGTCCCGCTGGTGCTCGCGTTGAGATATCGGAAAACCAACGCCTGCCCAGATCCAGAGATTGCCTTTTTGCGCGCGCGGTGATGCCGGGGGTGGGAGCCAGGAGCGGCAGTGTCTGCACACGAGGGCTGAGGCACACAGCCTGCTCTTCGATGAGCCCAAGGTGGCTCGGGGGCTTCCGGCCATCATGGGACATCGAGGAGGACGATACATGCTCTCAATTCATGGCAAGGTGCTGGGACTCGCGATGGTGATGGCGGCGCTGGGCACGGGGTGCGCCGTCGATGCGGCGGACGCGGAGCTCGATCAGGTGGGCCTCGACGAGGCCGAAGAGATCGACTCGATCACCGCTGCGCTCGAGGAGGGTGAGGAGGAGGCGAGGGGCGGGTTCCAGGCGCCTGGCAAAGATCTGCTCGGGCCGGGCAAGGGCGGGCCGGACAAGGGGCTGATCGGGGCGCAGGGGCCCGTTGGTCAGCTCGGCCAGGCGCCCGTTGGTCAGGTCGGCCAGGCGCCCGTCGGTCAGGTCGGCCAGGCGCCGATTGGCCAGGCGCCGATTGGCCAGGCGCCGATTGGCCAGGGGCCCGTCGGCCAGGGGCCCGTCGGCCAGCCGGTGCCTGCGCCCGTGGGCGCGCCGGGCATCGGCGGATTCGGCGCGCCGGGCATCGGCGGATTCGGCGCGCCGGGCATCGGCGGATTCGGCGCGCCGGGCATCGGCGGATTCGGCGTGCCGGCCTTCGGTGTGTCTCGGTTCGCTAGTGGCTTCGGCTTCACCGGTTTCTCCCCTGTCACCATCAACAACAACAACAACAACATCGTCATCGCGCTCATGGATCACTTCCGGGACATGCACCGCGACTGCCCGCCGCAGTTCTGGCCGCATGACCTCCATTCTTGCCACGGCGCTTCCCGTGTCCCCGCTATCCCCGTTGGGCTCGCGGGTCCCGGCAGTTTCGGCTGGGGAAACAGGGCGCCGAACGGCTGGTGACGCCGGCCGCGAAGCGACGACAGGGCCGGCGAGGCCCTGAGACATCAAGCCAGTGCCGCGCGCACCCCGCCGCGAAGCGGCGGCCAGAAGTCGGGCAGAAGCTCTGACACGTGCGGCACGCGATGGCCGGTCAGGCATCGGCCGAGGCACCGCCGCTCTCCGCAGCTCGACTCTCCAGCCGCCTGGGCCTCGCGCCCGGGCGGGCCGGGACGCCAGGGACGTGACCGCGGCGGGCCGCCGCGACACCCGCGCTCGCCCTCCCTGCGCCGCCAGGCGCCCTGCCTTTCCCGCCCCGCAGCCGGCGTGGCCTCGCGCGCTCGTCGACCCCTGCCTGCGCAGAACATCGCACATAGACCCACAATAGGCCCCATGTGCCCAGCGCTCGCAGTCCAGGGCGATCGTCGCGAGTTGTATCGCGCATAACGCAGAACGACCGACCAGCCGACCGAGCGTCGGTGCCCCGCTTCCCGCGCTTCAGCCATGGCCCGAGTTGGCGTCGTGACGTTCCCTGACAATCGCGAACAGGCGGGTGTGTCACCGTGCTCGAATGCTCCATACGGTGGCAATCTCGGATATCCATACTCGTGATCTCGTTCCGGGCGACGGTCTGTGGATGCGCCACCGTCAGGCTCCTCGCCCTCCGACGGCGAGGTCGCGGCGCTGGGCGCGCTCGGCGACGAGATGAAGCAGGGCGCGGCGCGC
>NZ_JEMA01000445.1 GCF_001589285.1 Sorangium cellulosum | reverse complement strand
ATTGAAGTCGAGCGGCACGGCGAGCCGGAAGAACGCGTCCTGATCCGANCGGCACGGCGAGCCGGAAGAACGCGTCCTGATCCGAGAACCCCAGCAAATCGCCGAAGCTGAACGCGTCGACGGTCCGGAACGGCGAGGTCACGAAGGTCGGCCCCGTGTTGAAGTAGGTGGTGAGCTGGTGGTGGTTGAAGCCGGATTCGATGGCATCGGGTAGGCCGTCGCCGTTCACGTCGAGAAAGACGACGCGGCCCCCGGGGCCGACGACAGGCAGCGCGGTGTCGAACACCTCCCAGCGCTCGTCGCCCCGGCGCATGATCGCGTCGTAGCTGGCTCCGGCGAGGACCGACCCGTCACCGAACCGCCTCAAGGACGGCACGACGAGATCGATCTTGCTGTCGGCGTCGAGATCGAGCGTGTGGAGCTCCGTGTCGCAAGGATAGCCGGAGAGCAGCTCGATCGATTCGCCCGTGGGGTCGAATCCCGCGGGCGTCGCGCCGCGCGCGGGCCGCCAGAGGTGGACGGTCCACACCGCAAAGAGCGGCAGCGGTGCCTGCGCGTCGCGGGCGTGGTCCTCGCACTGGATCAGATCCGGCACGCCGTCGCCGTCCAGATCGGCGAGGTGCATCGACGCGCCGGGGCTGCTCAAGCTGGGCGGCGCGGGCGTGACCCGGAGCGGAAACGGCCTGCGGATGCCGGTGTCCTGGAGCGCGAAGGTCCAGTCCGGGCGGGACAGGAGCACATGCCACGTGACCTCGGAACCGTAGACGTCATGGAGCAGCACGTCCGCCCGCCCATCGTCGTCGTAGTCCAGGACCGTCCCGAGCTCCGGCTGTAGAAGGGCCGGATCGGAGGGCCCACTCGCATCGGTGACCGTGGGCCACTCTTCGAGGAAGGCGAGCTCCGCCGGCGCGAGGAAGGACGGCGAGGCGCGGGGCCCGAGGTTTCGCGCCGCCCACCACGCGGTGATCGGGTTGCTCGGTGTGCTGAACCCCGCGACGATGTCCGGAATCACGAGGTCGTCGCGCCCATCGCCGTCGACGTCGAACACCATCGGGCTCGCCCTCTCGGAGACCGGCTTGTTGATGCCCGTCGTGATCCGCTTGAACCCGGGCGTGGCACGGCTGTACTGAAACCGC
>NZ_JEMA01000444.1 GCF_001589285.1 Sorangium cellulosum | reverse complement strand
TCAGCCAGTCGGCTCGGTAACACTTTCGTCCCGGCCGGTCGGCGCAACAAGCGCTGGACGAGCTGCACCGCGAGGCGATGAGGATGGCTGGCGGTTGGGTCATCGAGATCGATATACGGAAGTATTTTGACTCGATCGATCACGAGCGTCTGGGCGAAGTGCTGCGTCGTCGGATACGCGATGGAGCGATTCTACGCCTGATAGGTAAGTGGTTGAATGCAGGAGTGCTCGAGGACGAAAATCTGAAGTGCCCGGATGCGGGTAGTCCGCAAGGCGGGGTCGTTCCCCCGATTCTTGCAAATGTCCTTCTGCACGAGGTGTTCGACGTGTGGTTTGCCAGAGAGGTGCGACCGCGCATGCGCGGCCGAGCCCATCTGGTGCGCTATGCCGATGACGCTGTGATGTTGTTCGAGTACGAGGAGGACGCGCGCCGCGTGATGGCTGTGCTACCGAAGCGATTCGGCAAGTACGGTCTGACGCTGCACCCGGACAAGACCCGGCTTCTGCCGTTCAAGCGGCCGGACCGGATGATGCGCCGACGCGACGCGGACGAGGGGCCGTACAAGCCGGCCACCTTCGACTTCCTCGGCTTCACCATCCACTGGGGCAAGAGCCTCGCGGGCAAGTGGGCAGTGAAGACGCGAACGGCATCGGATCGCTTCCAACGGGCATTGAAGGGTATCTCGCAGTGGTGCAAGGCCCATCGCCATGAACCACTCGAGAGGCAGCAGCACGTCTTGAACCTGAAGCTCCGAGGCCACTACGGCTACTATGGCCGCCCTGGCAATCGGGCGAGGCTCTGGACTCTTCTGCATTGGGCCACGCGGGTGTGGTGGCGGTGGCTGCATCGCCGTTCCCAGCGTGGTCTCTCCTGGGCGGCAATGAATCGGCTCCTGAAGCGCTACCCGCTTCTGAAGCCGACCGCCGTCCGAATCGTGTAGCGAAGCCGTGTTTCGAAGAGCCGGATGCGGGAAACCTGCACGTCCGGATCCGTGGGGGCCCCGGGAAGGCGACGACCCGGGGCTACCCGACCGCTCGAGCGCTGGTACCACGCCTCAAGCGCGGAGGGCTCGACGCCCTCTGTCCGAAGCCGCGCTCGGATCGCCTGACGTGAGGTGCCGCCGCCACGCGCCGGGGGCCATGCCGGCCCACTGCCGGAACGCGTGACTGAACGAGGCCTCCGACGAGTAGCCGGTGAGGCGCGAGACCTTCGCGAGCGGCGCGCCCTCGCGGAGGAGAACCGCAGCCTTCTGCATGCGGAGCCGCGTGAGGTAGCCGAGCGGCGGCTCGCCGACGAGCTCGGTGAAGCGCGCCGCGAAGACCGAGCGCGACAGGCCCACTTCCTTCGCGAGCGAGGCCACCGTCCACGGCTCCTCGGCGCGCCGGTGCATCGCGCCGAGCGCCGCGGCGGTGCTCGGATCGCGGAGCGCGCCGAGGAAGCCGCCGCCGTCCTCGGGGAGGCGCGCGAGGTACGCGCGGAGGATCTGGATGAACATGACGTCCGCCATCCGGAGGAGGACGATCTCGGACCCGGGCCGGTTCGTCTCGACCTCGCGCGTGATGAACTGGATGTTCTCGAGGAACGACGGCACCGCCTGCTCCGTGTCCGGAGTCATCCGGATGAGCGGTGGCAGCGTCGCGAGGATCGGTGTCGCGACCGGATCGTCGAGCACGAAGCCGCCCGTGATGAAGGTCGTCTCGGGGCCTTTCGCGCCGAGGTCGATGTGGCTGACGCCATGGGTCGAGTGCGTGGCGCATCGCACGAGCTCGGCGAAGCTCCGGAGGGCGCTCCGCGGATGGTCGCGCAGCGCATGGGCGTGGCCGAGCGGAAGCACCGCGAGATCGCCACCGGAGAGCGCGACGCGCGGCTCGTCCGTCTTGTCGACGCTGAGCCAGGCGCTGCCGCGGACCACGTAGTGGAACCGGATACAGCTCTTGACCACCGGCAGGCCGACGCCCCACGGCGCGCGCCCGACGGTGGAGACCCAGCGCGTCCGCTGCAAACGAACCGGGGAAAGCACCGCGCTCAAAGCATCCATGGCTCGATAGCGTACCGAGCGCGGGCCGCAGCGTCCAAACCGCGCGGACGATCTCGAAATTTTTCCGGACGACTTCGCATGGTTCGTGCGGATCGCGAGCCGTACGTAGGACGCGTCGTTCTCGACGAAAGGAACATCATGTCCAGCAAGCTCGATCTCTCGAAGGAGTTCATCGGTCGCCGTGCCCTCGTCACCGGAGGCTCGCGCGGCATCGGCGCGGCGATCGCGCAGCGCCTCCTCGATGCCGGCGCCAACGTCGTCGTCGCCGCGCGCTCGCGCAGCGACGCCACACCCGCGGCGGCAACGTTCATCTCCGGCGACGTCCGCACGAGCGAAGGGGTGAAGGCGATCGCCCGAGAGGCGCTCGCGGCCCTCGGCGGCCTCGACATCCTCGTGAACAACGCGGGCGGGTCGCGCGCGTTTCTGGAAGGCTCCGCGACCATCCCCGACGAGGAGTGGCAAGACACCCTCGCGCTCAACCTCCTCTCCGCGGTCCGCCTCACGAACGCGGTCCTGCCGGCGCTCCGCGCCTCGAAGGCCGCCGCGATCGTGAACATCTCGTCGACGGCAGCGACGATACCGTTCGGCCCGTTCGCGCATTACTGCGCCGCGAAGGCGGCGCTCGACGCCTACTCGCGCACGCTCGCCGTGGAGCTCGCGTCGAGCGGCGTCCGCGTGAACGTCGTGACGCCGGGGCCGGTGGCGACGCCGAGCGCCGACGAGCTGCGGAAGACGTTCACCGACGGGATGGGCGTCCCGGCCGACGCGTTTGTCCAGCAGGTGCCGCTCGGACGCCTCGGCACCACCGACGACGTCGCGGAGGTCGTCGCGCTCCTCGCCTCGGATCGCGGGAGGTGGCTGACCGGCGGCAACTACCGCGTCGACGGCGGAATGACGGCGCGCTGACGGTCAGGCCTGCTACGTCGCGATCGCAAAGCACCTTGGCAACGTGGTTATCCGAGGTTGACCCGCGAACGGGAGCCCATGTGGGTCGGGGTGCCCTCTGGCCCGGCGCTCCGCCAAGCTCGATACACTCCCGCCCTAGGCGCCGCGCGCGTACTGGCCCGGCGTCGTGCCGACGATGCGCCGGAAGTGCCGGTTGAGCTGGCTCTGGTCGTAGAGGCCGACCCGCGGGGCGATGTCGCGCGGCCTCACGCCGGCGACGAGCATCTCCTTCGCGCGCATGATCCGCAGCCGCGTCAGGTACGCGTACGGAGACATGCCGACCTGCGCGCGAAACGCGCGGCACAGGTGGAACTTGTCGAGGCCGGCGTGCGCGGCGAGGTCGTCGAGCGTCACCGGCTCGGCGAGCTGCTCCCGCAGGAGCTCGATCGCGCGGCGCACCGGTCGCGTGTACTCGCACTGCGCGTCGCCGACCGCCGCGAGCGCGTCGATCGCCTCGGCGACCGCTACCTCGAGCTCGAGACGATCGGCGCCGGCGCGCACAGCGTGATGCAGGCGGTGGAACGCCGCGCCCCGCTCGTCACCGGCGGCGAGCTGCGGGTGGACGCAGACCTTGCCGATGACGCGCTCGACCATGGACGCCGAGAACGCGACGCACTGGCCCGTGCCCGGGCCGTCGCGCGAGATGTCGCGGTGCACGTCGCCGGGTCTCAGGATCTGCAACGAGCCAGGGCCGCAGCTCCACACCTTTCCGCGGCACCACCACTCCGAGCGCCCGACCTCGACGCGACCGATCGCGTACATCTCCTTCATGCCGGCGTAGAGCTCGCCGGTCGACCAGCGCGTCACGCGCACGCCGGGCACGGGGACAGCAAGGAGGTCGGCTCGGGTCGCCACGCTCCTATCCTATTACCGGCGTGCCCCCTCGGCTTGGGCATTCTTGGCAGCCCTCTCGACCGCCAAGGATCACCAAGGCAGCGCCCGCGACGGTCGCTATCCAGGGGACATGCAAGACAGACCCGTCGCCCTGGTCACCGGGGCCAACAAAGGTATCGGCCACGCGATCGCGAAGGAGCTCGCGGCGCGCGGCCACACAGTGCTCGTCGGCTCGCGCGACCTCGCGCGCGGAGAGGCCGCGGCCAGGGAGATCACCGGCGATGCGCGCGCCATCGCGCTCGACGTCACGAACGCCGGCTCGATCGCCGCCGCCGCAGCGCGGATCCGCCGCGAGCTCGGCAGGCTCGACGTCCTCGTCAACAACGCTGGCATCGCCAAAGGCCCAGCGCAGAGCGGGGTCACTGTCGACGAGATCGCCTTGAGCGGGAGGCCGAGCGTGGCCTCGCTCGCCGACGTCCGCGACGTGTTCGAGACCAACGTGTTCGGCGTGATCGCCGTGACCCAGGCGATGCTGCCGCTCCTGCGCGAGGCGCCGGCCGGGCGGATCGTCAACGTGTCGAGCCGCCTCGGCTCGATGACATGGCTCAGCGATCCCGCCACGTCGGTCCGCGGCGTCGGCGGCGTCGCGTACAGCCCGTCGAAGAGCGCGCTCAACGCGGTGACGATCGCGTTCGCGCACGAGCTCGCCGGCACCGCCATCAAGGTCAACGCTGTGTGCCCCGGCTACGTCGCCACCGACCTCAACAACCATAGCGGAACGCGCACCGTCGCCGAAGGCGCGCGCGAGCCGGTGCGGCTCGCGCTGCTCGGTCCCGACGGACCGACTGGCACCTTCTCGGACGACGCAGGCCCGATCCCCTGGTGAGGAGACAGCCTGCGGGACGCTCGGCCGCCAAGGCCATGGCGCCGGCGGGCGGCGCGGGCGATCAGTCCTTCCAGGCCCTGGCCTCGCGGGACTTCAGGAACAGGGCCACGTCCTTGTACTGCTCGCTCTGGTTGGCGAACTCCACGTAATTCCGGGCGCGCGCCAGCCACTCCAGCGTGGTGGGGCGCTGCGCCTCGAGCGCCGCCTCCACGTGCTTCATCGTGAGCGGCGGCTCCGTGCCGGTGTCGAGCGCCTCCTCGATCACCCGGTCGAACGCCTGCTCCACCAGCGCGCGCAGGTCGGCCCCGCTGAAGAGCGGCGTCAGCCGCGCGAGCTTCTTCAGATCGAGCCGCTCCGCAGGCCGGCCCGCGAGGGCGATCTCCAGGACGCTGCGGCGCGCCTCCTCGTCGGGGGGCGGGACGAACACAAGGCGATCGAAGCGCCCGGGCCGCTTGAGCGCGTCGTCGACGTCCCAGGGCGCGTTGGTGGCGCCGAGCACGAGCAGGCCCTTGTTCTCCGAGCCGATGGAGTCGAGCTCCTGGAGGAGCTGATCCACAAGGGGGCGCCCCGCGCCGCCGTGGTGCTTGCGGCGGGCGAAGGCGAGCGCGTCGAGCTCGTCGAGGAACAGCACGCCGGGCGCGTGGGCGCGCGCCTCCTCGAAGGCGTCGTGGAGGTTGCGCTCGCTCACGCCGACGTAGGGGTCGAGGATGTCCTCGATGCGCACGTTGAAGAAGGGCAGATTGCACTCGCCCGCCGTCGCGCGCGCCAGCAGCGTCTTGCCGCAGCCGGGCGGGCCATAAAGGAGGATGCCCCCTCCCGACTTGCGCCCGTATTTCGCGTAGAGCTCGGGGCGCTGCAGCGGGAGGATGATGGCGCGGTGCACCGCCTTCTTCACCTCCTCCAGGCCGCCGATCTCCGCGAAGGTGGCCCGCGCCTCCTCGCCGAGCTTGCGTCGGTCCTGCTGGCGCCCCTCGGCGCCCGCCGCGGCGGCGGCGCGGCCGCTCGACGAATGCACGAGCCGGAGCACGCCCTTCTGGTCGAGCTTCGCGTCGAGCCGCGCCTGCGTCTCGGCGATCCCCTCCACGAGCCCGGCCTTGCGCGCGGCGTCGAGGCATCGCGCCGCGGCCTGCAGGCTGCCGGCCTCGATCGAGAGCCTCGCGGCGTCGAGCAGCGCCTCGCGCGGCAGCTCGCCCGCGTCGAGCAGCGCCTCGTACTGCCGCGCCGCGTCCGCGGGGCGGCCCGCGCCCTGGAGCATCTCGGCGAGCAGGAGCCGGAGCGGGTGGTTGTCGGGAGCGACCTCGAGCGCCTTTTCCAGCGCGGTGATCCGGTCCGAGCTCATCGCGATAGACCCATCCAGCGCCGCAGGAGCGGCGGCATGATCCAGCTGTAGAGGCAGTATGCGAGGTAGGCGAAGCCGAAGAGGCCCGCGGCGGCCCGGTTCCCCGTCGCCCGTAGACCGTAGAAGACAACGATCGCCGCGATCCACACCGGGATGGCCCCGAAGCGCTGCATCGGCCAGAGGGGCCTCATCAGCCGATGCGAGGCGAAGCGGGCCTCGCGCGCGGCGTCGGCGAGGTCGTTGTCGCCCGGGTCGATGCGCGCCGCGGTCAGGAGGTGGCGGCCGGCCTCCTCGACCCGGCCGCCCTCGAGCATGGCCTGGCCGAGCAGGTGGTAAGTGAGCGCGTCGTCGGGATCGGCGGCGAGGCGCGCCTTGCCATGCCGGGCGAGCTCCTCGTCCTTGCCCTGCAGGTAAGCCACGATCATCCGGGTGCGCGCGACGCCGCCCGCCTCGGGATCGATGCGCGCCGCCTCCTCGACGAGCCGCGCCGCCTTGTCCACCTGGCCCTCCTTGGCGACGAGCAAGGCATAGCGGCAGAGCGCGGGGGCGCTCTCCGGCGCGACGCGCAGGCAGCTCAGGATGGCCCGCTCCGCCGCCGCGGCGTCGCCGCGCTGCGCCTCGCAGTCGCAGAGCAGGTAGAGCAGGCGGGGCGACTCCGGCGCGCGCGCGAGGCCCTCGCGCGCGGCGCGCGCGGCCTCGGCGGGCTTGTCGAGCGCGTGGAGCGCGGCGGCGCGCAGCGTCCAGAGCTCGGGGTCCTCGAGATCGGGATCCGCGACCCGCTCGAGCGTCTCGAGCGCGCGCCGCGGCTGGTCGACGTGGAGGTAGTGGCGCGCCAGCGCGACGGCCTGCTCGGCGTCGCTCACGGCCCCGCTCCGGGGGCGAGCACGGCGATCCCCGTGAACACGACGAACTGCAGCGCCCAGCCGGCGAGCACGACGGCGATGCCGGGGATCCAGAGGGAGGCGTGCGCTCCGCCGGCGAACTGGAAGCGCCTGTCGGCGACCTGCTGAAGGCGCCTGTAGGCGAGGTAGAGCAGCCCGCCGAGGATCTGGTTGGCGAGCCGGATCCCGCGGAAGAAGCCCGGCGCGTCGGCCGACGCCTGGCCGTACGCGGAGAACTGCGCCCAGATCCAGATGGCCAGGATGGCGGCCAGGGCCGCGAGGCCGAGGAGCAGCATTCGCCGCCGCTGCTCGGCCGGCAGCCGCAGGCGCCCGGCGTTGATCATGCCGAGGAGGAACATGGGCACCACGCCGCCGAGCGCCCCGATCCAGAGCTGGGACTGGAGCCGGAACGGCCGCTTCCCTGGCGCTGCCTGAGCCTCGCCGGCGTCCTGCAGCGTCGGTGTCAGCAAATCATCCGTGGGGCGCTTGCCGGGTCGGTCCACGGACGCAGTCTACCCCACGCGGCCCGGCCTCCGCTGCCCTTGTCGTTGTACCAGGCGACGAAACGCTCGAGCCAGTGGCGTGCCTGCTCGACGGCGCCAAACGGACGGCGCGGGTGCTCGGGCCGGAACTTCAGGGTACGGGAGCGGGCCTCGGCGCAAGGGTCGGACCCTCCACCGCTCGTCAGCCGCGGGTCTGATCCTGGATGGCGTTGAACACGGCGGCCATCTCATCGGCGCCGTGGCCGAGCTGCAATGCCCGCTTGAAATAGGACTGGATGAGCTCCGGGATGCGCCTGTCGACGTTGTTCTCCTGGCTGAGACGAACGATGTGCGCCAGGGCGCCGGCGTGAATGTCCAGCGTGCAATCGGTCCCCTTGAAGTCGCCGGTGGACAGCATGTTCTTGCACATGTCGGCGGTGACCGAGATGAGCGGCATGATGGCCTGAAACCTGGCGAAGTACGCGTCGAGGGGAAACTTCTCCGACGCGCAGATCGCCGCCCCGTGCAGGAACGACAGCGTGGCGCCGTAGAAGCTCTCCAGGAGAGCGCAGTCGAGCGTCGCCGCGGCCCCGATCGGCTCGCCGACGTGGGAGGTGGCCCCGCCGACGACGCGCAGCGTCGCCTCGTGGCGGTCGTAGAGCTCCCTGGGACCCGAGTAGAACACAGGCGTATGCTCACCACCGATGTAACTGGGGTAAGCCAGGATGCACCCGTCCAGGTAGTTGATCCCGACGTCCGCGGCCCACGCCGCCCCGCTGCGAGCATCGTTGGGCGTGCCGCTCGTCAGTTGCACAAGCGTCCGGCCCTTCGCGGCCTCGGCCACGGCGGGCGTGCGGAATACCTGGTCGCTCGCTGCGTAGTCGAGCAGCGAGACGATCGTCAGATTGCTCTCGCTGCATGCCTGCTCGGGCGTCGCCGCCACCTTCGCCTGGCCCTGAAACGGCGCTGCCTTGCTGTGGGTCCGGTTCCACACGGTCACCCGATGACCGGCGTTGATGTAGGCGCGCGCCAGCGCGGCGCCCATCTGACCCAGACCAACGATGGACACGGCCTCTTTGTGCGACATGATCTATCTCCTCTTTGCTGTGATCGCCTCGGGCTGCGTGGACTGTCAAGGCTGAATCCCAGCGCGCTGCGGAGTTCGCCCCACCGCGCCAGGCTCGAAGCGAAGCGGCCTGGACCGCTCCCGGCGGAGATCGATCGCGCTTGGAGCTCCCGGCGGGCTGGGATACCGTCGCATTCATGTTTTCTTTCCCGGCTTGCCGCTCGGCGGCCACATCATGGTTCAACCTCACGGCACCCTTGTTGGTTCTCGTCGCACTGGGGTGCTCCTCGGAGAGCAACCCGAGCGGGAACGCCGCAGGCAGCGGCGGTGGCTCGACCACCGGTGACGCCGCGACGGGCGGTACGGGCGCCGGTGACGCCGCGACGGGCGGTACGGGCGCCGGGGACGCCTCGACGGGCGGCGCCGGCGCGGGGGACGCCTCGACGGGCGGCACGGGCGGAACCGGGGGCTCCGGCGGGACCGGCGGCTCCGCGACGCCGGCGGACGCCGCGGCCATGGTCGCCGACATGGGCATCGGGACCAACATCGGCAACACGCTGGAGAACACCACCGCGTGGGAGACGGGCTGGGGCCAGCCGCTGATCACGCAGGCGTTCATCAACGGCATGGCCAGCCATGGCATCAAGACGGTGCGCGTGCCCGTCGCCTGGGACACCTACGCGGCCAACGGCACGATCGACGCTGCCAAGATGGCCCGGGTCAAGGAGGTGGTGGGCTGGATCGAGGCCGCCGGCATGTACTCGATCGTGAACATCCACTGGGACGGGGGCTGGATCTACAACGAGGGCAACGCCGACGAGTACAGGGCCACCGACGGCGTCAAGGCCAGGTACGCGTCCTACTGGACCCAGATCGCCACGGCCTTCAGCGGCGTCGGTCACACGCTGATCCTCGAGGGGATGAACGAGGAGGGGAACTACTGGGTCAACGGCGTTCGCGACGGGGGGACGCCGGACTACGCCGCCCTCAACGAGATGAACCAGATCTTCGTCACCACCGTGCGCGCGCAGGGCGGCTACAACGCGAGCCGCGCCCTGCTCATCTCCGGCTTCGTGACGGACATCGACAGGACCTGCGTGAGCGAGTTCAAGGTGCCGACCGATCCGGCCGGCACGAAGAGCCTGTTCCTCTCGATCCACTACTACACGCCCTACACCTTCTGCGGCCTCAACACGGTGGAGAGCTGGGGCTCGCCCAAGACGACGTGGGGCACGGATCCCGAGAAGGCGGAGCTGAAGAGCCTGTTCGACAGGCTCGGCGCGTTCAGCGCCGAGCGGAGCATCCCGGTCATCCTCGGCGAGTTCGCCGTCACGCCGGGCGAGAGCTACCCCCGTGAGCCGGCGTCGCGGACGCTGTGGATGCGGTCGGTGGTGGAGGCGTCGCTGTCCCGCGGCATCGTCCCCGTGCTGTGGGACACGGGGTCGGAGATCAAGCGCACGGACGGCTCGTTCTCGACGGAGTGGCAGGCCGTCATGGACGCCGCCAACGACTGATCGGCGCCAGGGAAGACCGAACGGCGGGCGGCGCGGCCCCGCCGTCGTCGCGCGCGAGACCCACAAAACGAGAACGCGGCCCGTGGGGGCCGCGTCCTCGGTCGCCGCGACGACGCGTTCGCTCAGGCGATGAGCGGGGCGATGAGGAGCGACACGACGCCCATCACCTTGATGAGGATCGAGATGCCCGGGCCCGACGTGTCCTTGAAGGGGTCGCCGACTGTGTCACCGACGACGGCGGCCTTGTGGGCGTCGGAGCCCTTCGCGTGGCCGTCGAGGCCGCCCTTCTCGATGTGCTTCTTGGCGTTGTCCCAGGCGCCGCCGCCGTTCGCCATCATCAGCGAGAGCACCGCGCCGACGACGAGCGCGCCGGCCAGCGTGCCCGCGAGGACCTCGGGGCCGGCCGCGAAGCCGACGACGACCGGCGCGAGCACCGCGATGGCGCCGGGCGCGATCATCTCGCGGATGGCGGCCGACGTGGCGATGTCGACGATGACCTTCGGCTGCGGGTCGACGCCCGGCTTGCCCTCGAGCAGGCCGGGGATCTCGCGGAACTGACGGCGGATCTCCTCGACGATCGCGCCGGCCGCGCGGCCGACGGCGGTCATCGTGAGCGAGCCGACGAGGCAGGGGAGCATCGCGCCGAAGAGGAGCCCCATGAGGACCTTCGCGTCGGTCAGGTAGAGCACGAGCTCCGGGAGGCCCTTCGCGCGGCGGACCGCGTCGACCTCCATGTTGAAGGCCGCGAACAGCGCCACGACGGTGAGCACCGCCGAGCCGATCGCGAAGCCCTTGCCGACGGCCGCGGTGGTGTTGCCGACCGCGTCGAGCTCGTCGGTGATGTCGCGGACCTCCTTGCCGAGGCCGGCCATCTCGGAGATGCCGCCGCCGTTGTCGGCGATCGGGCCGTACGCGTCGACGGTCATGACGATCGCGGTGCCCGCGAGCATGCCGACCGCGGCGAGCGCGATGCCGTAGAGGCCGAGGTAGTGGTTCGAGATCCAGCCCACGGCGCAGAGGGTCATGAGGGGGATCGCGACGCTCTCGAGGCCGACAGCGATGCCGCGGATGACGTTGGTGCCGGGGCCGGTGAGCGAGCTCTGGGCCACCTTGTGGATGGGGCCCATCGACGTGTAGTAGTCGGTCACGAGGCCGACGATGGCGCCGCCCGCCGCGCCGGCAGCGAGGGTGATGACGGCGCCGCCGCTGAAGCCGAGCCCCGGGAGGACGCCGGCCGCCGCGAGGACGACGAGGAACGGCGGGACGATGAGCGCGAGGCGCAGCACCCGGGCCGGCGGCAGGTTCTTGAGCGCGCGCGTGATGAAGATGCCGACGACCGAGACCGCGAGGCCGATGGTCGCGAGCAGCAGCGGCAGCGACACGGCCATCGCGCGGAGCTCCTGCTCGCCCATCGACGGAGCGAGCGGCTGGAGCCTGGCGATCGGCAGCGTGAGGCCGAGCGCGATCGCGGCGACGACAGCGGCCACGTAGCTCTCGTAGATGTCGGCGCCCATGCCGGCGATGTCGCCGACGTTGTCGCCGACGTTGTCGGCGATGACGCCCGGGTTGCGGGGGTCGTCCTCGGGGATGTTCGCCTCGACCTTGCCGACGATGTCGGCGCCGACGTCGGCGGCCTTCGTGTAGATGCCGCCGCCGATGCGGGCGAAGAGCGCGATCGAGCTCGCCCCGACGGCGAACGAGTGGACGATCGTCGCGAGGTGCTCGTCGTTGCGGAACAGGGCGTAGATGCCGCCCAGGCCGATGAGGCCGAGCCCCGCGACGCAGAGGCCCATGACGGCGCCGCCGTCGAGCGCGGTGACGAGCGCGGTGGCCTTGCCGTGCGCGCGCGCCGCCTCGGCCGTGCGAACGTTGGCGTAGGTCGCGGCCTTCATGCCGAAGAAGCCGGCGACGAGCGACAGGAACGCGCCGGCGGCGAAGGCGCCCGCGGCGAGGAGCCCGAGCGTCGCCGCCAGGAGCGCGAAGACGACGGCGGCGTAGATGGCGAGCACCTTGTACTCGCGCGCGAGGAAGGCCATCGCCCCCTCGCGGACGTAGCGCGCGATGCGCGCCATCGTCTCGTTGCCTTCAGGGGCCTTCTTGACACGCACGTAGAAGGTTCGTGCGACAACGAGCGCGACGGCGCCCGTCAGGAGCGACTGATACGACAATGCATCCACGGGTGATGGTCCTCTCGCCCGCCCCCGGCCGGAGCAAGCGCCGGCTCACTCTTCCGTCCACGACGGCGAATCAAGTGGAAATCGCGATGTTGCGGTTTCCGGGGCCGCCCCGGGCGAAACGGGGCCGGTGTCAGGGGAGCGCGGTGCCCGCAACGTCGGTCCTGCGGGTACCCGCGCCCGCGGGCCGTGACCGTGGCATTGCAAGTTTACAGGCCGGAGGCGCCGCACCCGACGCCACCCGCCGCGCCCGTGGCGTGCCCCGACGCGTTGTCGACATGGGCTCGCGCGTGCGCGCGTGCGCGCGTGCACGCGCGCACGCGCGGGAGGCAGCCGGCGGTGACCCCTCGTCGGTCAGCGCGCGCGTTGCCACGCGACGATCCGCGTCACCGCCTCGTCGACCTGCTCGACAGGGGCCGCGAAGGACAGCCGGACGTACCGAGCGCCGCCTGTGCCGTCGAAGTCGGTGCCCGGCGTGAGCGCCACGCCCGTGTCGGCGAGCAGCCGCTCGCACCACGCGACCGAGTCGTCCGTGCCGACGTCGGCGTACAGGTAGAAGGCGCCGTCGGGCGGGGCGACCTCCCAGCCGAGCTCGGGCAGCCGCCGCAGCAGCAGGTCGCGCGCGGCCGCGTAGCCCTCGACCAGCCGGTCCGCCTCGGCGTACGCCTCCGGGGTCAGGGCCGCGAGGGCCGCGTGCTGCGCGAGGGCGGGCGGGCACAGCGCGAGGTTCCCTGCCAGCGCGTCGACAGGCGGGACGAGCTCCGGCGGCAGCACGAGCCACCCCAGGCGCCAGCCCGTCATGGCCCAGTACTTCGAGAAGCTCGAGACGACGATGGCGCCCGCGCCGACGTGGCGCGCGGCCGTCGCCTGGCGCCCGGCCCACGCGCCGTACGTGAGGCCGTGGTAGATCTCGTCGCTCACCAGCCGGACGCCGTGCGCCGCGCACCAGCGCGCGATCGCGTCGAGCTCCGCGGCGTCGATCATGGTGCCCGTCGGGTTCGCCGGGCTGGCCAGGATGAGGCCGTCGAGCTTTCCGCCGTCGTGCGCGGCCATGAGCTGCGACGTTGTCGGCTGGAAGCGGCTCTCCGGGCCGCACGGCAGCTCGACAACCTCGACCCCGAGGGAGCGGAGGATGTTCCGGTACGCCGGGTAGCCCGGGCGAGCGAGCGCCACGCGGTCGCCCGGCTCGAACGCCGCGAGGAACGCGAGCAGGAACCCGCCCGACGACCCGGTGGTGAGGGCGACGCGCGACGGGTCGATGTCCACGCCGTACCAGCGGCCGTAGTGCTCGGCGAGCGCCAGGCGCAGCGCCGGGATGCCGAGCGCCTCGGTGTACCCGAGGTCGCCGCCCGCGAGGAGCGCGGCCGCCCGCTCGCGCACGACGGCGGGCGCCCCTGAGCCCGGCTGGCCCGCGCACAGGCTGATGACCGGCTCCCCCGCCGCGCGCCGCGCGTTGGCGGCGGCGAGCACCTCCATGACAGCGAACGGCGGCACCTGCGAGCGGCGGCTGATCCTCACCGGGCCACCCTGGATCGCGCGAAGCCGTGGTGGAGCGAGCTGCAGCGGGGAGCTATACAGGAGCTGGTCTTCATCAGGTCGAACACATGAGCGTGATTGCGGAGAAGCCCTGGGACTATTGCATCGAATCCCGGGGTGATGAGGTGAAAGCCATCATCCTGAACGGCTCATCGGCCATGTACATCACCGAAGTCTCGCTGTCGGAAGAGGAGATTCGATTGCTGAGGCAAGACAAGGATAACGCGGATCGGATCATCGAGAGGATAAAAAAAGACAGGTCCCGGGCGCCGGCGCGCTGAGCGGGCCCTGCGGCGCCCTCGTCGTCAGACGTCAAGAGCTCGCCCAGCCAGTGCTTGCGCTGGCGCGGGTACGGGCGCCCGTACGGGTCGTGGCCGCAGGCGCCTCGCCGGTGGTCGTCGTCCGGCGAGGGGGCCGAGGTGCCGACCTGTAGCCGCGGCAGGTCGGCCGGTAGCCGGGCGTGGGGTACGCGGGCGACTCGGTGCCATCGACCTGGCTCGCATTCTACTGCGGGGAACGGGAGCCTTTGGAGTCCGGCTGGGGTTCCAGGGCAGCCGCGTGGGCCATCTCGACGCGGCGCAGGCAAGTTTCCCGGTTCGCGCGGGCCATGGCTTCGGGCACCCGAAGGAGCTTGATCCTCCGCTCGACAGGCATGCAGTAAGTGGTTGCGGTCCACAGCTTCGGGTCGTCAACGCCGCGGAGCGGTTCGAGATCGGTCCAAACCCGTACGGATTTGTCGTCGTGCGCGCTGACGATGCGCTTGCCATCGAGGCTGAATGCCACGTCGGTGATCGGGGAGTCGGAGCCGTGAAGGACCAGAGGCTCGCCCGTGCCGTCGGCGTTCCACACCCGTGCGGTCTTGTCATACGACCCGGTGACGATGCGCTTGCCATCGGGGCTGAACGCCGCCCCCAGAACCCATTGCTCGTGGCCGCGAAGGACCAGGGGCTCGCCCGTGCCGTCGGCGTTCCACACCCGCGCGGTCTTGTCCCACGACGCAGTGACGATGCGCTTGCCATCGGGGCTGAACGCCGCCGAGAAGACCCGATCAGCGTGACCGCGAAGGACCAGGGGCTCGCCCGTGCCGTCGGCGTTCCACACCCGTGCGGTCTTGTCATACGACCCGGTGACGATGCGCTTGCCATCGGGGCTGAACGCCGCCCCCAGAACCCATTGCTCGTGGCCACGAAGGACCAGGGGCTCGCCCGTGCCGTCGGCGTTCCACACCCGCGCGGTCTTGTCCCACGACGCAGTGACGATGCGCTTGCCATCGGGGCTGAACGCCGCCGAGAAGACCCGATCAGCGTGACCGCGAAGGACCAGGGGCTCGCCCGTGCCGTCGGCGTTCCACACCCATGCGGTCTTGTCATACGACCCGGTGACGATGCGCTTGCCATCAGGGCTGAACGCCGCCGAGAAGATCCGATCCTCGTGACCGCGAAGGACCAGGGGGTCGCCCGTGCCATCGGCGTTCCACACCCGCGCGGTCTTGTCCAATGACGCAGTGACGATGCGCTTGCCATCGGGGCTGAACGCCGCCGAGTCGACCAAATTCTCGTGACCGCGAAGGACCAGGGGGTCGCCCGTGCCGTCGGCGTTCCACACCCGCGCGGTGTTGTCATACGACCCGGTGACGATGCGCTTGCCATCGGGGCTGAACGCCGCCGAGTAGACTCCATCTTTGTGGCCTCGAAGGACCAAGGGCTCGCCCGTGCCGTCGGCGTTCCACACCCGCGCGGTGTTGTCATACGACCCGGTGACGATGCGCTTGCCATCGGGGCTGAACGCCGCCGAGTAGACCCGATCCTCGTGACCGCGAAGGACCAGGGGCTTGCCCGTGCCGTCGGCGTTCCACACCCGCGCGGTCTTGTCCCACGCCGCAGTGACGATGCGCTTGCCATCGGGGCTGAACGCCGCCGAGTAGACCCGATCCTCGTGACCGCGAAGGACCAGGGGCTCGCCCGTGCCGTCGGCGTTCCACACCCGCGCGGTGTTGTCATACGACCCGGTGACGATGCGCTTGCCATCGGGGCTGAACGCCGCCGAGTAGACCCGATCCTCGTGACCGCGAAGGACCAGGGGCTTGCCCGTGCCGTCGGCGTTCCACTCCCGCGCGGTGTCGTCCCACGACGCAGTGACGATGCGCTTGCCATCGGGGCTGAACGCCGCCGAGATGACCCGCTCCTCATGACCGCGAAGGACCAGGGGCTCGCCCGTGCCGTCGGCGTTCCACACCCGCGCGGTCTTGTCAGACGACCCGGTGACGATGCGCTTGCCGTCAGGACTGAACGCCGCCGAGAAGACGAGATCGTCGTGACCGCGAAGGACCAGGGGCTCGCCCGTGCCGTCGGCGTTCCACACCCGTGCGGTCTTGTCCAACGACCCGGTAACAACGCGCTGGCCGTCGGGGCTATAGCTCGCGAACAAGACCGCATCCGGATGGCTGAGCACCGCGCGAGCGACCCCGCCGTACAGCGCCGAGCGGGCGAGGACGTCCCACCCTCGCGGCACGTCGGGCGGCTCGACTTCGCGCAAGATCGCGAGTGCGCTCGTGGGATCGGCCTGCAGCTCACGCGCCGTGACCATGCTGGTGGCGTTGCGCGCTTGCAGTGCCTCCGCCTGCGCACGCCTCGCCCGCTGGTCGGCGCGCGCGGTCAGGTACGACACCATGAGCGCGATCGCCGTGAGCGCAGCGATCGCGCCCGTGACGATGTGCCAGCGAATGCGGCGCGTGCGCTGGGCGAACGCCACGACGGCGAGCACATAGCGCTCTTCGCGTTTGCCGAGCCCGAAGCGCCAATGATCGCCCTGCGCAGCGCGGCGGTGCTTGAGCCACGCCCGGGCGTCCTCGGCGGCGCGATCGCGCCAGAGCAAACCATCAGCCTGGCCGCTTGCCTCCCACTGCTCAGCCGCGGCGCGTAGCCTGGCCAGGAACTGCGCGTCCTGCTCGTTCTCGGCGAGCCACTGCTTGAGCTTCGCCCACCTCTCGATCAGGGATTCGTGGACCAGCTCCACAATCGCGCCCTCGCGCTCGACGCCGGTCTCGATGAGCAGGAGCCGCGCGCCGGCCAGGTGCTGGACCACCTGCGCGATCGCATCGCCAGCGCTGCCCGCGCCGTCCGGCGCGATCTCGCGGAGCTCGTCCAGGCTCACCACCGCGCGCGTGCGCTCGGGCGTGACCAGGCGCAGGAGCACCGCCCGGGCCAGCCGCTGCTCGCGCAATGGAAGCGCCGAGAGCACCGCATCCGCGTGAGCGGACAGGGCACCGGCGACGCCGCCGAGCTGCTCGTAGCTGTCTCGGGTCAAAAGCCGGTGCTCGCGATCGCGCGCCTCCCACAGCTTCGTGGCCGTGAACTGCAAAAGCGGCAAGGGGCTGCGGGTTCTCTCGAGTGTGCCCAGCATGTGCTCGATGAGCTCCGCGGCCTCGAAGCGATATCCGGCCGCCTCGAGCGGCCGCGTCAAGGCTTCGCGCAGGCCGTCGCGCCCCATGGGCGGCAGGAACCAGAGCCCGCGGATCACGTCGACCATGAACTCGCGATCATCAGCCACACGATCGAGGAAGTCCGAGCGGATGGCGAGCAGGACGCGCAGGGGCGACGAGGCGTCGTCGGCCGCACCTTCCAGGCAGGCGACGAACACCGCCCATTCCTCCGGAGACGCACCCAGCGTGTAGAGCTCCTCGAACTGATCGACGAAGAGCACGATGCGGTGCCTGTTGCCGCCACGGCGGCACCGCGCGCGCAGCCGGGCACCCAGATAGCCCGGCTGGGTGCGCAGGGTGGCGACCAGCCCGTCGTGATCGGGGATCTCGGGCGCGTCCGTCGTTGCCCCAGCTCCCGCCGCCGCCCGGTTCGCGGCCTCCGCCTCGGCGACCTGCACGAGCACATCGACGAGCGCGGACAGGGGGCGGCGGCCCGGGCGCAGGACGAACGCTTCCCAGCGGTCCCCGGATGCCTTCAACGCCGGGATCACGCCCGCGCGCACGATCGATGATTTGCCCGCTCCGGAAGGCCCGGCGACGGCCAGGAGCGGCTGGTTGCGCAGCCGTGCCGCCAGGGCAGCAATGTCGCGATCGCGGCCGAAGAAGAGCGCCGCGTCCGCCTCCTGAAATGGGGACAGTCCGGCGAATGGGCTCTCCTCATCGCCCAACTGGGGCGTCCTTCGGCCAGGCAGGAGCGCTTCGAGCTCGGCGAGCAGCTCCCGGGCCGAGCCGATGCGCTCGTCTTTGCTCTTCCTCAAGCAACGGTCGACGAGCGCGCCGAGCGCCTCCAATTCTGGGCGGCTCTCGCTCAGGCTGGGCATGGGAACATTGAAATCGACGATGGCCGAGAGCCGTGCGAACGAGAATGGGTCCAGCGGGTGCTTCCCTGTGAGCAGCTCGTAGAGCATGATGCCGACGGCCCAGAGGTCGGTGCGATGATCGACGCCACCGCCCAGCAGTTGCTCGGGCGACATGTACCGGGGTGTGCCGAGGGGCGCACTTTTCCGAGGCTGGCCAGCGCGACCGGCGAGCGCTGCCCGCGTGCCCGTGATCGTCGCGACCCTTCTGGCCTCCATCTGCTTGGCGATGCCGAAATCCAGCACCTTGATGCAGCCGGCGTGATCCAGGAGGACGTTTTCCGGCTTCAGATCGCGGTGTACGATCCCGAGCTCATGCGCGCAGACCAGCGCGCGAACGACAGGAATCATGTGCTGGATCACGACGTCGGGCACCGGTGGGCCGGGCGGCGTGTGGGCACCGGGGGACTCGTGCGCGCTCTGGTGCTCGCGCTGGTGCATCCATCTGCGCAGCGTGGGACCCTTGATGTATTCGAGCACGAGGTACGGGTATCCACGAATCTCATCCACATCGTAGATGACCACGATGTTCTCGTGCCGGCAGCGCGCCGTGGCCCGCGCCTCGGCGAGGAATCGCTCGATCCCACGCCCGCTGTACTTGAGGAGGAACTTGATCGCGACCAGGCGACCAAGCCTCGGGTCGCGGGCCAGGTACACGACGCTCATGCCGCCCTGGCCCAGCTTGCGGATGATCTCGTAATGCTTGATCGTGCTGCCGGCGGCTGGAAGCAGGGGGTCCACGAGAGGCTCCGCCAGCTTCGCCGCAGCCTCCGGGGGAGCGGGCATGCCTCCCTGCGCTCCCTCGTCGGGGATCGCGCTTCCCGCGTGTTCAGCGAGAGGTGTGTGGGCGAACGCGAGCGTGCGCTCTTCAACGGAAGTGACGGAAGCTCTGGACGAGCTCATGTACGCCGGCGGCCGCGGCGCCGGGCTTGCGGCGTCCCGGTTCCCCTCTTCCCGCGCGCCCCGGCCCTCCTCTCGCCTCATCTCGGCGTCCGTCGGCGCGTCTGGTTTGATGAGGTCCTCCCGGCGGAGCCCATCCACCTGGCAGGCATCGAGCTCGCGCAGGAGGTCGTCGGCCGTGACGGCGCGCGCCGCGACATCTTCGTTCGTCGCGTGCCGCAATATCGCGCCGAGCGGATGCTCGAGCAGCGCGGCAGGGACCCGCGCCGGCTCGCGGTCCTCCCGCAGAACACCCCTTGCCTCCGGCGGGCTGCTGCAGCCCGTACGCCTGCCCGTGAGGCACTCGAGAAACACGAGTCCCCAGGCGTACAGGTCCGAGCGCGCCGTCGGCGGGAAGCCCCGAAGCTGCTCCGGCGCTGCGTAAGACGGAAAGCCCAGGAGCATCTCCCTGCCGTGGGCGAGGGCGTCGGCCTGGCCGGCGCGCGCGCTCGCGGCGAACGCGCCGAAGCCGAAGTCGAGCACCAGCGCGTTCCGCAGTGCCCCCGCGGGCGCTACCATCACGTGGGTCGGCCTGATGTCCCCGTGGACGATGCCGTGCCGGTGCGCGAAGCCCAGCGCATCCAGAACCCGCAGCATCAGGTGCCGCGCTTCCAGCGGATCGAGCGCGCCCTGCTCGGCCAGCAGTTCGGCCAAACTCTGCCCGTGCACGAACTCGAAGACGGCATACAGCTTCCCGTCGTCCCCTCGCCCGGACGCGATGATCCGGACGATGCTGGGATGCTGGAGACGCGCGCAGACGCGCATTCCCCGTAAAAACCGCACGCCGTAGCGCCGCACCAGGTCCGCTGGGTCTCCGTCCCGGACCAGGCGTACGACCTTGAGGACGACCGGCTGCCCGCTCGCGATCTCCCGCCCTTTGTAGGCATCAGCGATGCTGCCCTCCCGGAGCAACGAGACGATCTCATAGCGGCTCTGGAACACCGTCCCTGGAGCGAGGGTCTCCCGGCTCATTGCAGCTCCTCCGGTCGCTGCCGCATCGCACAGCAGCTTCGGGCGGGCGGCCCGCATCACGGGGGCCATGTGGCGACCCCGACGGTCGAGCCCGTCCAGCGCCTGCCGAGAGAGCTCGACGATGTGGGGCCGGCCCGATGCTCGGGCAGTCAGCCTTGCTGCCCCATCGTTCCTATGGAGCCATCCCCGCCCATCGTCCAACGCCAGCATGCCGCCAGCGCACCGGGCACGGCGCGTGGCACCGGACGGGCATGGTGGCTCGGCGCTGCGAGCTCAGATGCCGCCGGACGCCCGCTCACGGACCCGAGTTCGCGAGGCGATCGAGGAGCTCGGCGAGGAGGTCCCGCTCGCCCGGGGTGAGGACCGCGGCATCGTCGAGCGAGGTCCGCTGCGCGATCGCCGCCTCCGCGGCGCCGGGACGACCCGTGAGCGGCTGGGCGGAGATTCCTTACACAATCTGGTCCCTGGGAAAAACGAATTACAATAACAGCTTATCCATGCATTGAGGCGGCCGCCTTGAGCGGCCTGCTATCCATGCACCAAAGGGGCCGCCTTCACGCCACAGCCTGCGGGGTCGAGGAATGGGCGAGCATCTCGCCTCCGCTTCTCGAGCGGCCTGAGCGGAAGGTGAAGGTCCGTTGCAATCTTGCGCCCCGAGCGCCATGCCCTCTCTGTCGGAGGCACTTTTCGGGTGCAGAAGCCGCTGCCCGTTCGACGAGACTCCGGTAATGAGAAAGTCCTGAGGCCACGGCGATCCCGCACGCGCCTCGCTGGAGTGGCAGCACGTCGTCATGCGCAAGACAGCACCCCCCGAAGCCGCACGCACCTGCCTGAGCATTCGAGCCCTCGTCGCGTCGCTCGCCGCGCTCGCCGTGGCCGTGTCGTGCTCCCCGAGCGATCCGAGCCCTTCCGTGGATGCCGCGGCAGCGGGGAGCGGCAGCCAGGGGGGAAGCGGCGGCGAGGGGGGAAGCGGAGGCAGCGCGGGAGGCAGCGCGACCACGGGCTCGGGCCGCGGATCGTCGAGCGCCGGCGCGACGGGTGGGAGCGGGGGCTCACCGAGCGAGCCACGCCCCGTGGTGACCGCCGCTCCGGGCACGGATCTCGTCAGGATCGACACGGACGTGCTCCACCAACCGTTCGAGGGCTGGGGCACGAGCCTGTGCTGGTGGGCCCATCACGTGGGCGGATGGGCCGAAGCCAGGCGCAATGCCGTGGTCGACGCTGTCGTCGATCCGGTGAGCGGCCTCGGCTACAACATCTTCCGCTACAACATCGGTGGAGGGGAGAACCCGTCCCACGAGCACATGGAGAAGCACCGCGAGATGCCGGGGTTCCAGGGCGCCGACGGGGCCTTCACGTGGGAGAGCGACGCGAGCCAGCGCGCCATCCTCCTGCGCATCGCGGCGCGCGGGAAGGATCTGATCTTCGAGGCGTTCTCCAACTCTCCCCCGTACTGGATGACGAACAGCGGCTGCGCCTCGGGCAGCGGGAACGGCGGAGACAACCTCAAGGCCGACCACTACGACGACTTCGCCCATTACCTCACGGAGGTCGTGCGTCATTACAGGGACGAGCACGCGATCACCTTCCGCACGCTGGAGCCGCTGAACGAACCTCAGGCGAACTGGTGGAAATCAAACGGCTCCCAGGAAGGTTGCCACTTCGACAGGGCGAGCCAGGAGAAGATCATCCAGGAGGTCGCCGAGCAGCTCATCAGCAAGGGCCTCGACGACACGGTTGTCAGCGCGTCGGACGAGAACAGCATGGATGATGCCCTCCGGAACATCAGTGCGTTCGGCGCGGAGACGCTCGCCGCTTTCCAGCAGATCAACGTCCACTCCTACGCGGGCAGCCAGCGCAAGGAGCTCCGGCGGCTCGCGACCGAGCTCGGCAAGCGGCTGTGGCAATCGGAGTCGGGGCCGCTCGGGCAGAGCCTGAGCGACGACACGGACGCGGCGCTGTTCATGGCGGAGCGCATCATCCGGGACCTGCGTGACCTGAAGCCGGAGGCCTGGGTGGACTGGCAGTCGGGCGATCCGTCGCGGAGCTGGGCGAGCTTCACGCTGAACGACAGGGATCAGACGTACACGCCCATCAAGCGTTTTTACATGCACGCCGGCTTCAGCCGGTACATCCGGCCCGGTGCCACCTTCGTCGAGGTCGACAGCGAGGACATGGTGGCTGCGGTCAGCGCCGACGGGGGCTCTCTCACGCTCGTGGTCCGCAACGGCGACCGCGACGCGAGCCGCGGCTACACGCTCGATCTCACCCGGCTCCCCACGGTCGGCCTCGCGGCGGAAGCGCACCGCACCTCGCGCACCGAGGACCTCGAGCGGCTCCCCGACATGGCGATCGAGGACTATCGCCTGGTGGTCACTGCGCCGGCCTTTTCCATCACCACGCTCGTCATCCCGATGCCCTGATTCCGCTGGAGCGACACCAGGATCGAGCATCGAGCCAGCCGCTTCATCGCGGTGGCGGAGCTCGTGGAGCGCTGAGCGCCCGGCCCGCCGCTGCGTCGCGGCGCAGCGTCGACAGATGCCGGTCGCGTCGAGGAAGCAGGGGGGCGCACGGCGCCGAGCTCGCGGGGGGCACCTGGATAGGGCTCAATCGACCGGGTGGAACACGCCGGCCGCGTCGAGGGTCCACATCGGAGGGGCGGGGCATCGAGGGCCCGTTCGCGCGCTCTCCGGCGTGGAGCCCGCATGCTCCCGCATCGGCCCTGGGGCGGTACGATCGGGGTATCCTAGGAGAAGCATACCGTCCGCGATGTTCTGTGGGGCGGATGTGGGTCGTCGCCCCCGGTCGGGCTCATCGGCGGGCCGAGCGACCGTCCTTGCCCGGGACCCATTACCATGGTACTTTGCCAGCATGAAGCTCGCGCAGTCCAGGGTCACGGCTCAGGGGCAGATCTCGGTTCCCGCCGAGGTGCGCAAGCGCCTCGAGCTGGTGCCGGGATCCATCTTGGAATGGGATGCCGAAGGTGATCGAATCACCGTGCGGCGCGTTGGTCGGCACAGCTTCGAGGACCTTCACCGGGCACTGTTCTCGCGGGAACCCCAGCCGCGAAGCCTTGAGGATCTCAAGGAAGGCATCAAGCAGCGCATGAGGGCCCGCCATGCGCGCCGTTGACACGAATGTCCTCGTTCGCTTGCTGGCACGCGACGACGCAAAGCAACTCGCTGCCGCCGAGGCCTTCGTGCAAACAGGTGCATGGATCTCCCATCTCGTGCTCATGGAAGCCGTTTGGGTCCTGGACTCCGTGTACGGCGTCGAACCGGAGCAGATCGGGAACGGAGTAGAGATGCTGTTGGACCACAACTGTATGGTGGTCCAGGACGCCGATGTGGTAAGGGCGGCTGTCGCGCAGTTCCGCGAGCACCCTGGCCTGGGCTTCTCTGATTGTTTGATCCTCGAAGTCGCACGCGCAGCGGGCCACGTTCCACTTGGAACCTTCGATCGCGGACTCGGAAAGCTGCACGGTGCTCAAAAGCTATGAGCACGTCATCCATCCGCGAGCACGGGGATGGGCCCAACAAGCGGCTGCTGCCGACAGCGCTGCGCGCCGCGGCAGACCGGCAGATCCCTGGGCGGGCAGCGACTCATCGATGTGCGTTCTCCGTGTAAGCGGGTCGAGGTTCGACCCCCAGGGCTACCTTCGGACGTCGAAGCTACGGCCTTCGAGCGTGTTCCTGGCGGGCACGCCTCGCCTCATGGCGAAACCGGACGGGATGAAGCTCACGCGCTCCGGCTTCACCGTGACGGTGAGCGACGCGGCGTGGACGCTGCGGGACCAAGCGCAGGACGCATGCTCATTCCTGGCTGTACACGAGGCGGAGCTCGCGACGCTGAGCTCCTTGCCCGAGGTCGAGGACGTGAGGCTCGACTTTCCGATCGAGAAGCGCGATGTCTTGACGCAGTCCGAGTATTTCCCTTCCGAGCTCGTTCGTGCGGCCGGACGCGCCGGCATCGGGCTCGAAATCACGATATATCTATGCGCGGGGGATGAAACGTGATCGAGACGCCGCCACGCCTGCGCGCCTGCGCCCCCTGCGACGAATGCGGCAGCACCTACTTCGCCGATTCGTCGCAGATGGCCGGCCTTTGCGCCGAGTGTGCTCACCACCTGTACGGGTACCCGCAGTGCGCTCACGCGTTCGTCGAGCGCCGCTGTTCACGCTGCGGATGGGACGGCTCGCGCTCCGCGTACCTCCGGGGCCGTCTCGGTGAGGAACGGTGAGACCCGCCGACCGCTCGGCAGGCTTGCGCCGTCACCACATGTCGAGGAAGAGATGAACATCTCCATCGTTGACGCATGGCGCACGCGGGAAGCGCGTGAGTTCTTCCGCAACGTCTGGCCGATGTATGTCCACGAGCTCTCCGGCTTCGATTCGAACTTCTACGTTCTGGACGAGGCCGGTCGATGGCAGCCGGACATCGTCGACGATTGGGTCTCAGGCGTGACGCCGCCCGGCAACCTGCGAGCTCCGCGGTCGGAGCAGGACCCGATGCAGCCGTTCCAGCGAACGCACGTCATTGCAAGCGACACCCGACCTGTCGGGTTCGTGTGTGTTGGCCTGCGACCGTTCAGGTACATGCCGGACGACGTCGACTTCAGCATCGCGGAGTTCTTCTTGATCCACGGCAGCCGTGGCACCGGCGCGGGCCGTCAAGCGCTCCATCTGCTGCTCCACCTGTATCCAGGGCGGTGGCACCTCAGCGCCATCCATGACAACGCTCGGGCAATCCGATTCTGGACCAGGACGCTGCCGCTCCTTGGCGTGCGAGAGCTCGAAACACGGCACGAGAGCGGTGATGTGACCTGGCGGTTCGTGGTATAGATTTGACGTGCGCTGGGCTGCCGGATAGACAGTTGGGCCTGAAACGAAGGAGTCCTGGTCGTCCGTCAGGCCCGTGCGGGGAGTCGGCCTCGCCGTTCGTGCGTGGGCGACGCGGCCTTGGGTCGAGCGGCCAGCCGTCCGTTCACTCGGTGTGTCGCCCGCTGCGGCGGTTCGTGGCATACGGCAGCACGAACAGGTACAGGCCGCTGAACAGGAGTATGATGAGCGGGAGCAGCGCCAGGAAGCCCACCCAGACGGGAGCCTTCTCCTGCCCCATGGCGGCGATGTTGACGATGACGGCCACGGTGAAGACAATCGACAACCAGCGGTGGGTCTGCCGGACCCATTTGTTCCAGTTCAAGGGGATCTCCTCTGAAGACGAGCCCGTAGCGGCCGAGGAAGTGATCTGTTGCGGAAGCGAGCTGCGCGCGTAGCCCCCGCCTGCCTCAGCGGCGCGCCTCGATCATCTTCCACCCGTTGCCCGAAGGATCCCGGAAGCCGGCGTCCACGGTGCCGAAGCGATCCACGGGCTCCTGTGTGAACTCCACGCCCCGGGCGCGCATGCGGTCGTAGGCAGCGCGGCAGTCGTCGACCATCAGCACGAGCGGCGGCATCGCGCCCTTCGCCACGAGCTCGCGCAGCGCCTGCGCGGTCCCGGCGTCGAGCGTCGGCGGCCCCGGCGTGAACAGGCCGAGCTGGAAGGACGGCTGATCCGGGTGCTGCACGGTGAGCCAGCGGTAGTCGCCGGCCCGCGCGTCGGTGTGGACGCGGAATCCGAGCTTCTCGACGTAGAACGCGAGCGCTTCATCCTGATCTCGAACGTACAGACCGACCACCTCGACACCCTGGCTCATGGAACCTCCGTTTCGTCTGACCCGTTCGTACCATCCGCCTCCTGCCGTCGCTTCTCCGAAACTGCGATCGTGAGGTCCGGCCGGTGGGCGGCGCGCAGGAAGCAGGCGGGCACGCTCTCCAGGTCGTGCGGAGCGGCCCTCTCGCGGGCCCGGATCACGCCCGGGCTCTCCCCGGTGACGTCGCGGAAGGTGCGCCCGAACGTGCCAAGGCTCTTCCACCCCGTCTGGAACGCGATCTCCGTGACGGACAGGTCGGTCTCGCGGAGCAGCGCCGTGGCCCGCTCGATCCGCCGCGTGAGCAGGTACCGATGCGGCGGGACGCCGAAGGCCTCCTTGAAGGACCGCGCGAAGTGGGCCTCGGAGACGCCGCTCACGCGCGCCAGCCGCGCGACGGGCCACTCCTCGTGCGAGGCGGCGTCCATCCGGTCCTTCGCGCGCAGCAGGCGCCGCAGCAGCTCGGGGTCCTGGCTCACGCGTCCTCCCTGTCCCTCACGCGATCTCCACGCCCTTCCGAGGCGCCGGCGAGCGCGCGCGGGAGCTCGGAGGCCGCTTGACGAGCTCGGTCACCAGGAGCGAGAAGCTGGGCACGTCCCGAAGTCTACGACAACGGCCGCGGGGTCGTCGCCTGGGACGCAGCGCGGCAGCAGCGCAGCCAGCCCCGCGGGCCTCCGACGCGGTCCCGGTCGTCGGGCGCGGAGCGCGGAGGTGGGCTTGAGCGGCCGCTCCAGCAGACCGGGTTCCGATCCCGCCCGCGACGTGGCACAATGGCGCGGCCACCGACAGGACCTCGCACATGAGCGGGCCAGAGAGCAAGCCGAAGGTGCCCGTCATCTCCAGGCCTGGCGAGGACGACGTCGGGGCCGATCGATCCTCACCCCTGGGCGCAGCCGCCGACGAGGCCGCCGAGGCTCTCAAGAACGAAGGAGAAGGCACGTGACCAAGCCAGGTCCAGTGATCGCCTCGGAAGTCCCTCCCCGAGCCAGACCATCGAACTACCCGGAGCCGTTCGCCGACCGCGTCGCCGGCCGGCAGAAGCAGGCCCTGGGTGATGTCTTCGGGCTCAGGAACCTCGGCGTGAACCGCACGACGTTGAAGCCCGGCGCCATGTCCGCTCTTCGTCACTGGCATTCGGTCCAGGACGAGCTCATCTACATTCTCTCGGGCCATCCCACCCTCATCACCGATGCCGGAGAGACAACGCTCCACCCCGGCATGTGCATGGGGTTCAAGGGGGGAGATCCCGACGGGCATCACCTGGTGAACCGGTCGACGGAGGATGTCGTGTACCTGGAGGTCGGAGATCGTCTGCCGGGCGACTCCGGGTCGTACCCGGACGACGATCTGAAGGCGGTCATGGGGCCTGACGGCAAGTGGCAGTTCCAGCACAAGGATGGGGCGGCCTATTGAGGGTCAGCGCGCCTGACAGGCGGCTGGGGCCGACGAGCGCCGGCCGGCGCGCGCGGCTCACCCGCTGTCGTTGGGAATCACAACTCCCCGTTGTGCGGCGTCGAGGGCCAGGGATGGTTCCTGTCGTTCCATGTCATGACCCGCTACGTCAAGGTGACAGCGCAGCAAGGAAGCGCGCTGGATCGACGTCCACGAGGGCGACAAGCTCGACGAGGCGCAGATGGCGAGGTGGGTGAAGCAGGCCGCCGCGTTGCCGGGCTGGGTCCCGTAGCTCACGCGCCCGAGCGCGCGAGGCGATCGAGGAGCTCGGTGAGGAGGTGTCGCTCGCCCGGGGTGAGGGCCGCGGCGTCGTCGAGCGAGGCCCGCAGCGCGATCGCCGCCTCCGCGGCGCCGGGACGGCCCGTGATCGGCTCGGCGGACGTGATCGCCGCGATCACGCTCTCGCGCGCGGCGGCCGAGAGGCCGAGATCGCGGCGGTCCTCCGGCATGCCGAGCAGGACAAGGACCGTCCCCACCCCGGAGGCGCGCACCAGGTTCACGGCGCGCTCCTCGGGGACCCGCAGGCGCCCGGCCTGGGCCAGCCGCTGGATCCGCCGCTCGAGGATCGCGAGGCCGGAGGCGACGACCGGCGAGCGCTGACCCGGGCGCGGGTCGCCGTTCATGATCGCGAAGATCGCGGGGTGCGCGAGGCCGAACGCGACGTTGAAGTCCCAGCCCGCGCGCAGATCCTCGAGCGGATCGGCGAGCGGCACATGCGCCTTCTTCTGCGCGATGTACCTCGCGAGGCCGTGCTCGGCCACGGCCTCGAGGAGGCCCCCCTTGTCGCCGAAGAGCCGGTAGATCGTGGGCGCCTGCACGCCCGCGGCGGCGGCGACGGCGCGCGTCGTCAGCGCGTCGCGGCCGCCCTCGGCGAGGAGCTCGGCGCCCGCCGCGATGATCCGCGCGCGCACGACGTCGTGGCCGCCGACGTCGTCGGCGACGGGGGGCAGCGGCCGACCCATGTCCCTGCCTACCGCGACGTTGTTAGCGGCGATAGCAGATTCTTGTTAGCTGTATGAATCGGTGCTAACGTGATCGATGTATCATCGATAACAGGGCCGCGATGCGGGCGGTCCGCGACCAGGGAAGAGGTCTCATGATCATCGTCACCGGAGCGACGGGCCAGCTCGGCCATGGAATCGTGGAGCGCCTGCTTGAGCGCGTCGGCGCGGGCCGGATCGGCGTCAGCGTGCGCGATCCGAGGAAGGCCGAGGACCTCGCCTCGCGCGGGGTGCGCGTCCGGCGCGGCGACTTCGACGACGCCGCGAGCCTCCGCGGCGCGTTCGAGGGCGCGTCGCAGGTGCTGATCGTGTCGTCGAACGCCCGCGCGTCCGGCGGCGACCCGATCGCCCAGCACAGCGCGGCCCTCGCGGCCGCGCGCGAGGCCGGCGCGCGGCGGGTCCTCTACACGAGCCACATGGGCGCGAGCGCGACGTCGGCGTTCCCGCCGATGCACGACCACGCGGCGACCGAGCCCTTGCTCGAGGCCGCGGGGATGCCGTTCACGTCGCTTCGCCACGGCTTCTACGCCGCGACAGCGGTCGAGCTCGTGCGCCGCGCGCTCGCGAGCGGAGAGCTCGTCGCGCCCGAGGACGGCAAGGTCTCGTGGACGGCGCGCGAGGACCTCGCGGAGGCCGACGCGATCGTCCTTGCCGCGGAGGCGACCCGCTTCGAGGGGCCGACCCCGGCCCTCACCGGCCCGGAGGCGCTCGATCTCGCCGACCTGGCCGCGATCGCATCCGACATCGCGGGCCGCGCCATGAAGCGCGTCACCGTGCCCGACGACGCGTACCGCGCGAGCCTCGCCGCGCGGGGCGTGCCGGAGCGCATCCAGGACCTGACCCTCGGCATGTTCGTCGCCAGCCGCCGGGGGGAGTTCGCGCGCGTCGATCCCACGCTGGAGCAGCTCCTGGGGCGTCCTCCGCGCCGGCTGCGCGAGCTCCTGGCCCGCGCGCTCTCGCGCTGACCCTCGCTATCGCTAGCGTGTATACCAGCGGCCGATGCGTGTGTACGTGATGCTCGGACCTACGAACCAGCCATACGCGCGATCGTCCCCGAATCGCAGCGAGATCCCGAGCAGATCGTCGCCGGCGATGTCGCGATCGAACCAGTGAGTCCGGAACGTCGCGTAGGGGACCGCTACTTCCCAGCCGGCGTAGCCCCCTGCGTCTGGATCGAAGAGCACGAGCGCCGATACCTCCCGGCCGACATCGAATTTGAATGTCGTGCGCTCGGTGAACTGCACCTCGATCGGGGGGAGAACACCGAGGGGGAGTAGACTGGACGCACGGGTCCCCCGCTCGGCGAAATGGGCCAAGCACGCGCTGAACGATCCGCAGCCACGCACGAGCGCGTACAGCGGCCAGAGCGGTACATCCGCAGGAAAGAGCACATAAGGTAATCGGACTTTCACTCCCACCCCGAGACGCGAGCCGCTGCCGCGCATCTGGGAGGCCCCGACGAGACCACCGAACAGCGCGCTATCTCGGTGGCCGCTCGTCACACCGTCGGTCGCGAAGCCCATGCCGAGGGTCATGGTGGTCTCGGCGAGGAAGCGGGCCGACGTGACCCCAGGCTCGACGCGGTGCAGCGGTGCGCCGACCGTGACGGCGGCGCTTGCCAGCATGAAGACGCCGTTCTCGCCGACGAACATGGGCGGAGGCGGCTCCCGCAGCGCGGGGACCGGTGTATGGATCAGGACCTCGTGGACGAGGGGCGCTTCCGCGAAGCGAGACACGCCAGCCGGCACGATGTTCTCCGAAGCGCAGCTGTTGATCTGGCGGAGGCCGACGGCGTTGAGCGCCGCGAGCTCGTCGGCGCACAGCCCTGCCCTGGTCTCCGCGGCGCCCGAGCAGCGGCCCACGGCCCCGGCCGCTCTGGCGAGCTGCCGCAGGCTCTCGCGGACAGCCGTCGCTGTGTGCACGTAGTCATCCTCGGTCGCGAAGCCGTCTCCGAATCCGGGGTAGGTGCGGCCCGTCCAGGTCGTCATCGGAAAACCGTGCCCAGAGTAGTAGTCGTGCGTCCCGAGGCGAAGTCCATCGGGCTCGTTCGACGCGGACGCGCCGACGATGTGCCCCGCTGCGAACGCGTCCTGAAGGAAGTGGAGCGCGTAGGCTTCGTTGAGCACGGCGGACCACGCGAGATCGCCCGCCATCTGGGCGCCCGCTGCCGCGGCGGCGGAGCGGAGCGCACGCTGGTGATAGATGACGTAGAGCGCGGCGCTGTTGATCTGGTTCCCGGCCTCCAGCGCCTGCGCCAGATAGGTGCCAAGCGTCGTCACGTTCGCCCTCCGCGACAGCTGGAAGTGGGAGCGGTTGTCCTTCGCGCGTGACACGTATTGATCGTCGACGGCCAAGAGGTAAAGATCCTGATCGCGGCGTGCGTTGGCGATCTCGGCCTTCCTCTCGGCGTCGCCGACGTCTGATATCTCGATGTCGCGGACCTTCATGTCGAACTGCTGAGCCACGCCCAGCACCTGCTGCGGCCAGTTGTCCTTCGCTGCGATCATCTTCCCCAGATCGCTCGCAGAGCATGTGTGATCCGCGGCGAACGCGGGCAGTGAAGCGAAGCTGATGCAGGTAGGCGGGTGCCCATCGCTGAGCTCGTCCTTGTCGATGGTTGCGCAGAGTCGCTTCGAACGAAGAGGATCGGCCCTGCGCGCAGCGTCCCAGAGCGAGGCGAGCGCTCGCCGCGCCGACGTGTCGAGGGGCGGCACGTGCAATTGCTCGGGGAAAGCATGCGAGGCTATCCTGGTCTCGTCCCGGAGCGCCATCGCGGTCATGCGCGTGTGCTCGTTGTGCGTCCACGCCGAGGCCATCCGAGAGAAGAGCAAGATGCTCATGGATACCGTTCCGGCGTGAATGCTGGGCATGTTGCGCATTGTTGTCGATCCTATATTCTGCGTCAGCGCGCGACGCGGGGCCGCGCACGCGCGAGGTCTACGCGGCGACGTATCGCCGCTGCAACACGCGGCGCTCCTCCTCCGTCGACGCCGCGATGAGCGCGATATAGGGCTCGAAGGCGAGGGGCATGGGGAGATCGAAGAGCAGGTGCTTCTCGGGATCGACGCTCTCGCCCGCGCCATGGCAGAGGAACAGGCGCTCCTGGAGGAGCGGGAAGACGGCGAGGGAGGTGAGCTCGTGCCCCTCGATCGTCTCGATGTCGGCGATCGACGGCTCGAGGATCTCGTCGAAAACGCCGCTCGGATGCTTGAACGGACCTCCGGCGTGACGGTTCACGTCCTTGCGCACGAGCGCCCCGCCGCGACCGATCGTGATGAACGAGCGCTCGTGGGGGGTGCCCTCCCACACAGTCACCCGCCGGCTCGTCGCGTCGGGGTGGATCCACACGGTCGGGAGGTCGACGTTCAACGGCGCCACGCCCTTGACCCGACCGATCGTGCTCGATTTGAGGAGCTGCCGGGTCACGGCCGTGCAGAACAGGATGTCCGTCGGGGCGAGCCGTGTCCCCTGCCAGTCGCGATCCCGGCGGAAGTGACGGAAGAAGAGGAGGTAGGGAGACCTGCACATCTGCGCGAGGACGAAGAGTCCCCTGCGGGTCTCGACGTCGATCACGTTGCCTGCGCCCCAGGTGACGCGCCCCATCGCGACCGCGACTCTACCCCGTTCACGCGCGCTCCGGCGAGGCGATCGTCTCCTCGATCGCCGGCGGCTCGTGACGCGGCGGCGGCTCGACGGGCTCGCGAGCCCCCGGCGAGCGCGCGGCGAGGTCGGGGCCCCCGGGGTCGGCAGCGGCGGCGCGAGCGTGGGCGGGATCCAGGTCGGGATCGAGCCCAGGCTTGCGGTGAGCCCCTTCGTTGGGTGGCTCTCGCGCAGGGAGGGGGACTTTCGGCTCGAAGCCCACGACATGCTCAACATCGTTCCAGGGGCAGGCGTAGGGGTCTACGATCGAACGGCCGTCACTCTTCGTCTCGCCTCGGCACCTGCACGACGTCGACGCCCGGCAGCCGGCCGGTCCGGGCGCCGCTGGATCAACCGGGGAGGGCGGCGGTCAGGTCCAGCTCGACGAGCTGGCCGGTGAAGCCGAGCGAGGCGACCCCGAGCAGGGTGCTGGCCGCAGAGAATGCCGGGCCGAGCGCCGAGTCGTTCAGCCGCCGCCACACAGCGCCCAGCACCTCGTTGTCGTCGCTGACCACGTAGATCACCGAGCGCACCACGTCGGCGGGCTGCGCCCCGACCGCCGCCAGGACGGTCAGGGCGTTCGCCGCCACCTGGTCGGCCTGCGCGAGGTGGTCGCCCGCGCCGACCAGGTTGCCCTCGAGGTCGAGCGGGCACTGACCGGCGAGGAAGGCCAGCCGGCCCGCCTCGACGATCGTGACGTGGTGATAGCCGGGAGTCTGATGGACGCCGGATGGATTGATCTTATCAACGCGCATTGAAATTCCGCCCTCCACAGTCCTTGGCTCGAGTGTAGCCAGGAACCTACCCCGGCAGCGAGACCTCTGGTCTCCGGGACCCATCGCTTCCTCGGCTCCCGCACGCTCCTACCACCGTCCCTCCACGGTAGCTCCTCCCGCTGCTGGAATCGCCCCGCGCCGCCTCCCGTTATTCTGAGCGCGCCTCATCGGATCTCCGCCCGCCCGCGGATCCACGTCGTCATCGCGGGTCCGGTCCGATGGGGCGCATGCTCCCGAGGAGGCGCCCATGAAGGTGAGGATCATCGTGAGTTACGTCCCCCGCTACTGCAGGGGGCACCGCTTCCACTTCGTCCCGCCGGTCACCGGGATCCACCTCGCGGCGATCACCCCGCCGGAGCACGAGGTCGAGCTCTTCCACGAGCAGGTGCGCCCCGTCCCCGTCGACGCCGCGCCGGACAACGGTGGCCATTGCTTCCACGCCGGCGCCGGCGCCAACTCCTGAGCCTGGTTCACCACGTGGTGAGGTGATTCCGCGGGGCGGTCGGCGCCCGCAGCGGAGCGACAGCGGGGCGTGGCGTGATACCATGGCCCTCCCATGAGCACCAATCCTGAAGGGGCGCGCGTCGGCGACTCCTACAACCCGTTCGTCTCGCCCCACAAGGACGACCCCTATCCCTTCTATGCCCGGGCTCGCCGGAGCGAGCCGGTCTTCTACAGCCCGGTCCTCGATCTCTGGGTGGTCACCCGCTTCGAAGACGTGCAGCGCATCGCGCGGAACACGGCCGACTTCTCGTCACACGGCGCGCTCCGCGGCCTCGAGCTCTGTCCCGCGGCCGCGCGCGTCGCCGCCGAGGGGTATCCGATCGAAGGCCGGATCATCAATGACGACCCGCCGGTGCACACCCGCCTGCGCGCCTTCGTGAACCAGGTCCTCGATCTGCGGCGCACAGCGGCCCACGAGCCGCGCATCCGCGCGATTGCGGGCGAGCTCGTGGACGGCTTCGCCGGCGATGGGAGCGCGGATCTCGTGAGCCGGTTCGCCAAGCCGATGCCGCTCCTGGTCCTCTCTCCCATCCTCGGCCTGCCTCTCGACGATCTGCCGCAGATCCGGCGCTGGATCGACGACGCTGTCGCGCTCGTCACCCGGCCCATGCCCGAGGAGGAGCAGGTCGCCTGCGCGCGGTCCCGCGCCGCGTATCAGCATCACATCATCGAACTCGTGCGGGCGCGGCGGCGTGAGCGCCGCAACGACCTGGTGAGCGCGCTGATCGACGTGCAGATCCAGGGCGAGCCGCCGCTCAGCGACGTCGAGATCATGAACCTCGTGATCAGCCTCATCGACGCGGCCGGCGAGACGACGGCCCACCTCCTCGGCACGGCGGTATGGCTCCTGCTCCGCGACGGCGAGGCGTGGCGCTCGATCCTGCGCGATCCTGCCGGCATCCCGGCCGCCGTCGAGGAGGCCCTGCGGGTGGAGCCCCCGGTGAACGGCTTGCCGCGGGTCTGCAAGCGCGACGTCGAGGTAGGGGGCGTGCGGATCCCGGCGGGGGCGCGGGTGTACCTGGTCTATGCGTCGGCGAACCACGACGAGGAGCGCTTCGAAGCGCCGGAGCAGTTCTGTCTGGCGCGCAAGGCGGGCGAGCGACACATGAGCTTCGGGTCGGGTATCCACCATTGCCCGGGGGCCGCGCTGGCGCGAGCGCAGGCGCGGATCGCCATCGAGGTGCTGCGCGAGCGCCTCCCCGACATGCGCCTCGCGGGCGAGGGGCCGCCGAGCTTCTTGCCGGCGTTCCTCGTGCGCGGGCTCACCCGGCTCGACGTCGCCTGGGGTCCGCCCCCGCGCCGCCCCGACGCCTGATCCCCCGGCTCGGCCCGCGCGCCGCGGCGCAAGAGCCGCCTTGCCTCGAGCGGGCGTCAGGAGAGGAAACCCGGCAGGGGTCCGCATCTCGGCTCGATGCCGATCCCTGTCGCGGCGCGTGTTCTCGAACGTTGTTTACGAACCGGGTGAAGGGCGGCGCGGTCAACCGCATGATGCCGAGCCCGCTCGACGTGGGCTTCGCCGCGCTCGGCAACGAGCAGGCGGGCCAGATGCTCGCGCCGGAGCTCGGGCAGTTCGACTACGCGTCCGATCTCCACATGATGCGCGTGCTCGTCGACGCGCACCCCGAGGACTTCTGGGGAAAGAACCTCTATAGCCGCTGGCTCGGCGCGCTGCGGGAGCTCTCACCGGCGCGGGCGCTCGGCGACGGAGGGGAGCTGCCCGGCGTGACGAAGACCGAGGCGTGGGGCCGGCGCCTGCTGAATACCCAGCTCGGCTCCTGGGCCGAGCTCCGCCACGGCACCCTGCTGTACGCCAAGCAGTCGTACACGCGCGGGGCCACGTGCGAGTTCCCGGACGCGTACGTCGACCCGTACCCGGCGTTCTTCGCGCGCATCGCCGAGCTGGCCGAGCACGGCGGCAAGATCGTCAGCACGCTCGATCTGTTGAACGAGGTGCCGCTCGAGCCGCTGCTCGAGCAGCGGCTGCCGGCGTACTTCTCGCAGCTCCGCGATGTAGCGCGGACGCTCGGCGAGATGGCCGCGAACCAGCGCGCTGGCCTGCCCCTCACGCCGGAACACCTCGATTTCATCAACCAGGCCGTCAAGGTCCAGCGGGGTTGCGGCGCTCCCGTACCAGCACAACGGCATCGCGCCCGACGGGTGGGTTCAGCGGGCCGATGGCCGCGCAGGTCGTCGTGCGCTGCGCGGCCCCTCTGCCCGCCGGCCCGGTGTCATCGGCCGGCCCCCGCCGCCAGCAGCTCGCCGGCGCGCTCGGAGGGCTGGTGGATCGATGCGCCGGGACGGTCACGCAGGCTGCGGCCCTCGCGGCGACACAGGCACGCTTGCGCCTCCGCCAGGATGGCGAGCGCGATCTCCTCGGGCGTGTCGCCCCCGAGGTCGAGGCCGATGGGGCTGTGCAGGCCGCCTGCGCACGCGAACGTTGGATTGCCGCTCTCGGCCAGCAGGCGCTGCGTGCGGCGGCGCGGCCCCAGCACGCCGAGGTAGGCGACAGGGACCGTGGAGAGCGCCCGCAGGATCGCCCGGTCCTGCTCCACGCTGTGGGTCATGACAACGCAGGCCGCTCCGGGCGGGATGGCGAGGCTGGCGAGCGGGGACGCGCGGTCCGTCACCGCGACCTCGTCGGCGGTGGGGAAGCGGTCCCGGCGGGCGCGGTCGGCCCGAGCGTCCGCCACGGTCACGTGCCACCCGAGCTCCCCGGCGAGCCGCACGAGCGGGATCGCGTCGTGGCCGCCGCCGAACACGACGAGCGAGCGCGGCGGGCGTATCACCTCGAGGAACACGTCGACCCGCGCGTGGGCGCCCCCGAACGCCACCTGCTCGGAGGCGCCGCGCTGCAGGGTGCTCGCGGCGCGCGCGGCGATGCTCCGCGCCAGCGCGGCGTCCGGCAGCCGGCCGCCGGTGAGGCCGTCCGCGTCGAGGGTCACGCGGTCCCCGACGCGGGCCCGGGAGGGGTCGACCGAGCCGATCACTGTCGCGAGCACGCCCGCGCGCCGCTGCGTCACGCACGACGCCAGGAAGCGGATCGGCTCGGCCGGCTCCTCCTCGTGGCGCAATCGCTCGAGCAGCACGTGAACGACCCCCTCGCAGCCCAGGTCATACGGGCGCTCGCCGTCGTCCTCCTCGCGCGTGCTGTACCGGGCGAGGGCGGGGCTCCCGGTGCGGGTCAACCACCACGCCTTGCGCGCCACCTCGCCTTCCAGGCAGCCGCCGCTCACCGAGCCCACGCGGCGCCCGTCCTCGACGAGCAGCATGCGCGCGCCGGGGCGCCGGTACGCCGAGCCCTCCACGCTCACCACCGTCGCCAGCACCGCCTCCTTGCTGTCGCGGGCGGCCTCGGACCACAGCGAGATCACCGCTCGTGCTTCGTTCACGGGTTCCCTCCGCGCGTCACAGCACGTCCTCGATGCGGACGGGCAAATGGCGGATGCGGCGCCCTGTCGCGTGATGGATGGCATTCACGATCGCGGGCGCCACGCCGACCATCACCACCTCGCCGAGACCCTTGACGCCCAGGCTGTTGATGACCGGATCCGGCTCGTCGATGAGCTCCGCCTCGATCGACCCGATGTCCGCGTTGACAGGTATCACGTACTCCGCGAGATCGGCGTTCAGGAACCCGCCGTACCGGGGATCGACCTCGCTCACCTCGCGCAGCGCCGCGCCGATCCCCCAGACGACGCCGCCGAGGACCTGGCTGCGCGCCGTGCGGGGGCTGATGACCCGGCCGCAGTCCACCACGCTCACCACGCGCGGTACGCGGATCCGCCGGGTGCGCGGCTCGATATGCACCTCGACGAACTGGGCGCAGTAGCTCAGCGAGACGAACTCGGGGTAGGCCGGGCCGACGGCCGAGACGTGCCCCAGGGCGACACGGTCGAAGATCGCCTCGGGCTGGCCGGGCGCGCGGTGACGCGCCTCGACGTCGACGTGCGGTTTGTCGGCGTCACGCAGGATCTGCTGGAACGTGCGGTCGGCCGGCCCGCTCCCCGCGAGCCGCCGGAGCTCCTCCAGCAGGTTCAAGGCCGCCTGGCGCACAGCGGGCAGGGTCGTGGCGGCGCCCCAGGAGCCCGCGGTGAGGTGCTGGGGCACGACACCCGTGTTCCCGACAAGCACGTTGACCGCCTCGGCCGGGACGCCGAGCTCCATCGCCACCGTGGCCGCGATGGCCGTGCGGATGCCCTGGCCCATCTCGTGTCCGCCGACGCTCACGAAGATCTCGCCCGCGTCGGTCAGGCGCAGCATCGCGACGGCGGGCGCTGTCGCCGCCTTGTACGCCCCGATCGCGACGCCCCACCCGACGAGCGTGCCGTCGTCCAGGCGCATCGAGCCCGGCTCCGGCGTTCGCCGCTCCCAGCCGAACCTCTCGGCGCCCCGCTCCAGGCACGCCACGACGTGCCGGGACGAGAAAGGCCGGCCTGTCAGCGGGTCCGCCGGAGCATCGTTGGCGACGCGGAGCGCGACAGGGTCGCGCCCGAGCGCATACGCCAGCTCGTCGACAGCGGTCTCGAAGGCGCACGCGGCGATGTGCTCGAAGGGGGCGCGCGCGAAGCCCGGCGTCTGGATGTCGTTGCGGACGAGGCGCTCGCGGCCGCGGAAGTTCGGGATGCCGTACAGGCGCGCGGTCAGATCCGCGTAGATCGCCGGGAAGAGGTCGTGGCGCGAGGTCTGGTGATCGACCTCGTGCACGGCGGCCACCATGAGCCCCGACGCGTCGGCCCCCAGCCGCACCGTATGGCGGCTGGCAGGGCGGAAGCTGGCGCCATTGAAGACCTGCGCCCTGGGCACGACCAGCTTGACCGGGCGCCCGAGCTCGCGCGCGGCCAGCGCGACGAGCGCTGTATGTACCTGCAACGAGTTCTTCTGACCGAAGCCCCCGCCCGCCGTGGGGGAGAGCACCCTGACCCTGGCCGGCGACAGACCGAACACCTGGGCCAATCCGTGCCTGACCGCCTCGGCGTTCTGCGTCGATTCGCGGACCGTGAGCGTCCCCCCGGACCACTCCGCCACGGTGGCCAAGAGCTCCATCGGGTTCTGGTGCTGGGGAGGGCCGTCGAACGTCGTGTCCACGCGCACAGCGGCCGCCGACAGCGCCCCTTCCGCGTCGCCGGCGACCCGATCGGCGAAGGCCGGCTTCGGCAGCGGGGAGTCCTCTTGCGCGACGATCTCCGCGCCTTCCGCGTCGAGCCGCACGCTGGGGGCCTCCTGCTCGTACGTGGCGCGGACGAGCGCCGCGCCCTCCCTGGCCGCTTCGAGCGAGTCGGCCACCACGATCGCGATCGGCTGGCCGCGGTAGGCGATCGCGGACTCGAGCATCGGCAGCAGGCTTTGAACGCCGTAGCCGCCGCCGAGCACGTACCCGGGCGACTTCATGCCTGCCGTGTCGGCGTGGGTCAGGATCAGCCGGACGCCGGAGACGGCGCGGGCCGCGTGCACATCGATGCTCACGAGGCGACCGCGGCCGATCGTCGCCACCGCGAGCGTCGCGTGGGCGAGCCCGGGGAGGACATGGTCGGCGGCATACTGGGTCGCGCCGCGGACCTTCTCGCGCGCGTCGACCCTGGGGATATCCGGGTTGCTCATGGCTCTCCTGCCCTCTCTCGTGCGATCATCAGGGCGTCCGTGACAGTCCGCGCCCCCAGCTCGACCTTGAACGCGTTGTGGGTGCCTGGCCTCGCGGCCGCGAACGCCGCCTGGCCAGCGCGCGCTGCGACCTCCTCGGTGAGGGGCTGGCCGAGCAACGCGCCCTCGGCCTCCGGCGACCGCCAGGGCCGGGTCGCGACGCCGCCGAGGGCGACCCGCGCTTCCGCGATGACGCCGCCGCTGAGCCGGACGGCGACGGCCGCCGACGCGAGCGCGAACGCGTAGGACTCGCGGTCGCGTATCTTGTGGTACGTCGACGCTCGGCCCGCCTGGGACCTCGGGACGCGGATGCGGACGATCAGCTCGTCAGCGGCCAGGTTCGTCTCGACGTCCGGCGTCGGCCCCGGCTCCCGGTGCAGATCCAGGAGGGGAATCGAGCGCTCGCCCCGCGGGCTCAGCGTGTCCACCACCGCGTCGAACGCCGCCAGGGCCACGCCCCAGTCCCCCGGATACACAGCGGCGCACGCGTCGCTCGCGCCGAGGAGCGCGTTGCCGCGATCCACGCCGTCCCGCGCCGCGCATCCGCTGCCGGGCGCCCGCTTGTTGCAGGGGAACGCCTCGCCGCCGCGGAAATAGGCGCAGCGGGTGCGCTGCAACAGGTTGGCGCCCAGCCGCGCCATGTTGCGGAGCTGCTGCGAGGCGGCCTTCCACAGCGCCTCCGACAGCGCGGGGTAGTCCTCCCGCAGCCGGCGGTCTGCGGCGACATCGCTCATCCGCGCCATCGCCCCGAAGACAAGCTCGTCCGGACCGGAGGTGTCGAATTGCGCGAGCGCGTCGAGGTGGGTGACGTCGATGATCCGGAGGGGGGCCTCCACGCCGAGCTTCATGAGATCGTAGAGCGTTGTCCCTCCCGCCAGGAACCGGGCTCCGGGGCCGGCATCGGCCATGGCCTCGACGGCCTCGGCCGGCGTCGCAGGGCGCGTGTACGTGAAGCTTCGCATGGCTCAGGTCCCCTCGATCTCGGGCGCCGCCTGCTGGATCGCGGCGACGATGGCCGTGTAGGCGCCGCACCGGCACAGGTTGCCGCTCATGTACTCGCGTATCTGCTCCGCGGACCCGGCGTTGCCCTCGCGGACGCAGGCCACCGCCGCCATGATCTGGCCGGGCGTGCAATACCCGCACTGCAATGCATCGTGATCGATGAAGGCCTGCTGCATGGGGTGCAGCCGCCCGTCGCTCGCCGACAGCCCCTCGATGGTCGTTATTTCCCGGCCGTCGGCCTGCACGGCGGCGGTGAGGCAGGACGCGACGCGACGGCCGTCGAGGTGCACGGTGCACGCGCCGCACTGGCCGTGGTCGCAGCCCTTCTTGGCGCCGGTCAACTGGAGCTGCTCGCGGAGCACATCCAGGAGAGACGATCGCAGGTCGATGCCGAGCTCGACCCGCGCGCCGTTGACGATGAACCCGAGGGTCGCGTCCGCGTTCGTCACCGGGCTGTCGGCGGGGCCGCAGCCGATCCCGGGCAGCGACAGCCCGCTGGCCGCGGCCGTCGTCGCCGCGATCGAGCCCGCGGTGAACTGACGTCGCGTGAGGAGGGCGGCCGCCAGCAGCCTCGCGCCGGTGCTCGGCGCATCGGCGGTCTCCTTGGCGCGCGCCCCGGGATCAGGCACGGTGGGAGTTGTCTTTTCGCGCATGGTGATCTCCTCGCGAGCCACCATGTCCCGGTGCGCCCCACCCCACCAAGGAATAGGGTACATACGTCACATGAACGCCGGTTATGGGAGAGACCTCGACCTCAACCTGCTGCGCGTGTTCGTGGTGGTCGCCGACACGGGCAGCGTCACCGCGGCGGCCAGCCGGCTGTACCTGACCCAGCCGGCGGTCAGCGCGGCGCTGCGCCGGCTGACGACCACCCTCGGCGCTCCGCTGTTCGTGCGGCGGGGGCGCGGCCTCACGCTCACCGGGCGGGGCGCGCGGCTGCACGCGGCGCTCTTGCCCCACCTCCAGGCGATCGTCGACGCCGCGCTCAGCGAGCCGCACTGGAGCCCGGCGACCAGCGAGCGCACGCTGCGCCTCGGCCTGTCCGACACCTGCGAGCTCTGGCTCCTGCCCGCGCTGCTCCGCGTCCTCGCGCGCGAGGCGCCGCGGATGCGGGTGATCGCCGCGCCTGTGCAGTTCCGCACGGTCGCGGCGGCGCTCGCGGGCGGCCTCGACGCCGCCGTGACCGTCGCCGATGAGCTCCCCGCGACGGTGCGCCGACAGCCGCTGTTCTGTAGTGGCTTCGTGTGCCTTTTCGATCCGCGCCACGCGCGCCTCCGGCGCAAGCTGACAGCGGACGACTACTTCGCGCTCGAACACGTGATCGTCAGTTACAACGGCGACCTGCGCGGCATCGTCGAGGACGTGGTGCAGCGCCCGCGCAACGTCCGCTGCTCGGTCTCGTCGTTCGCGATGCTCGGCGCGCTGCTCGACGGCAGCGCCCTTGTCGCCACCGTCCCTGCCATCGTCGCGGCGAACATCCGCGAGACCCGGAGCCACCTCGCCACGCGCCCGCTGCCGTTCGAGATCGAGGGCACGCCGACAGAGCTCCTGTGGCCGTCGGGCACCGACGACGACGAGGCGTGCCGGTTCGTGCGCGGCAAGATCCTCGAGCTCGCGCGGTCCGCCGTGCCGAAGCTCTAGAGGATCAATCGATCGATGGACCGTCGAGCGCGGCGCGCCTGTAGGCCGCGGGCGTCGTGGCGAAGTGGCTCCGGAACAGGCGCGTGAAGTGGCTCGTGTCGCGGAAGCCCCAGCGCGCGGCGATCTCGAACACAGCGTCGTCCGGGCGGGTCGAGAGCTCGCTCGCCGCCCGCTCGAGGCGACGTCGCCGGATGTGCGCGGCCAGCGAGCTGCCGAGCTGCTCTGCCATCACGCCGTCGAGGTAGCGGCGGCTCACCCCCTGCGCCCGCGCGATGTCCGCCGGCTGGAGCGCCGGGTCGCCGAGGCGCAGCTCGATCTCGGCCAGGGCCCGCTCGACCCGGGCCTGCGGAAGCTCGGGCGCGCGGCCGCACATTCCGATCGCCTCGAGCACCACGCCGACGGCCGCCGCGCAGTCGCGCTCCGACAGCGACGAGCTCTCGCGGAGGATCTGGCGCAAGAGCCCGGCCACGACCCGCTCGCCAGCGTGCTCTTCGCCGCGCCCGACGGCCGTCCGGAGGTCGACCCCTGGGTGCCGCTGCTGTACCACCGAGAGCGGCAGCCGCAGCAGCAGCCGCCGCCCCCGGCTCATCGAGAGCTCGAAGGGGGCGTCCGACTGGACCCAGGCGAACGTCCCCTCGCGCAGGATGGCCCGGCGGCCCCCCTGCGCGACGACGCCCTCGCCCTCGGCCACGGCGACGATCTTGAGCAGCCCCGTGGCCTGCTGGGGCTCGCAGCGGACCTCGAACGGCGCGGCGCCGAGCCAGAGCAGCTCGCCCGGGCCGGCCCGCACCGCGCGCTCGAGCATCGCGTCCGGAGGCGCCGCCACGCGGGTCAGTTCCATCGTGGACCATCCGCCGCGTCGAAACGGGCCAGGCGCTGCTCGCCACGGCGCCCCACGCTGGGGCCAGGCGTTCGGCCCCGGAGGAACATGATGTCTGCCGTCCAGATCATTCGCGTGCCCATTTTACCCTTTCGCATGCTCAACGCCCACCTGCTCGTCGGCGCCGCGGGGTGCGTGCTGATCGACGCCGGCGTGCCGGGCGTGGCGCCCAGGGTGGGTGAGGCGCTGACCCGCGCGGGCCGCGGCTGGTCCGACCTGAAGTTGATCGTTGTCACTCACGCCCACGTCGACCACGCCGGGGGCGCCGCCGAGCTGCGCGAGCGGTCCGGAGCGCTCGTCGTCGCGCACGAGGCCGAGGTCGAGCACCTCAACGGGCGTGCCCCGATGACCTTCTGCCCGACCGGGTGGTTCGGGCGCGTGTTCGTCCGGGCCCCTCTCGTGCACGAGCGCTACCCCTCCGTCGCGCCCGACCTCGTGCTGTCCGGCAACGAGACGCTCGACCTGGCGCCCTACGGGGTCGCGGGTCGCGTGCGCCACACGCCGGGGCACACCCGGGGGTCGCTCTCGGTCGTCCTCGAGTCGCGCGAGGCGCTGGTCGGCGATCTGGTCGCCTCGGGGCTGATGCTGGGCGGGCTGGCGCGCTTGGGCCACGCGATCCGGCCCCCCTTCGAGCTGGACCCGCGCGCCGTCGGCGTCGCGCTGGAGCGGCTTGTCGACGAGGGGGTGCAGACCTTCTACCTGGGCCACGGAGGGCCGCTCGGCGCCGACGAGGTGCGGCGGCACGCCCGCGTGCTGGCCGGCTCCGTCGCCGGCGTGCCCCACCTGCAGCGGGTACCACGGCCGCGGTGAGAGCGGCGGCACGGGGCAGGGCAGGGCAGGTAAAGCAGAACGATTCGAGGACGTCGAGGGCGAATCGCCACGCTCACCTCGGGTGATAGAAGGTCCTTTGCGCGATCGATCGGCTGCAGGCGTTCACGGCCATCGGCGTCGTGGCCCGACGTCTGGCTGTGCGTGGCCAGACGTCTGGTAATGGCCAAGGTGCCAGTCGGTTGGTCAAAGTGAGCGGTTAGCGATAGCGGATCTCGGATCGGATTCGTAGGGTTCGGCCGGAGTTGTGCGGGGCGCGCGCCTGCCAGCGTCCGCCGCGCGTGGCCGACCCCCCCAGAGGGCGGCACGGCTCGGTCTACCTCACCCGAGAGGAGAGCGCCGCCCTGCGAGCGGTGCTCCAGAACCTGAACCGCACGCGCACGTGGGCCGAGATCGCCCGCGAGATCGGCGTCTGCACCAACACCGTCCGACACGCCGGAACGGGCCGGACGCCTGGGCCCGCCGGGCTGGCCCTGCGCGTCGCGCGGCTCGCGGGCCTCGGGTTTGACCGAATCCTGAGCCCTGGGCCCGTCAGCTCGACGGCGTGTGCGCCCTGCGAGAGGACCGGATGAAGCGCCGGCGGAAGGCAACGAAGAGCCCGCCTGCCGCACGACATCCCCGGAAGCGACCGACGATCGAGGCGCTCGTCGCAGAGCGGCCGGTCATCCGGTCTGTGCTCGTCGCGAACGGCGTGCCCGCGCGCGACGGACCGACGTGGACCAGGGCATCATCCTCGGCGCGTGACAGTCCGTGCGCCGTGGGGTGTGCCGCCCGGATCCGAAGGTCGAGCCGCGCCTGGCGCTCCGCGCGTGGCTCGTAGGCATCGGGTGGCGGCACGCTTCGCACTACGTGACGAGCGCGTACGTGCGCCGAATGGTGCTCCACGCGCAGCCGCTCGGGCTGCTCCACGAGCCGGTCGGTCCGAGCCTCGACGCACAGATCGAGACGCGCGAGACACTCGAGGCGCTCCCCGACCTGAAGCCCTGGCGGAGCGAGGCGCTGCCCGCCGTAGACCAGCCGCCATCGCTCGTCCAGTACGCGAAGGCGCGCGGGATGAGCGCTGGAACCGCGGCGTCCCGGCTGCGCATCGCGCGGGAGGCGCTCGCGCTCAGGCTGCGCAGGTGGCGCCGATGAAGATCGACATCTGCGAGCCGAAGCACCGGCACAGCCTCACCTTCGCCGGGGAGCCGGCCCGGGGAGCCGGTCACCCGGCGCGTCTCGCCGGATGACATCGAGGCGTATCTGCGCGTGAAGGGCTACAGGCCGACCGTCTCCATCGCGCGCGACTGGCCCGAGGACATCGCGTTTTCCTGGATCCCGCCCGAGTGGCCAGACCCACGAGCCCCGCCGTTCCCCATCCGGCCGCGCATGGTGCCGGGCCCGAGGCTCTGCTCGCAGCCGCTGGAACCCGTCATCGAGGCCATCGCCCACAACGAGAAGCGCACCCCCGGCGAGGTACTGCGCGAGATCGCCGTGATGGCGCTGATGGCAGAGGATGGCGGGTAGGGCGCCGAGTGCGAAGCCGTCGCCGAGGCGCGCGGCGCCTTGCAGATCCTCGACGCCATCGAGCGGCACTTCGTGCGGCGCGAGTAGGCGCTGGGCGCGACCGCTACCCAGGCTCATTGAAGGGTGGGGCAATCGGCCGCCGATGACGCCTGCCCGCATTCACCCGCCGTCACCCGCCGAGCGAATCGCCCTGATGGGTGATGCAGCGGTGCAATTTTCCAGCAGTTCCCGGCCGTGACCAGAACATTTGCGCAGTGTGTCCGCCGCGCTCGTTGCGGTATGCTTCCGCGGGTGGGACGTCACGACCGACCTCAGCAGAAAACGCCGCATGTGCCGCAAGCGTCGCAGGAGATAAGGCGCATGCAGATATGCGAACCGCTAGGTGAAGAAGATCGCCCGCCGAGCGTGGCAACGCACGTAGAAGTGAGCGGCGGCATGGATGCCGTAACTCTCACATTCTACCACGTGAGTGACAGGACAATTCTCCGAGCCATGGACGGCGAGACCGTTCACAACGCCGAACGAAAAGGCGACAAGCTTACGATTCGGTCCAGTCCTATCGCAAAGATAACCATTCCTCTTAGCGTAACCATGCCGATGCTCGCAGATATAGTCGAAACCGTAGTACAAGGAGTCCCCGACATAAAAGAGCTTATGTTCGAGGTTGGCGCCAGAATAGCTAAGACGTTTGAGGGGTCCGGCTTTGCGCCTTTCACTCCAGAAGCCGCCTCGCCAAAGCCAGGAGGCGACAAAGATGGCTGATGTACGCCAAGAGCGCGTAATCAAAGATGCTCAGCGCAGCATGCGCGCGCCGCGGCTGCGTCCGCAGCGTACTTCTGTCCGCATGCCATCTCGCAGCTCGTCTCGCAAGAGCGCCTCAACAGCTGCCTCGGACAGCCGCGCGACCGCGGAGAAGTCGCCTGTCGAAAATTTACCTCCGGCCGTCGAAGGAACGATAAGGCAGCTCCAGGAAACGTTCGCATACCTGGGCCGCGTCCTAGGTATCGAGATGACGCAAGTCAACCAACCAGACGCGCAGTCTCGCGAGCGCGCTTCTCATGGAGCGGTGGGGCTCCGTGAGGAGGTGACCTCGCTACGCGCTCGTGTAGAAAAACTCGAAAGAGAGGCACGCTTGAGAGACTCACAAGGCGAGGAGCGCATGCCTGAAGGCAACATGCCGAGAGAATTTGAGGTGCGCAACAAGATCGTTCTCCCGGTAGATCAGTGGAACAGATTTGTTGACTTCATTAATGCACCAGCGGAGCCGACGGAATCATTGCGCAGACTCTTCGATGAAGAAGATTGAGATACGCCATCTCGCCGCAACTGATGATAGGCTCGCGTTTGCGTCTGGCAATGCGAGATTGGATGATTTCTTTCGTAGATTTGCTGGCCAAAATCAGTTCAAGCACCGCATTGGGACAACATATGTCGCAATACATGAAGGGCGTATAGCAGGATACTACACAGTATCAGCTGGAACCGTAGAGCCAGCCCATATAGCTAGACATGTAAAGGGCCTGCCGCAGTACCAAGCGCCTGTGCTGCGACTTGCCAGAATGGCAGTCGCTGAATCGCTTCAGCGGGCCGGCGTCGGCAAGATTATGCTTCGGCACGTGTGCAAACTGGCGTTGCAGATGGCCGATGATTTGGGGTGCGTCGGCGTGCTTGTTGACGCGAAGCCGCAGGCCGTTGCATTCTATTGCAAGTTCGGATTTGTGAATCTCGACTGGGGAGAAGGCGCTAAGGCTAGCGATGACCTGTCCGTGATGTTCTTGAGAATTAAGGACATTGAGAGGGTTGTCGGCGGCCTTCCCGGCGCCATCGAGTGAACAGCCGATTAACCGGCTACCACGGGCGTGTCGGGTGTCGATCGGTGATTGCTCCTTCACTCACTGTCATCCTCGAACAGGCGCAGCTGCACGATGCGCCTCGGCCCCGGCGCGGGCGGCGGCCCTGACGGCGGCTGCGGCGTCGGCGGCTCCGGCTCGGATGGCCCAACGGGCGCAGCCGGCGCGCTGGTGACCAGCCGGAGGAAGCCCCTCCCGCTTGGGGCAGGCCCGTGCGGGCGCCGTGGGCGTCCCATGGGGCGGCTCCGGCAGCCTGAGCGGCTGCGGGGTCGGCGGGTTCGGTCTCGGGCTCCGCCAAGGCGGCCTCGACCGGTTCCGGGATCGACCAGACGTGCCGGGTGATGCCCGCCTCCATGGCCGGCGTGCAGCGGATCGACTCGTGGATCCGGCGGAGGTTGTATCAGGCGACGTGGAGTGCGACCGCGGCGCGGTGATTCGCGAGCTTCCGCGAGAAGCCGTTGCAGAGCCGCGCGAACCGGCGGATGTGCATCCGCATGGTCCAGTTCTGGCGTTCTACATGGCTTGTACTTGCACGCTCCGTGTCCGGCACACCGTAGACCGGAATGCGCGTTATGAACGGATCGCGTGGGGGCTCGAATCGGTGATCGTCGTCGCGGCGCGCCTTCCGAGAGTAGTTCTTGTGGACGACCGCGTAGTTAACGCCCCCCGTGAACGACGCGCCGGTGGCCGCTGGGTACGGCTGCCACCCATCCGCGTAGAGCTGCGGCACCGTGGTCAGCCTCGTGTGCAGATCGGCGATGAAGGCGCGGGTTTTCTCCTCGTCACGCTTCCCGACGCGGTAGCAGATGACTAGCTTGGACGCGCTCGCCAGGGCAACGAAGGTGTACACGTCGCCTAACTCCGCAGGATCGGCGTCCGTCACCCGAGGCTGCTTCTTCTGCACGAAGGACCAGATCTCGTCGCATTGGGCGACATGGCACGTAATATGCCCCATGATCCTGTTGTGCAGCCGCTCGCACCCGGCTCCGACGCGGAGGAGCAGCGCGAGCACGGTCGATTTGCTGACTCCGGTCAGCCTACACTTGGAGGCGATGGAGCAGCCTTCGACGAGCTGGGAGACGACGCGTGCGCGCGCCTCCGCCGACAGCCGAGACATGGCCGGGCCTTCCCTTTCTCGGCGGGATGGCCCATGCTCGGCGTTGAGGGGCGACGAGCAGTCCTACCGCTCGGTGCTCTGGCGCCATGTTCGGGTTCCAGCCGGGCATGCGCTTTTGCTTGGTAGGCCTTCATTTTTGCCCGATTTCGCGATTCGTCGCCGTCAGAGACGCACGGAGTCTAGGACATATACTGTCCTACAATTGGTCAACGTGGGCGGCACTTTGACCATTACCAGACGTCTGGCTGTCCGTGGCCAGAGCCGCCGCGTCGGCCGGGCTCAACCCTCGAGCGCGGCGAATTGCTCGAGCATCTTCGGCAAACTCAGGGTGACGGAGGTGCCATGGTCCACCTCGCCGAAGTCGACCCGCCTGGTCTCGGCCCTCCGCGCTTCGAGCAGCTCCTGGCAATGGTGCGCGTTCGCGATCGGCACGTCGCGATCGCCGGATGACGCGTAGAGATGCACGGGCACGCCGGGACGCCCATCGCACGTGCTGTCGGCCTCCTGGAGCGCCTCGAGGTGCGTCCCCGTCGGGTGCCGCAGGGAGTCCAGGCGCGGTGGTCGCGCTCGGCATCCAGCTCGCGCGCGCTCAGCGCGCTTAGATGACGTCGAGTCCGCCCGGGAGGACGACGAAGAACACGCTCTCCTCCTTGGCATAACCGTCGTGGCTCTCGCCCGGCGCCGTCCAGAGGTAGTCGCCCGGCGAGAGCACGCGCTCGCCGACCCGGAGCTTCCCCGAGACGAGGTACGTCTCTTCTCCGCCAGGGTGGTTGTGGTGCCGCGCGCGCGCGCCCTTCTCCATGCGCACGAGCACCGTCATCCCGCCGCCCCCGCCGCCGTGGCGGCGCAGGAAGCTGAAATGGACGCCGGGCGCGACGGTCTCGAACGGCTGATCTTGCTGGGGGCGGAAGGTCGTCGTGTTCATGAAGCCACTATGAACGTCGTCTCCTCATGTGAGAAACTCATGTTGCACATGACTTCATGAAGCCAGCTCATGTCCCAGATGCTCGAGATCCGCCACCTCCGCCTCGTCCGCGCGATCGCCGAGGAGGGCGGCCCCACGCGGGCCGCGGCGCGCCTTCACCTCACGCAGTCGGCCGTGAGCCATCAGCTCGCCGAGCTCGAAGGCCGCCTCGGCGTCGCCCTCTTCACGCGCGTCCGGCGCCAGCTCAAGCTCACCCCGGCCGGGGCGCGGCTGCTCGACGCCGCGCGCGCGATGCTCGCCGACCTGGCGCGTATCGAGCGGGACCTGCAGCACGCCGGGTCGCGCAGGCGCGAGACCTTCCGCATCGCCGTCGAGTGCTTCACCACCTACCACTGGCTCCCGCCGGTGCTCTCGGCGCTCGCGAAGGACCACCCCGACGTCGACGTCCGCATCGCGCTCGAGGCGCGGCGCGAGCCGGTCGCCGCGCTCCTCCGCGGCGAGATCGAGCTCGCCGTCGTGAGCTCGCCGGTGCGCGATCGCGCGCTCGTCGTCGAGCCGCTCTTCGACGACGAGTGGACGGTCATCGTCCCGCCGTCGCACCCGCTCGCCGCGCGCCCGTACGTCACCGTGGTCGAGCTCGGCCGCGAGAAGCTCCTCGCCCACGACGCCCCGCGGAGCGACGTCGAGCGCCTCCGCGAGCTCATCGCCAGCGAGCGCGCGCCGATGCCGCTCGCCGCGACCGTGCCGCTCACCGACGCGCTCGTGGAGCTGGTCAAGGCCGGCCTCGGCGTCGGGCTCGTCTCCCGCTGGGCCGTCGCGCCGAGCGTCGCGCGCGGCGAGGTCGTCGCGCGCCGCTTCACCCGCGACGGCCTCCCCGAGCGGTGGACGGCCGCCTACCGGGCCGACGCGGCCGCGCGCTTTCCGCTCGCGCGCTTCGCCGAGCTCCTTCGCGCGCCCTCGTCCCTCATGGCCCCTCCACGCGCTCGCCAGCGACGGCCCCGCTGACGACGAGCGGCCGGACGAACTCCCGCAGCTTCCGCGTCTGGTAGCCGCGCGCGAGCGTCACGAGCTCGTCGACCCAGGGGCCGAGCCGCGGGTCGAGCTGCCGTATCCGCTCCGCCTCCTCCAGGACCTTGCGGATAAGCCCCCTGTCCGCGAGCTCCGACAGGACGGCCAGCTCCTCGGCCGGAGGCCGCACGAGCTGCCCGGCGTCCGCGGGCCCCTCCGCCGGCGCGCCCCGATCGGGCGCCTCCTCGCGGCGGAGCCACTCGACGCCGAGCAGGCGCGCTATCCTGTCCAGGAGCGCGCCCGCCTTGATGGGCTTGGGCAGGAAGTCATCGCAGCCGGAAAGGGCGCTCTCCCGCTGATCGGCCTCGGAGGCGCTCGCCGACGAGGCCAGGATCACGACCCGCCCGAGCTCGGGCATCTGCCGGAGACGGCGCGTCGCCTCGTGGCCATCCATGCCCGGCATGGCCAGGTCCATCAGGATGAGCGCCGGCGCCTGCTGGGCGGCCATGCGCAGCGCCGCCTCACCGCCGTCCGCCTCGCAGACATCGAAGCCGAGGGGGACCAGCAGCTCGCGCACAACGGCGCGGTTGTCGGCGTTGTCGTCCACGACGAGGATCGCGCGGCGCTCGCCTCGATAGCCGACGATCGCCTCCCACCCGTCGCCGTCGATCGGGCGCGCCGACGATCGCGCCTCGGCGAGCGGGAGCGTCACGGTGAAGACGCTGCCCACGCCGATCTGGCTCTGCACCTCGATCGCTCCGCCCATCTGCTCCACGAGCTTCCTCGTGATGGCGAGCCCGAGCCCCGTGCCCTCGGCCTTCGCGCTGTGGTCTCCCACCTGCTCGAACGGCTCGAAGATCCGCGACAGGTGCTCCGGCGCGATCCCGGGCCCGGTGTCCTCGACGCGGAAGCGCACCATCCGGCCCGCAGGGACGCGCCCCTCCAGCGCCTCGACGCTGAGGGAGACGCCGCCCCGGTCGGTGAACTTGATGGCGTTGCCGAGGAGGTTCAAGAGCACCTGCGTCAGCCGCTTCTCGTCGGCGCGGACGGCCTGGAGCGCGGGGCCGCACAGCGCGTGGGTGAGCGCGATCCCCTTCTCCTGGGCGCGCACCCGGCACAGGTCGACAACCGTCTTCACGAAGGGAAAGAGCTGGAAGTCCCTCAGGACCGCGTCGATCTTGCCCGCCTCGATCTTGGCCAGGTCCAGCACGTCATTGATGAGCGAGAGCAGGTGATCGCTCGATTTCTGGATGAGGTGCAGCACTTCCCGCCCGCGCGGCGGGATCTCGGGCGATCGCACGAGGATCTGCGAATACCCCATGATCCCGTTGAGCGGCGTCCGCAGCTCGTGGCTCATGCTGGAGAGGAACTCGCTCTTGGCCTGGTTGGCGCGCTCGGCCGCCTCCTTGGCGATGTGGAGCTCGGCGGTGCGCTCCTTGATCTTGGCCTCCAGATCTCGGTACAGGAGGGCGTTCTCCACGGCGATCGCGGCCTGCGAGGCGAGCACCGACAGGAGCTCCACCCGCTTCTCGTGGAACGCGCCGGGCGCCTCGCGGTGCTCGAGGTAGAGCACGCCGAGCACGCGCCCTCGGTGCGAGAGGGGGATCGCCAGGACCGAGAGGACGCCGTGCGAGACAAGGTACGGATCGGCCGCGAAGCGCGCGTCGGCCCTCGCGTCGGCCACCACGACAGGCTCGCCCGTGCGCTCCACGTAGTGCGCGACAGTCCTCGCCACCTCGCCGCTCTGCGACAGCGGCTCGGACAGGCCTGTCTCGATCCGGCCTCCCTCCACCGAGAGCCGCGCCACGACAGAGAGCTCTTCTCCCTCGACCAGCAGCAGGACGCCGCGCTGCGCCCCCGCGCTCTCCAGCACGAGCTCCATCAGGCGGCCGACGACCCGCTCGGGGTCGAGCTCGCTCGACAGCGCACGCGCCGCGCGCACAGCGGTGGCCACGTCGAGCTGCGCGCTGCCGGTCGTGTTCGTGGTGGTGAGCGTCGTGACGCTCGTCGCGGAACGGCGCGCCGCCGCCGCGGGCGCCGCGGGCTGGGCAGGCGCGCCGAGCAGGGCGGGCCACCGCGCCTCCAGGTGGGCCACGACGGCGTGCGCGTCCCAGCGGGCATAGGCGTCCCTGGCGTCGCGCAGGTACAGCGCCGCGATGCGGCTCCTGCCCGCCTCGAGGTGGAACTCGGCGCAGAGCTGCGCCGCGAGGGCCTCGATGTGCAGGAAGCGCTGCCCGCGCGCCAGCGAGATGGCCTCGTCGTACCTGGCCATCGCCTCGTCGGTCTTGCCCTGCACGCGGGCGATCTCGGCCTCGAGGAGGCGCAGCTTGTGCAGGAAGTTCTCCGGGCACCCCTCGGCGAAGTACGCGAGGCGCGCGAGGCCGTGCTCCATGTGCTCGCGCAGCCTGGCCTGCTCCTCCGCGTCCGCGGCCTGTCGCCAGCACCTCGCCGCCGCGAGCGCGAGCCAGAGCGGCACGTCGGTCACCGGGGGAAAGCCGAAGATCGAGACGCGGAACTGCTCGGCCTCCCGGGCCCGCGAGAGCGCCATCGGGTACGCGCCGGCGACGAGGAACAGGTGCGCTTCCAGGATGCGCGCCAGCTCGGCCGCCATCTCGTCTCCGTCGGCCAAGAGCGAGCGCGACCCGCGCGCGAACGGCTCGTCGGGCAGGACCATCTCCGCTTCGCCCGTCGCCATCAGGCGGCCGCACCACGAGGCGATCGCCTCGAAGAAGTGGTGTCCGAGGGCGGTCCCCGCGCGCTGCATCAGCCCCCAGCGGGCCGCCCGGTGCGCCTCGAGCTGCCCGAGCGGCTGGCCGCGCCACACCCGGTGATAGAACAGGTCGCCCTCCAGCCCCCAGCTCGTCCCCTGGAACGAGCCGATCTTCAGGCCGGTCGCGCAGGTCCGCTCGAAGATGGGCCCCATCTCGTCCGCGGGGCGGGAATAGACCGTGTACTGCCCCAGGAAGGACAGGCACTCTGCCAGGAACGGTGACGCCACGCGCTCGGCCGCGCGCACGCCGGGGCCGACCCAGCCCGCCGACCGGCCGTACATCCCCGTCGTCAACGACCACACGTTGGCGAAGCAGGCGATGATGAAGGGGGAAACGGGCGTGATCACGCCGTGTCGCCGCACCCGCTGGACGGCGCGGGTGATCACGAGCGTGCACAGCAGCGGCTGGCCGCCGATCGCCGCGCACACCATCAGGTGCATCATCAGCGCGTCGACGAGCACGTGCTCCACGGAGGGATCGGGGGGCATCCGGTCGAACGCGCCCGGGTCGTCCTCGAACCATCGATCCAGCGCGGCGGACTCCTCGAGGAGCGCGGCGCTGCGCGCCTCGTCCGCGGTCGGAAACACGATGTCGTGCTCCGCGAGCACAGCGAGCCCGAGCTCCACCCCGCGCGCGAACTGGCCCGCTGCCTGGCAGCTCCGGACGCGGATCTCCTGCGCCGAGAGCCGGGCGAGCGCCGGCAGGGGCGTCGCGAGCAGCCGCGCCGACAGCGCCTCGACGTCGTCGAACTCGCGCAGCAGGAAGGCCGCCTCGAGCCGCTCCAGCGCGAGCTGCGCGGCCAGCTCCGGGTCCCCGCGCCGCGCGCCGTCGCCCGCGCCCGCATGCTGGTCCAGCAGCGCCTGCGCCGTCTCCGCGAGGCTCGCCATGAGCCGGTGGGAGCTCGCCGCCTTCGCGGCGCGCGCTGCCTCGAGGTTCAGCCGCGCCAGCGCCTCCCGCTCCTCCGCGGCGTCGATCCGCGCCGAGCCCAGGTTCAGGTGCCGCACGAGCTCCAGGAGCTGCTGCTGTGTGCCGCCCTGGGTCCGGCGCTGGGCCCAGAGGCGCCGGCCGATCTCCAGGTGCGCGAGGGCGCGCTGCTCCGGCGCGATCCGCTCGTAGCTCGCCTGCTGCACGCGGTCGTGCAAGAAGCGGTATTCCGCGTCCAGCGCGCCTCCCACGGTCCCGCCGCCGGCCTGTCCCAGCGCCTGCGCCGACCGGTAGGCTCCGTCGGTCGGCACCACCAGCTCTTCCTGCATGGCGGGCCACAGCGCCCCGGTCACCCGGGCGCGATCCCATCCGCTGAGGCGCTCCAGGTCGTGGAGGTGGAACGTGTGCCCCGCGCACGCGGCGAGCCCCAGGAGCTGCTGGGTCGCCTCGGGCATCTCGAGCACCTTGTCCGTCAGGAGGGCAACGACGTTGTCGGTGACCTGCGCCTGCTCCAGCTCCTTCTGGTCCCAGCGCCACGCGCCGCTGTCCGGGTCCCTGACCACCTTGCCCTGCCGGTGCCAGGAGAGCAGGAGCTGCTCCAGGAAGAACGGGTTTCCACGCGTCTTCTGCCACAGCGCCCGCGACAGCGGCTCCGCCCGCGCCGCCTCGCAGCTCAGCGCGCGCCCGACCCACGCTTGCACGTGCTCCTCCGACAAGGGCCCCACCGACATCCTCGTCACCTTCGCCCCGCTCTCGCCCACCGACGCCACGAGCTTCCACAGCGGGTGCTCGGGGGGCGCCTCGTTGTCGCGGTACGCCGCGATCAGCAGGAGATCTCTCCGCTCCGCGTCCGTGAGAAGCGTCCTCAGGATCTCCAGCGTGGCGCTGTCCGCCCACTGCATGTCGTCGAGGAACATCACGAGCGGCGCGTTCGGCGTCGTGACCGCCCGCGCGAAGTTCAGCCAGGTGAGGCGCTGGCGGGCGAGCACCTGATCGCCCTGCACCGGCGGCACCGGCGCGAGCTTGCCCATGACCCGATCGAGCTCCGGCACAACGTCGGCGATGAGCCGCGCGTTGTCCCCGACCTCGGTCCTGATCCGCTCCTGCCACGCCCGGAGCACCGGCTTCGGGCTGGCCAGCCACTGCTGCATGAGCGCCCCGAACGCCTGCGCCATGGCCGCGTAGGGCGTCGACCGCGCGAGCTGGTCGTGCTTGCCCGAGATGAGGAGCCCGCGCCCGGCCTGGGCGATGTCGCCGTAGACGGTGCGCACGAGCGCCGTCTTGCCGATGCCGGACGGGCCGCCGATCAGCACGAGCTCCACCGCGCCCTGGGCGGCGCGGGCGAAGGCGGCGCCCAGCCGCTCGCGCTCGTGCTCTCGCCCGACGAGGACGTCCGGCAGCCGGAGCCTGCGCGAGAAGTCCTTGTTCCCGAGCGGGAAGCGCTCGACCGTGCCGCGCTCGCGCCACGCGCGGAGCGCTCGCTCCAGGTCCTCCGCCGTCCCGCGGGCGGTCTGGTAGCGCCGGTCGACGTTCTTCGCCAGGAGCCGGGCGGTGATCGCCGAGAGGCCAGGGGGCACGTCCGGTGCGACCTCGTCGAGGGCAGGCGGCTCCTTGGCCAGGTGCGCGTGCACAAGGGCGAGCGGGTCGCGCTCGGTGAACGGCAGCCGCCCCGACAGCGCCTCGAAGAGCGTCACGCCGAGCGAGTACAGGTCGGTGCGCGCGTCGATCGCGCGCGCGGTGCGGCCTGTCTGCTCCGGCGACACGTACGCCAGCGTCCCCTCGATGCCCTCGGGGACGCTCGCCGCCGTCGCCTCCAGCGGCAGCGACGAGGCGATGCCGAAGTCGAGCAGCTTGACCTGCGTGTACGCAGCGTCCACGAGCACGTTTTGCGGCTTGATGTCCTTGTGCGTGACGCCCGCCGCGTGCACCGCCTCGAGCGCCCGCGCGAGGAGCGCGCCCACCCTCAGCCCCGCCTCGATCGGCAGGCGCCCCCGCTCGGCCAGCACGCGATCCAGCGACTGGAGCCCCGGGTCCTCGAGGACCAGCCCGACGGTGCCGCCCTGCTGCAGGAGCTCCCGTGCGCGCGCGATCCCCGACACCGCCCCGAGCTGCGTCAGGATGCGGTGCTCGTGGATCATGCGCCCCGCCACGCGGGAGCTCGGCGCGGCCGCCGCCGGGAGCTTGAGCACCACCCTGTCGCCCGAGGGGCGATGCACAGCGCGGCACACCCGGGTCTCGCTCCCTTCGTGCATCACCTCCCCCACCGCGTAGTCTCTCAGCTCCATCCTGCGTCGTCCCCCTCTCTCGGTCCCTGCGGAGATGGCGGGCGAGCTGCGGCTCCGCCCGCGCCTCGAAGCTCGCTTCAGCCCTGCCTGCGGCCGCGCGTCCGCAGCGCGTGCTCCACGCCCGACTGCAGGGTGCCCTTCGTCACGATGCCATCGAGGTGCAGGTCGAGCCCCACGAGCGTCTGCGCCACCTCGGGGCGGATGCCGGTGACGATCGCCCGGGTGCCGAGCAGCGAGAGCCCCCTCGCCGCGCGCAGCAGCATGCACGCGACGGTCGCGTCGACCGCCTTGACCCCGGTGATGTCGATGATGAGGTGGTCCGCCCCACGCCTGGCCGCCTCGGACAGCGCTGTCTCGATCGCCTGCCTGGCGCGCTCGGCGTCCACCGTGCCGACGAGCGGCATCACGAGGACGCCGTCGACGATCGGGATGAGCGGCGCGGACAGCTCGAGGAGCCGCTCCCGCTGCACCGCGATGATCTGCTCCTGCAGGGCCTGCCTGATCGCCTCGGCGCGCTCGCGCTCCAGGAGCTCCTCCGAGAGCTGCGCGTTCGCGTCGCGCAGCTGATGCACGGCCTCGGCCAGCGCCTCCTCGGCCCTGCCGCGCTCCCGGATCTCCTCCGAGAGCCGGCTGTTCCTTTCCTCGAGGGCCTGCGTCGCGCGCCGGAGCGAGATCTGGGTGTGAACCCGCGCGAGGAGCTCGGTCTCCTCGAACGGCTTGGTCACGTAGTCCACGGCGCCCACGCGGAAGCCCCGGATCCTGAACTTCGCTTCAGCGAGCGCCGTCATGAAGATGACAGGGATGCTCTGCGTCGCCGGATTGGCCTTGATCTGCCGGCACGCCTCGAACCCGCTGAGGCCAGGCATCAGCGCGTCGAGCAAGATGAGGTCTGGTTGCACCCGGCTGGCCAGCTCGACGGCCTCCTCGCCGTCGCTCGCGACGGCGACCTCCAGCCCGTCGCAGAGGAGCGCGCTCGAGAGCACTTCCAGGTTGTCCGAGCTGTCATCTGCGATGAGGACAAGCCCAGGATCCAGAGTTTCTCGCTCTTGCATGGATGTTCACGGTCCTGGCACCCCGGCGACCGTCCCCCGGCCAATGGCATACCCGACCTACGTGGAGCGCGCAGGCGCGCACACGGTGAGAGGACGGCGCTGTAGGAGAAGACATTCCCCCCTCGCTCCTTGCTCCTGGTATCACAGAACCTGCGGAAATTAACAGCGCTTTGTGGCCGGCCGGGGAGAAGAGGACGAGCCGTCGAGGCCATCCTTGGCCTGTGTATCCACGCGCCGAGGAGGCTCGACTCCTGCTTTCTGATCCTGTTGCGAACGATGGGTTGATCACCAACCGATGATCCATCCTGCGGGAGCGGTGCGCGGAGGAGCGTGGCGGCGGGGTCCAGGGACACCGCACCCTGGGGATGACGTGCCGGTCTGCCTTACAGGATGGGGTCGATCCGGTAGACCCGGCTCGACAGCAGATCGACGAGGTAGATCTTGCCGTCCGGCCCGAAGGTGAAGCCGGCGAGCGAGCCCGCGGGCAGCCCCGTGTCCAGGGTGCGGACGGGCTGCCCCTCCAGGTCGAAGGCGTGGAACCGGCTTGTCGCGTGATCCGTGACGTAGACGATGCCCTCGTGGACCTCGATCCCGCTCGGCGTCTCGAGCGTCCCCGGGGGGACGAGCTCGGTCAGCTTGGCCCCGTCGACGTGATGGCGCGCCACGACCGGCTCGCTCCCGTCGAAGCCGCTCCCGGGCCTCCCGCTCGCTGTATGGAGCTTGAGCAGCCGCTTGTGACCTGTATCGGCGATGTAGAGGTGGCGGTCCTCGGCGCGGTAGAAGATATGGCTCGGCGCCTCGTCGATGCCGAGCACCTCGCCCGGCACATAGCGGTAGATCTCGCCGTCGGCGTGATCGTCGTTCCCGGGGCCGTGGTCGACGGCGAAGTTGTACCTGTCGATCGAGAGGTCGTGACCGTTGAAGACCCAGTACACGTTGTCGTGCTCATGCGCGAGGCCCTTGCAGAAGGGGCTCGAGTGGAGCATGTCGAGGTGCGACCCGAGGCCGTCGGGCGTCTCCTCCGCGAAGATATCGAGGTCCGAGGAGAAGAGCGTCGGACCCATGAAGTAGTTGCCGCCGTTGTCGCTGTCCCCGCAGACGCCGAACGTGCCCGCGTGACCGAACTCGATCGCCGGCGGCCGGTCCATGAAGTGCGAGGCGGCGGGGTCGCGGAGGCGGATCGCCTGGCTGTCCGGCGCGCCCGGCTTCGAGATGATGGTCACGCTGTCGTCCTTGCGGTTCACCACCCAGAGCTCGTCCGGCCGCTCCGGGTTGAAGTCGAGATCCGTCGGCTCACGCATTCTGTCGGGTTCGAACACCGGCACGAGGACGACCGAGGACGGGCTGCCGTCCTTCACGCCGATGGGGTGTCCGGCCGGGAGCGCGACGCATTCGCCCGTCGCCTGGTCGCACAGCGGCGTCTCGGGCGCAGCCGCGCATTCCGTTGAGGCCTGACAGGTCAGCGCCGGAGGGGCCGCTGGATTCTCTGACGCTGCCCCCGAGCAGGCCGACACGAGTCCCACGCTGGACAAGACGAGCACCCTCTGAAGCTTCACGTCTGCCTCCTGTGATGGGAACATTGTGACCCGGCCGGTCGCGGTGGCCATCCCTTTATGGTGCGGAGTCGCTCCGTTGGCGGCCCAATCATGCAGCCCTGGCGAAGGCCGGACGGTGCCTCAGGGGCCATGAGCTCCGCGGTGGAGGTGCCTCCAGCAAGGCGCGGCATCATCCTGGTAGGTGGCCGGATGCGCGGCGGCAGACCCGCGGCTGCGCGTCCGTTGCCGGAGCCTACGAGCCGGGCAGCGGACCGCAGGCCGGCATGGCTCAGCTCAACCCGTCGAGCACCTCGGCGAGCGACGCGGCGACGACGGCCCGCTCAAGCCACCGTTCCAGCGTCTCCGGATCTTTCTCTGCCAGGATGCGCTCGCGCGCGGTGTCCGGCACGGCGATGCCGCGCACCCGGAGCGCGGTCAGCACGGCCCGCGCCGCCTCCTCGGCGCGCCCCTCGGTGCGGCCTTCCTTGAGGCCTTCCGTTCGCGCCTCGGCGCGAAGGTTCTTCTCGTACTCCTCGAACCACGCCCGGATCTCTGCGCTCACCTCGTCCTCCTTGTCGGTCGTCGGCTCGTTGGTTCCGAGCCGGAAGTGTACCAGCAGCGGCCTGGCGACGCTCTTCTCCCAGGCGTCGTCCGGCAGCGCCGCCAGATCGGCCAGCGCCTCGCGCAGGACGCGGCCGGAGCCGAGCAGGCGCAAGAGCAGCGTCGCGCGCGTCCGGGGCAGCTCGGCGAGCACGATGACGCGCATCACAAGGCCCGGCACGGCGTGGTAGACGCCGGGTTGCACCGGCTCGCAGCGGTAGGCGTCGAGCACCGTCTCGGGACGCCCCCGGCCGATGACGACAAGCGCAGGGAAGTCGACAGCCGGCTGCGTCGGCGCGTCGGCGTCCTCGTCCAGCGCGGCGGCGCCGGCGGCAGCGCGGGCGCGGCGCTCGAGCTCGTGGTGCCATGTGAGCTGCTTGCGCAGGCACCGGCGCACCTGGCGGAGGCTCGGCGTGCCGTGGAACGGCTCGAACAGGCTGGGCTCGGCCGCGAGCTCGCCGAGCAGGCCCATCCTGGCGCGCTCGGCCTCGCGGGCCGGGTCAGGCACGCTGAAGACATCGATCTTCTGGGTCGCCGCCAGGACCTCGACCTCGGTCTGCGCCGCCGTGACGAGGCTCAGCCCGTCGCGCAGCAAGCTCTTCGCAAACTGGTCAGAGCGGTTGTGCATCGGAGTGAAACGCTAATCCATTCTGGCAGCCTGTCCACCTTGGAGTGATGCAGAAAGATGAGCTGAATGAGCCGCGAAAAATCGTCACGAACAGCGAGGCAGGCCCGTAAAGGCTCCTGGAGCAACAAGCACTTACCGGCAGGCGGAGCAAGTCGTGTGGGAATCGTTGTCGGTCGCGTGATGCTCCGGCGATCCCGGGGGAATGAGCGCAGCGCCAGACCTCCGTGCAGGACGAGCAGGCGCGAGGTCGCCCCGGATGCCGAGCCCCATGTCGCCCTGCGCGTCCTCCTCGGCCGTGGGCACGTCGACGAGCGCGGCGACGGGGGCTGCCGGCCGTATCGCCATGGCGCGAGGCCGGTCATGGATCCGAAGCTCGCCGAGGACACGTTCGTGAACGGCATGAACGTGGTCCCGGGGAACTCGAAGGTCGTCCATCACGTGGTGGTCTTCACCGACCCGCACGCGGAGAGCGACGCCCTGGCCGACGCCGACGGCGGCTACGAGTGTTTTGGCAGCTCCGGCGTCCAGGACACCCAGGTCCTCGGCGTGTGGGCGCCGGGCGGGCGACCGACCGAGTTCCCTCCCAACGCCGGCTTCTTCGTCCCCGCGGGGGCGAGGCTGGTGATGCAGGTCCATTACCACCCGGCGGGCGCGATGGCCGAGCCTGACGCGAGCAAGATCCAGCTCCGGCTGCTCCCGGAGCCGCCGGAGTACAGGGTCGTCTTCGTGGCGTTCGGCAACTTCCCATCGCAATGGCCGAGCGGCGACGGGCTCCAGCCGGGGCCCAACGACAGGGAAGGGGTCGAGTTCTTCGTCCCGGCAGGGGTCAAGGACCACACCGAGGTCATGAAGGTCACGCTCCCCGAGGAGTTCATGGGGGAGTCGCTGGTGGACGGGATCCGGCTCTACAGCGCGATGACCCACATGCACTATGTCGGGACCGACATGAAGGTCGACGTCGAGCGCCCGAGCCCGCAGGGCGCCGATCCGGCCGAGGAGTGCGTGGTCCAGACGCCGAAGTGGGACTTCAACTGGCAGCAGACGTACACCATCGACGCGCCGATCGAGGAGCTCCCTGTCCTGAAGTCCGGCGATGTCATGACCCTGCGTTGCCGCTACGACAACACGATGGACAACCCGTTCGTGAAGAGGGCGCTCCTCGAGGAGAACCTCAACGCGCCGAGGGATATCGTCCTCGGCGAGAGCTCGCTCGACGAGATGTGCATCGGGCTCTTCAACGGGCTCGTGAAGAACTGACGGGCGCTCCTCCGGGCGGCTGACGCCGACTGGAGGGCGTCACGCGCCGGTGAAAGGGCCGCCGTTTCCGATGAGGCCCGCTCGCGACGCCGTCCGGCGCCGAGCCCGACGCTCCCGCGCTGGTCGTCTTGACAGGACGGGGTGGCCGCCAGGTACGCTACCCGCCCGTGGCCGAGCAGCGTCTGGATCGCCTGGATGTCGGTGGCCGTCTCGAGCGGGTGGGCCCCGACGCGCCGCCGCGCCACGGCGTCGAGCCGGGCGTGCAGCTCGCCGCGTTCTCGAGCGGGGAGCAAGGCCGGCCCTTCGGAAGACGGCCGGCTGCGCCGCCGGATGGTGAACGTCAGGACGTCAGCCCGCATGGAACGACTTTCTGACGTCCGCGCTGTTTGCTTCGATTGGGGCGGCACGCTCATGTCGGAGGATGGCCCCGACGACCTGCCGATGGGCTTGTGGCCGACCGTGCAAGCGATCCCTGGTGCAGCGGAGTGCTTGACTTCGCTGGAGGGGCATGTGCCCTTGTGCATCGCCACCAACGCGAGCGTCTCTCGCAAGCCGATGATCGAGGTCGCGCTCGGGCGAGTCGGATTTGCGAGGTTCTTCCGCGAGGTCTTTTGCTACACGGAGCTGGGATACAAGAAGAATCAGCCAGAGTTCTGGCAGGCGGTCGCGGCTCAGCTCGGGTTTCCGTTGCACGGTATCGCCATGATCGGCGACTCTCTCGAGCACGACTGTGTGGCGCCTCGATCGTTCGGCGTTCAAGCGGTCTGGTTCAACGAGGATGGCAAGCGTCGCGCTCCAGACGTCGCGGTCCCTGTCGTCACTCGCCTCGAGCAGTTCGCGAGCAGGGTCAAGAATGCGGCCTGACCCCTCTATCGCGCTGACGTCTCTTCCAGGTTATCATCTGAAATATTCTGCAACGCGGATCCGGTGGCCTGGCTGGGGGTACCCTGCCGGTCCGCGACGCGCTGGAGGTCTGCATGCTGAAGAAAGTGGCGTTCACCATGTTTCCGGTGAAGGACACGCAGCGCGCTCGCGCATTTTACGAAGGCACGCTCGGCCTGCGCGTGGGCAGCCACGCGGACAATGGCGTGTGGACCGAATATGACCTGCCGGGCGGCGGCTGCCTGGCGCTGTTCAATCATCCCGATCCGAAGTCGGCCGCCGAGCCGGGCGGCGCGAGCATCGCGTTCGAGGTCGAAGACCTGGACGCGCTCGTCGCGCGGCTCAAGGGCGAAGGCGTGACGTTCATGGCCGACGACGTCCAGTCGCCTGTGTGCCGCATGGCGGTCATGCAAGACACCGAAGGCAACACCATCATCTTGCACAAGCTCAGGAAGAGCACGTGAAGCCGGCGCCCAGCGTCGAAGGCCGAGGTCCACGTCGTCAGGGAGCGCCGTCGTCGGATGAGCGGACCTGGGGAAGGGCGCCTGCAAGGCGCGCCGCCAGGTCCCCCTTCGGCGCAACCCGCACCGTCTCCAGGCCGAGCCAGCCCGCCATCCGCTGGAGCTCCGCCGCCAGCCGCGCCGGCGTCTCGTCGTCCGCCCAGGGTTCGGCGTGGCTGGCCTGGACGACAAGCACGCCGGCCTTGCGGTCTGCCTTCAGGTCGACGCGGGCGGTGATCGCCTCGCCCTGCAGAAAGGGCAGGACGTAGTAGCCGTGGGTGCGCTTCGGCGCCGGGGTGTAGATCTCCAGCCGCACCCGCACGCCGAACATCCGCTCCGTCCGCTCGCGGAACCAGATCACGTTGTCGAACGGCGAGAGCAGGGCGTCGCCCTCGACCCGGCGCGGCCGGCGCGCGGCGGGATCGAGGAACGCGGCCTCGCGCCACCCCTTCACGCTCACCGGCAGCAGCTCCCCGGCTTCCACCAGCTCGCTCACCCGGGCCCTGGTCTCGGCCACGCCCATGCGGAAGTAGTCGCGCAGGTCGCGCTCGGTGGCGATCCCCATCGCCCGGGCGGCGATGCGGAGCAGCTCGCGCTGGGCCTCCTCGCGCGCCGGCGTCGGCGCCTCGAGGACGTCGCTGGGCAGCACCTTCTCCGGCAGGCCGTAGACCCGCTCGAAGGCGCCGCGCCGGGTGGCGGTTGTCAGCTCGCCGATCCAGAACAGGCACTCGGCAGCGCGCTTCGCGTCGCTCCAGCCCCACCAGCCGCCCTCGCCCTTCTTGCTGATCTCCAGCTCGGAGGCGGTGAGGGGACCCCGCTCGCGGATCTGCTCCAGGGCGCGGTCGACCACCGGCCGGTGCTCGCGCAGGAAGCGGGCGACGCCCTTCCACACGCCGACCCCGTCGCGGGCGTCGGCCATCCGCCAGCGCAGCAGCGGCTGCGCGCTGAGCGGCAGCAGCGAGGCCTCGTGGGCCCAGTACTCGAACAGCGGCCGCTTCCGGGCCCAGGCCAGATCCTCGAGCATCGCGCGCGGATAGGCGCCCAGCCGCGAGAAGGCCGGCAGGTAGTGGGTCCGCGAGACCACGTTCACGGAGTCGATCTGCACGACCCCGAGCCGCTCGATCAGCCCCGTCAGCTGGCGCCTCGTCGTGTCGGGTCCCGGCCGCTGTCCACCGAAGCCTTGCGCCGCCAGCGCGATGCGCCGCGCCGCGGCGGCGGTGAGGGTGTCCTTCATCGGGCCCGAACTCTAGCTCGTGCCGCGCGGCGGGGCAGCGCTGGACGGTCAGAGGCGGATCAGCTCGACGCTGTCCATGTGGATGTAGCTCGCCGGGTTGCCGGAGGTGGCCTTCGTGTGGAAGCCGAACTCCAGGGTGCCGCCCGTGACACGGAGGGCCGGCGTCTCGATCTGCGTCCAGCTCCCATGGGTCCCGATCGTCGTGTAGGTGGGCGAGCACGCGCCGCACGTCTTGGCCTGGAGCCGGCTGAAATCGTGGCTGCCGCCCTTCTTCACCCACGCTCGGACCTTGTAGTCGCCCGCCGCGAGCCCCGAGCGCGTCTGGTACGTCCACACCTCGAACGGAGCGCCGTTGGTCCAGTGGGTGAGGTGGTACGAGCCGGACTGTGCGCCGTTGTACGTCTCGCTGAAGGCCGCTGCCCCGGTGCCGTTCGGGCTCCAGTTGGTCCAACCGGTCAACCCGGACTCGAAGCTCGGGTTGGTGAGCGAGATGCCGCTCGAGCCGCCGCCCTGCTGGTACCAGCGCACCCACTCGACTTCCATTGTCTTCGTGGTGCCCGACGGCAGATCGATGCTCGCGGGGCTCGGGTTGCCGTACCAGTTGCCTCCGATGGCGAGGTTCAAGAGGATGTAGTGGTTCTGCTGGAACTCCGTCTCGCCGTGGTGGTACGTGTTGTTCGCCACGATGTCGCCGTCGAGCCTGAAGATCATGCTGCTCGACGACCACTCGACCTCGTAGACGTGGAAGGCGTCGGCGAGGCTCGAGCCGCGGCTCGCCCCGGTCCCCCAGTGCGCCTCTCCGCCGTTCCACCAGTGGGCCGCGGACTGCATCCAGGTGGGCTCGGTGGATCTCCATTCGAGGATGTCGATCTCGCCCGAGCGAGGCCACGCGTTGGCGCCGGAGTCGATGTTGGCGCCCAGGGTCCAGAACGCCGGCCACATCCCGTAGCCGGAGGGCACCTTGATGCTCGCGGCGATCTTGCCGTACCGCCGCTCGACCTTGCCCTTCGTGTGGATGCGCCCGGAATAGAAGGAGCGCCCGCCGTACCCGGTACACTGGGGCGCGGCCGGGTTGTCGCTCGTGCGCTGCGCGGAGATGATCAGCTTGCCATCGCGGACGGCGACGTTCGAGGCGCGCGGATACTCGAGCTCTCCGGTGCCGAAGTTGCAGTTGTTGGTGACCGGATCGTGGTTGCTCGTGAGCACGTTCCAGTTGGCCGTGTTCAGGCTCGATCCGTCGAACTCGTCCGACCACACGAGGTTCCACCCCGCGCCGGGGCCGTAGGACACCTCGGCGTACCCCTGGCTCGCCGTGTCCACCGCGCCTTCCGGCCCGTCGGCCGCGGTGATGCACCCCGCGACAGCGCCGAGGCAAGCCACGGTCAGCAGCACGTTGCGACTGTCTCTCCGATCCATGCGTCCTCCTCTGGTTTCCACGGCGATCTGCAGGCTTCGCGCGTGTCGCTGCGACTAGCAGCGTCCGTGCCCGTCCGTGAGGGTGGACAATTCCACGCGCGACCAGGGCCGAGGTCGAATCAGGGCGGGAGCGGGGGCGGCCGAGCGCGCTCGGGCGATCGGGCAGATCACCCCCGGGCGATCCGGGGGATCGCCGAGGAGTACGGTCGAGCTCCGGTGCGCAGTATCGACGCGAGGCGCGGCGGTCGACACGTCATTCTCCTCAGCTCAGGTGGTCGTCACGGCCACGGATGTCCTCGTGGGGCCAGCGAGTTCGTGCGGGCTGCTGGCCTGAAACACGCCGGGGCCTTGCGGTGGCCCCCACGCGGGGACGACAATCGGCGGCAATGGTGGCCTCCTCCTCCTCGGTGAAGGTCGAGCTTCTGGAGCGGACGGACGTATACGTGGTGGCGACCTGGCGCCGGCTCATGCTGCTCGTCTGGCGCGGGCAGGCCAGCGTCGCCGGCGTCGAGCGTTCCCGGGCGCTCTTCCAGCCCTGGGCGACGCGCCAGGTGGGAGGAGCAGCGTTCCTGATCGTGGTCCCCCGCGAGCGCACCGAGCCGCCCGATGCGGAGACCCGGGCGGCGATGCAGCGGGTGGCGACCGCTCCCGGGGGGTACCTCAAGGGCGTGGCCACGCTCATCGAGGCGGAGGGGTTCATCGCCGCCTCGGTCCGCGCCCTCATGATGCGGCTGCAGGCCCGCGGGACGCAGGGGCCCGCGCCGAACATCTTCCAGACGCCGGCCGAGGTCGCCGCCTGGGCGGCGGCGGTGCTGCAGGACCAGGAGGTCACGCCGGAGAAGCTGGAGGAGGCGATCCGCGTGGCGCGCGAGGCGGCGAGCGGCGGATGAGAATGGGTGAGGGAGCGCGCGAAGAGGCGGCGGGCGAGGCGGAGCCGCGTGGCCACCGTCGGCCTCGGGAGCGCCAGCGCGGCCGCGATCTCGGCATCGTCAGGCCGGTGGCGGCGGGTGACGCCGACCTGAGCGCGATGCGAGAGCCGTGGATCGCTGCTCGCAAGAAGATTGTTGTGTTGGCTGATGTAGATATCGAGGAGATGCTCGTGATCAAGGCATCCGGAGGTAAACCCGGAGAGATCATTCGAAGAAGGAGCGCGGAGCCTCGAATGTCGCTGTGAGAGCTCGCGCCGTACGTCGAGATGGTCGAGGCCTGGCGAGGTCCCTTCGAAAGCCTCCCGCCGAGCCCGAAGCCGTCCCGGCGCCCCCGTTCCGCAAGGAGACTGGCAGGGGCAGCTCGCGAAGACACTCGTGCACCACGACAGCGAGGAGAGGCTCACCGCGAGGCCGCTGCGCCGAGGTGCGCTCGAACGTCGGCACCATTCACGACGGCTCGCGCTCCAGGGTCTCGCGCAGCTTACGCAGTCCGTCGCGCGCTCGGCCGCGCATCACGCGGCGCAGGAGTGGGACCACAAGCCAGCGAAACCACCACCGCTGATTGCGGCTGACCATGCGCCACGCGACGCGCGTCGAGTCGTCGGAGAGCGCCGCGAAGTCCACACTCATGCGGGGCAAGAGGAAGCCCTCTCCTTCGGTCAGCAGTCGCTCTCCGACGCGCGCCTCCTTCACCTCGATGTCGATCGTGCCGGTGCGCCCGAAGGGCATGCGCACGGTCTCCCGGTAGCGCTTGCCGACCTGCCCGTGCTCCAGCGTGTCGAGCTCGCGCATGGCCGCGACGCCCGGGAACCAGATCGGGAAGTTCTCCATGTTGGACACGTACGCGAACGTTTCGTCCAGGGGCCGGCGGATCTCCACCGAGCCCTGCGCCAAGAGCTCCGGCTGCGCGCCGCTCACGAGCGCCTCCTCGGTGCCGTCTTGATCTCCATCGGCCTGAGCAGGCTCTGCTCCACGCTCCGACGCATCGCGCGGACGTAGCGCGCCCGGGACCAGCGCCGCTCCTCGATGAGCTCCTGCCAGTTCCCGATCGACAGGAGGGTGGCCAGGAAGTCCGCCGCATCCGACGCCGACCATTCGTCGGCCAGCGCGCCTTCGGCCTGAAGCCGCGCCACGAAGCCCGCGCAGACGCCCGTGAAACCGCGCATGCGGTCGCGCCACGCGAGCTCCGCGTCCTCGTCCGTGGCCCGTGCCGTCCGCATGGCCCGCGCCACATCGGTGATGTGGGCGACGTAGTCCGCCCACGCACCGATGAACTCGTAAAGGATCGCGCGCGCGTCGGGGACGCGTTCGCACTTTCGGATCAGGTCGGCGAACCCATGCACCTCGTCGACGTGACGCACCAGCGCGACCAGCAGCTGGGTCCTGGTCTCGAAGTGCAGATAGACCGCTTGGCGCGACACCCCGGCCGCCGACGCGATCTCCGCCATCGAGACGCCGCGACGCCCCGGCTCGGTCACCAGCCGGCGCGCGGCCTCGAGAATCACGGCGCGGGTTTCCCCGTCCTTGCTTGACATGGTGTCAAGCGTGGGGCATAGTTTACACTGTGTCAAGCGAGGACGGGCGCGCCGGGGTCACGGTGCGCGCGGGCGACCGCGATGGGCTCGGGGCACTCTGACGCTAGAGCGCACAACAGGTTGAGCCGTCATTGATTCTCGGCGCTTGTGCGGCCTCCGCTCTCCAGGCGGCGGTGGGCTCGGCGAACGTGTCGCCGTCCGATCCGCCGCAGCCCGCGACGAAGATGAAAGGAGCCCCCACGAGAACCAGCGAACGAAAGCAGTTCCTCATGACGGCGGTGGGAAGCAAAAGCTCGTACCTCCCCGATCCATGCGGATTTTTTGCCCAGGTCGTGGCGCGAGACGCGACGCGTGAACGGGGGGCCACACCTCGGCCGCTTACGTCGGTTGTCCTGCGTCTGCGGCGATGGGCAGCGTCTCGCGGAGGAGAGTCGCCGCCGCCGTTCGTCCAGGTCTGCCAGGGCATGCCGCACGAATGTGCTCTCCTGCATCGGTGCTCATCCTGTGCTCCTCTTCGAGATCGAAGCTGGCGAGATAAGACGGTCGAGGGCTGCGCGGCCGAGCTGGGGCAAGGGGAGCCACTGTGGGACGCGCTGCGGAGGAACGGTCGCGCCTCGGCCGAGCGACGGGAGCCCTGCATTGCTTGAAAGGCGTGACGGTTCTACGGACGAGCCCGCTTCGGTCGCGGAGTGCGCCAGGGGCTTACACCCGATCTGATCGTCCGGAGCCAGTCGCACGCGAGCCCCTCGACCTTCGCGGCGGGACGATGGACGGAGCCTCTTCCCATGACTGGACGCCCGGGTAATCTCGGGCGCTCGGGAGGTGGGTCACGAACAAGAACGCCGCATCGAGCCCGCGCGCGCGGGCGACGACCACGAAGACCACGGCAGCCAGGAAGAGCAGCGCCGCAGAGCCGAAGAAGGCTTCCGCGCCCCGCAAGCCCGCCGCGCCGAAGGAGAAGCCTTCCGCGAGGCAGAAGCCTGCGCCGCGAAAGAAGGAGCCGCCGCCCTCGCCGGTGCCGAGGCTCCTCGGCGTCCTCGAGTCGCAGAAGCAGCTCGGCGGCGCGTCGTACCCGCCGACGCTCGAGCGGCTCGCGGAGCTGACCGGTGAAACGCCTGCGGTGACCCTCAAGGCGCTCAACACCAGGGAGGCGAAGGCCAGCGTGCTGCTCTCCCGCGCCGCCGGCGGCAAGAAGAAGCCAGCGCCCGGCACCACGCTCGTGCTGCTCGCAGACGACCTCCAGGCGGTCGCGCAGTCCGATCGGCTCCTGGAGCTGCAGCTCCAGTCGGTGCGCAAGCCCGACGCTCCCGCCGTCGATCTGGCGCAGCTCCCCAAGGGCCTCCTGCCTGCGCTGGGCCGCGCGTTCAAGGCGGCGCTCGAGCAGCGCATCGCCGACCGCCGGCTTCCCCGGACCCTCGGCGCCCTGACCGGAAAGAAACCGCTGTTCTTCTTCCTCGCCGACGCCGTCCTCCCGCCCGCCGGCGCGCCAGCGCTCCCCGCCGCGCCCATGTCCGCGCCCGCGACCGACGCCGCGCCCCGCCTCACGGCCGCCAAC
>NZ_JEMA01000443.1 GCF_001589285.1 Sorangium cellulosum | reverse complement strand
TGTCGCCCGAGGCGCGCGCCGCCGTCGCGGCGGCCCCGTGGCCCGGCAATGTCCGCGAGCTGGAGAACGCCGTTCACCGCGCCATCGTCCTCGCCGACGCGAGCGAGATAGGCGTCGCGCTGCTCGGGCTCGACGCCCCTCCGCGGCCGCCTTCGCCCGCCCCGCGCGTCGCCGCGCGCGACGGAGCGCCCCCGTCCGACTCGCTCGAGGATTACTTCCGCCGCTTCGTCCTCGAGCACCAGCACGAGATGACGGAGACCGAGATCGCCCGTCGACTCGGGATCAGCCGCAAGGCCCTCTGGGAGCGGCGACAGCGGCTCGGGATCCCCCGGCCGCGCACCTGATCCCGNCTCGGGATCCCCCGGCCGCGCACCTGATCCCGCGGTCCTCGGCGCGGCGCGGCGCGCGTCCGGACCGCGGCGGCGAGAACGATGCAGGCTGTCCATAACTCCCTCGCGGCGCGGCGCGGTCGCGTGTTACCGATCGTAACGCGGCCTCGCGGGACGAGCGCGCCCACGTGTTCCCCCGATGGCGGAACGGGTATTCCCTTCGCGCCCTGCGTGGTATTCCGGACGTGGACTCCGAGGAACTGCTCTTATGGCACAGACGTCTCCCCAAACCCTCGCAGTGAACCCCACGAGCCTCGCCGGCGATGGTGAGGGCCAGCGCGAGGTCGTCGACAGCGCGACGCTCTGGAAGGTCATCTTCGCCTCCGCGGGCGGCACGATGATCGAGTGGTACGACTTCTATATTTTCGGGAGCCTCGCGGCGATCATCTCCACCCATTTCTTTCCGAGGGACAACCCGACAGCGGGCTTCCTGCTGACGCTGGGCACCTTCGCCACGGGCTTCGTCGTCCGCCCCTTCGGCGCGCTCGTGTTCGGGCGCATCGGCGACATCGTGGGCCGGAAGTACGCGTTCCTCGTGACGCTGCTGCTCATGGGCGGCGCGACGGCGCTCATCGGCTTCTTGCCGACCTATGAAACGATAGGGCTCGCCGCCCCGCTCGCGCTCGTCCTGATCCGCCTCGTGCAGGGCCTCGCGCTCGGCGGCGAGTACGGCGGCGCGGCGGTGTACGTCGCCGAGCACGCGCCCGACGAGAAGCGCGGCTTCTACACCTCGTTCATCCAGATCACGGCGACGCTCGGCCTGTTCGTCTCGCTGGCGGTGATCCTCGGGACCCGGCTCCTGCTCGGCGAGGAGGACTTCAAGGAGTGGGGCTGGCGCGTCCCGTTCCTCCTCTCGGTCGTGCTCGTCGCCGTGTCCTTCTACGTGCGTACGCGCCTGAAGGAGTCGCCGATCTTCTCGAAGCTCAAGGCTCAGGGGAAGACGTCGGCCGCGCCCATCAAGGACAGCCTCGGCAACAAGCGCAACTGGAAGGTCATCCTGATCGCCCTCTTCGGCGCGACGGCCGGCCAGGGCGTCGTCTGGTACACGGGCCAGTTCTATGCCCTCTACTTCCTGCAGAACACGCTGAAGGTCCCCTTCATCACGGCCACGATCGTTGTCGCGGCCGCGCTCGCCCTCGGCATGCCGTTCTTCGTCTTCTTCGGCTCGCTGTCCGATCGCATCGGCCGGAAGAAGATCATGCTCGCGGGCAACCTGCTCGGCGCGATCGGCTTCTTCCCCGTGTTCTGGGCGATGAAGCAGAACGCGGACAGCCCGGTCGTGCTCACCGCGCTCGTGTTCGTGCTCGTGATCTTCGTCACGATGGTCTACGGCCCGATCGCCGCGTACCTCGTCGAGGCCTTCCCCGCGAAGGTGCGTTACACGTCGCTGTCGATCCCGTACCACGTCGGCAACGGCGTTTTCGGCGGGCTGCTGCCGCTCATCGCCTCCTCGGTGACTGTCGCGACCGGCAACATCTACGCCGGCCTGCTCTACCCGATCACGGTGGCGCTCATCACCGTTGTGGTCGGCGGCATCTACCTGAAGGAGAAGAGCGACGTGCGCCTCTGGGACGAGCTCGAGCGCCCGCGCGAGTCCTGACGGCCGCGAGGCTGTCGCTCGGAGGCCGCCGCGCCGTCGCGGCGGCCCGCCTGCAGCGCACCGGGCCTCCCCGGCATCCGGTGAGACGGCGCGAACAGCGTCGACGAGGGCGAGCGGCTCATCCAGCGCTGCTCGCCTCTCGTGAACACGAATCGATCTTCAGCCACTGACACTCTCGACGAGCACGGCGTCGCCGGAGCTCGCTCGCCCGTGGTTCCACGTGGGCCACGCCAGCCCCGCCGGACAGGCGAAGACGGGCGAGCCTCCTGCCGTGCTCGGCTGTCGTCCACCTCATCTCTCCTGCCGTCACCGCCTCACGCCCATCGCGCGAGGCCATCGTGCGCTCGCGCTGGGACGATTCAGCACATCATGCGACCATCGTCCTTGAGTCGCTAGCAGGCTGAGAAATGACACTCATGCTCGATCTGCGACGTGTCGTGATCAGACATCTCTTGATCGGGAATCTGCCGTGAGCGCGCCGTGTCCCTTGCTTTGCGCGCACCGCGCTTGCGTGGTGCGCCTGGATGAAATGATTCGCGGCTCGCTTCATCACTTCAAGGAGAAAGCTTCATGCGCTTTATTGGCTTGCTGGGCCTCTGCTCGGCCTCGATCGCGTGCTCCCTGGTCGCCTGCATCGGCGCATCGACGGACGACGAAGAGATCGCGTCCCTGGAGGGCGGCGTCGTCAGCGCGGACGGGTCGATAGAGGCGGTCCTCTCCGTCCAGTCGCAGTGGGGGTCGGGGTACTGCGCGAACGTGTCCTTGAAGAACGTGGGCTCCGCCCCGATCTCCACCTGGAGCATGGTCATCGCGCTCAACGGCTCCAGGCTGGACAGCGCGTGGAATGTGACCACCACGCCGTCGAGCGGCCAGTTCTCCGTCGCCCCCTTGAGCTGGAACGCGGCGCTGGCCAGGGGCGCCTCGACGAGCTGGGGCTTCTGCGGGGTCGGCGCCAGCCTGCCCACCATCGCGTCGATCAACGGCGGCGGGGTCAGCGGCTCGGCCTCGGCGAGCTCCAGCAGCAGCGCGTCGAGCAGCTCCAGCAGCAGCGCGTCGAGCAGCTCCAGCAGCAGCTCAAGCGCGTCCAGCAGCAGCTCCGTGAGCTCCGGATCGGGCGGCGCCGGTGGCGGGGGCGGCGCGGGTGGCGCTGGCGGTGCGGGCGGCTCCGGCGGCGGAGGCGGGGGAACCACGGGCCCTGGCTGGGACTGGGCCGGGATCATCGGCACCGGGCAGAGCCTGTCGGTCGGAGCGCAGGCGACGCCGGTCAGGGCGACCACGCAGCGCCATCACAACCTCAAGCTCTCGCTGGGCAGCGTCAGCGTGCCCCCGTTCAATCCGAACGCCAGCGGGCTCTCGATGGTGCCGCTTGTCGAGCCCATCCGCCCGCTCGCCACCGGGTATCCGAGCGCGTATCCGCGCAACATGTACGGCGAGTCGCCGCACACGGCCATGGGCGACCAGATCACCACGCTGGCGCAGGCCTCGACGGGCCGCGATTACATCAGCGTGCACACGGTCGTCGGCGAGAGCGGACAGGCCATGTCGGTCATCCGCAAGGGCGCCAGCGACACCGGCTCCACGGGCCGGGCCTACGCGGCGTCGCTGTTCGAGACCTCGGCGATCGCCCGCCTCGCCGGCGCGCAGGGCAAGAAGTTCGGCGTCGGCGCGATCGTGATCACCCACGGAGAGTCCGACGCCGGCAGCGCGAGCTACAAGAACGATCTCATCCGGCTCTGGACCGACTACAACACCGATATCAAGCCGCTGACGGGTCAGACCCAGTCGATCCCGATGTTCGTGTCGCAGCAGCACGCCTATCCGACGGGCTCGAACCAGCGGTCGGCGTCCACGCTCGCGCAGTGGCAGGTCGGCGTCGACCGCCCGGGCGAGATCATCTGCTCTGGGCCGAAGTATCAGTATCCGTACGCGAGCGACAACATCCACATGACGGTGGATGGCTACGAGCGGCTCGGCGAGAAGCTCGGGCAGATCTACCACGAGAAGGTGGTGCAGGGCCGCGACTGGCGGCCGCTGGAGCCGACCCGCGTCGAGCGCAGCGGCCGCGTGATCACGGTGCACTTCCACGTGCCCGTGCCGCCGCTCGCCTGGGACAGCGCGCTGCCCGCGCCGCACCAGGGCGCGCTCACCGAGTGGTCGCAGGGGAAGGGCTTCGAGGTGCGCACGGGGAGCTCCCGGATCCGGATCAGCTCCGTCGAGATCTCGGGCAGCTCGGTGCGCATCACGGTCGGCAGCGATCTGCCGGCGACGGGCGTCTTCGTCGGCTATGCGATGACGAGCGACGGCACCGCGTTCGCCGGCCGGACGTGGCGCTCGGGCCAGCTCCGCGACTCCGATCCGTTCGTCGGCTCGATGACGCGCGTCGCGCAGCCGAACTACGCTGTCGCGTTCGAGATGCCGGTGCCCTGAGCCGCGCCGGAGCGGCGCTTGGAGCCGCGCCGTCGCAGTAGAGCGCCGCAGCCAGACGTCTGGCCACGGACAGCCAGACGTCTGGCCACGGACAGCCAGACGAGGTGCCCCGCCGGGCGCGCGTGGTCCGGGCCGACGTACTGCTCGAGGATCTCAATGCCGGAGCGGCATTGATAGAAACACGCGAGCGCGTCGTACTTCACCTGAGAGTAGACGGTCGGGCTCACGTCGAATGGGCGTGCTCCGGGTGGCGAGCCCGCAGGGGCCCTCAACCTCGGGTGGGTCGCTCTCACAGCGACAGCGAGGCGGCGGCCCCGTCGATGGCTCCGCGGCTTCGCGGACAGCGCTCCTGCGCCGCGCCCTGACACAGCTGAACGCCCGAGCACATTGACGAGGAATCCATAGCATGACGATACACTGGCGCCCGATGCTCAGACCAGAGGACGCTTGCCGCCGGCTCGCTGCAGCCCTCGGGATCTCGGCTGGCGCCGCGATCGTGCTCTGGCCGAAGGCCGCCCTCGCGAATGCCGGCATCCCGATGATCGTCCTCGCGTGGCCCGCATCATGGATCGCCTTTGTTCCCGTCGTGCTCGTCGAGGCCGCGGTGGCTCGGCGGGTCCTGGCCCTGCCGACGCGACAGGCGATCAAGCTTTCTCTGGCCGCGAACGCATGGTCCACGCTCGCAGGGATTCCGATCACGTGGGCTCTCCTGATGTGCCTCGAGATGCTCGCTTGGTCCATGCTGCCGATGGTTGGACGTGAGCTCGAAACGGTCGCCACATCGCTCTTGATACCGTTCTCTGCTCCGTGGATACCCTCCGTCGGGGAGCGCTGGATCGTGTTCGCTGCCGGGGCCTTTCTCTGTGTGCCCTTCTTCTTCGCCTCCGTGTGGATCGAAGCGCGAAGCGCTGGACGCCGCGTGCCGGCGGCCGACGCACGCCGCTGGGCCAAGAGGGCGAACGCCGTCACCTATGGCTTCTTCCTGGTCGTGCTCGCGCTGGTCGCGTGGGCGAGCCACGCGGGCATCGTCGGCTAGCCGCGGCCGCGGGCGCTGTCAGCCCGCCTGCAGCTTGGATATCAATCCGGTGCCTGATCACGCGCGGCGCACGTCCGCCTGCGCCTCCGGCCGGGCATCCCGGCAATTCCGCTCACAGCCGCGGATCGATCGGCTCGCTCTCCAGCGCGAGCACGCCGAACACGCACTCGTGCACGCGATAGAGCGGCTCGCCCTCGACGAAGCGGTGGAGCGCCTCCAGCCCGAGCGCGTACTCCCGCAGCGCCAGCGCCCGCTTCGACGAGACGCTGCGGTGCCGCAGCCGCGCGAGGTGCTGCGGCATCAGGTACTCCGGGCCGTAGATGATGCGCAGGTACTCCGGCCCTCGGCACTTGATCGCCGGCTGGACGAGCCCGCGCGGGCCGCGCACGACCCACTCCCATGACTTGACCACCATCCCCTCGCCGCCGCGCTCGACCATCTCCGTCCAGAAGGCCACCGCCGCGGCCTCGCTCTGCGGGTCGGAGAGGTCGACAATGCGGTGCGGGGTGGGGACGAAGAACGCCGGATCGACCTCGCCGAGGCGCGCCAGCATCCGCAGGTGAAAGCCGTGGTCCCGCGCGGCGTGCACAGCGCCCTCGCTCGCGAGCAGGTGGAACGGCGCGAGCCGCATGTCGGCGAGCGAGCGCACAGGCCAGCAGTAGCGACGGTAGGCCGCCACGTAGCCGTCCATCGCCGCCCTCCGCGCCGCGTGCCGCTCGAGCAGCGGCCGCGCGCTCTCGTCCCGCGCCGCCGCGAGCTCCAGCGCCCGGACCGCCGCGCCGAGCGACGCGCGGCCGGACGAGCCCACGGCCGCGTACTGGCCGCGCAGGAGGTCCTGCGCCTTCGCCGACCAGGGCAGGAGCTCCGCGTCGAGGCATACCCAGTCGGTGCGGAGCTCGGTCCACAGGTCGGCGCTGTCCATCGCCGCGCGCACCCGGTCGACGAGCTCCAGGCTCCGCGCCTCGTCCGCGAAGAACGGCCTGCCCGTGCGCGTCGTGCACACGCCGAGCGGCCCCTCGTCGAGGCGGAACCTCCGCCGCCGCGCCGCCTCGTCGCGGCACACGACGAGCACCGCGCGCGACCCCATGTGCTTCTCCTCGCACACGACGCGGCCCACGCCGTTCTGCCGGAAGTACGCGAACGCCTCGCGCGGGTGCTCGAGCACGCCCCCTTCCTTCGCCGTCTCGGTCGGCGACATCGTCGGCGGCAGGTAGATGAGCCACCGCGGATCCACGGCGAAGCGGCTCATCGCCTCGAGCGCCGCCGCCGCGTTCTCCTCGCGGATCGTCACCATGCCGTGGATCCGCGTGCGGATCGCGCGCCGGCCCCGGATGTCCTCGATGTCGAGCACGTCGCCGTCCTGCCCGCGCGAGCCGGCCCTCGGCTCGCCCGCCAGCGGCGCGAGCGGCTTCTTCGGCTCGTAGTACACGCGGCGCGCCTTGACCTCGACGAGCTCGCGCTCCGGGTAGCGCAGCGCCGTGAGCGCGCCGCCGAACACGCACCCCGTGTCGATGCAGATCGTGCGGTTCTCCCACTCGGCCACGGTCGTCGGCGTGTGGCCATAGACCACCATCGCCTTGCCGCGGTACTCCGACGCCCAGTTGTACCGCACCGGCAGGCCGTACTCGTCGGTCTCGCCCGTCGTCTCGCCGTACAGGCAGAACTCGCGCACAGCGCCCGATCCGCGGCCCTGGAACGCCTCCTTGACCCCCGCGTGCGCGACAGCGAGGTTGCCGTCGTCGAGCACGTAGTGGCTGACGAGCCCGTCGATGAAGTCGGCCGCCTTCGCCTTGAACTCGTCCGTCTCGACCTCGAGCTGCGCGAGCGTCAGCTCCAGGCCGTGCGTCGGCTTCACGTCGCGGCCGCGCAGCTTCTTGAGCAGCTTGACGTCGTGGTTGCCCGGCACGCACAGCGCCGCGCCCGACGCGACCATGGCCATCGCGAGGCGCAGCACGTCGGGCGAGCGCGGCCCGCGGTCCACGAGGTCGCCGAGGAAGAGCGCGCGCCGGCCCTCGGGGTGCGAGGCGCGGGGCGCGTCCGGCAGCCCCTCCAGGCGGTAGCCGAGCGCCTCGAGCAGCTCGACGAGCTCGTCGAAGCAGCCGTGGACGTCGCCGATGAGGTCGAACGGCCCGTGATCGTCGCGGCGGTCGGTCCAGAGGCGCTGCCGCTCGACCGTGGCCGCCGCGGCCTCCTCGGGCGACGAGAGCACGTGCACGTAGCGGAAGCCCTCGCGCCGGAGGTCCTTGAGCGAGCGGCGCAGCTCCCGGCTCTGGCCTCGCACGACGTGCGGGCCGAACTGCCGGTCGGGCCGGCCGGCGTTGCGCGCGTGGCAGACCTTCTCGGGCATGTCGAGCACGATGGCCACCGGCAGCACGTGGTGCTCGCGCGCGAGCGCGACGAGCGGCCTGCGCGCGTCCGCCTGCACGTTGGTCGCGTCGATGACGGTGAGCCGCCCGGCCGCGAGCCGCTTGCCCGCGATGAAGCGCAGCACCTCGAAGGCGTCCGCGCTGGCGGCCTGGTCGTTCTCGTCGTCGGACACGACCCCGCGGTAGTGGTCGGACGAGAGGATCTCCGTCGGCTTGAAGTGCGCCCGCGCGAACGTGCTCTTGCCGGAGCCGGACGCGCCGACGAGCACGACGAGCGAGAGGGTGGGGACGACGAGGGGCTTCTGCTCGCTCACGGCGACACCTCCGCGCGAAGGAAGACCGCCATCTGCGTGGGCGCGCCGAGCGCTGGATCCATCGGGCCGACGGGCAGGTGCTCGACCGTGTAGCCGTGCGCGCCCGCGACCCTCTCGCAGAAGGCGTGGAACTCGGCGCGCGTCCACTCGAAGCGGTGATCGCCGTGGCGGAATGCGCCGCGCGGCAGGTTCTCGAACCGCTCGTTGTACTCGGCGTTCGGCGTTGTCACGACGGCGACGCGCGGGCGCGCGTGCTCGAAGACGCTGCGCGCGAGCGCGCCAAGGCGCGAGAGGTCCACGTGCTCGATGACCTCGACAAGGGTCACGGCGTCGTAGCCCGAGAAGCGCGCGTCCCGGTACGTGACGGACGCCTGGAAGAGCTGGATCCGCCGCTTCTGCTTGTCGGGCAGGTCGTCGAGGCGGAGCCGGTTCTTCGCGATCTCGAGGCTGCGCATCGACACGTCGGCCCCGGCGACGCGCTCGAAGACGCGCTCGTCGACGAGGCGCTTCAGCAGCTTGCCCTCGCCGCAGCCGAGGTCGAGCACGCTCCGCGCCTCGGCCCGGCGGAGCGCGGCGACGACGGCCGCGCGGCGCTCCTCGTCGAGGCTCATCCGCGCCTCGGCCCTGTCCTCGGGCGCGGCCTTCTCGTCCTCTGTGTCCTCGGGGCTCGGGTCCTCGTCGGCGACGAGCCGCGCGAGCGCCGCGCGGAAGAGCGGGCGGCTGTGCTTGAGGTAGCGGAGCGCGATCGCCTCGCGCTCGGGGTGCTCCGCGAGCCAGCCCTCGCCCTTGGCGAGGAGGTTGTCGACCTCGGCGTCGCCCACGTAATAGTGCTTCTTGTCGTCGAGCACGGGCACGAGCACGTAGAGGTGCGCGAGCAGCTCCCGCAGCCGGCACGTCCTCGCGAGCGAGACGCGCAGGGTCGAGCCCTGGCCCCACTCCGGGAACGCCTCGTCGAGCGGGAGCCGCTCGGCCGCGACCTCGTAGCCGAGCGGCTCGAAGAGCCGCCGGAGCAGCGCCTCGCCGCCGCGGCACGGCAGCGCCTCGATCGTCGCCGAGAGGGGGAGCGGCGCGTCGGCGAGCTCCGGGCGGTCGCGGCACTTGCCGCCGAGCGCCGAGCCGAACACCTGCGCGATGGCCACGGAGAGGAACGACGAGGCGACGTAGGGCCGGTCGTTGACGTACTGCGCGAGCGTGCCCGGCTCGCCCACGCCGCGCCCGCGCACGAGGTCCACGGGGTCGACGTCGAGCAGGAGCGCCGCGGTGCACCGCTCCTCGGTCGCCTCGGGATAGAACACGTGCGCCTTGCCGAACGAGAGCGAGAACGACTGCGTGTGCGCCGGGTTCTTGACGAGCAGGTACCCGAGGTCGGTCGCCGGCCGGTGCGTCGTGGTGAGCGTGAGGAGCATCGGAAACCGCAGTCTACGTGAGCGGGGCAACGCGCGACAATCGCGGCGCTCGCGGCGCGCGCGCGCCGCGAGCGCCTCGCCGGGGCGCGCAGAGGGGGAGTCACCGGTCGAAAGACAATCTTGTATCGACGGAGATCGCGTGTTCGAGGGGGAACGGTGGTGATGTGGGCGCCCGTGGGGCTCGATGTGGGCAATCGGCGCCGGCGCAGGTGCGTTTGCCCGAGGTGAAATGTTCGGCGGATCCGCGGGGCTTCTTCGTTCAGGAGGGATCATTCCAGAGTCGTTGGGTCTCAAAATGATCTTCTGTGACTTCGCGTGATGGCGAGCTCTTCAATCTGCATTATTGAAGACGTCACCGGCTGCGCCCTCGCGGCGCGCCCACACTGTGGAGAATGCGATGCGATCCTTGGCTTCTCGATCCTTTGCTGTGCTTTCTTTCCTTGGCTTTGGCTTGCTTGCTGCGTGCACCGCTCCGGTGCAGGGCGACGAGGGCGACGACGCCGCGGGCGACCTCACCAGCGCCGTGATCACGACCGATGGGCTCGGGGTCGCGGCGCTGACGAGGTCGGCCGACTGGGGCAGCGGCTACTGCGCCGAGGTGAACGTCGTCAACGAGGGGACGGCGCCGGTGACGTCGTGGACCGTGGTGATCGATCTCCGGCAGTCGAACCTGATCAGCCTCTGGGAGGCCGAGTCCAGCCGGAGCGGCTCGATCCTGACGGTGACCCCGCAGGCCAACCGTCCCGCGATCCCGGTGGGAGGCGCGACGAAGTTCGGGTTCTGCGCGGGCGCGACCGGGAGCGACTACCAGCCGGTGATGGTGTCCATGACCCAGAACGGGTCGACCGGCTCGGGCGGCACCACCGGCTCGGGCGGCACCACCGGCTCGGGCGCGGCGACCGGCGGCGGCGGGGCAGGGGGGAGCGGCGGGGGCGCGACCAGCAGCGCGAGCGGCGGCACCGGCGGCAGCTCCGAGGGCGAGGGCACCACGACGGGCGGCGGGAGCTGCTCGATCCCGCTGCCGAGCTACGAGGACGGCGACGGGTCGGTGACGTGGTACACGCTCGGCCAGGGCTCCGGGGGGGTCGTGAACTGCAGCTTCCCGGTCCTCGGGACGAGCCCGGACAGGGTCGCGCACGTCGCGACCGGCGGCGGGCGGTATTTCGCGGCCATGAACACGGCCGATTACGACACGGCGGCCGCCTGCGGGGCGTGCGTGGAGGTGAGCCGCGACGACGGGCGCAAGGTCGTGGCGACGGTCGTGGATCAGTGCCCCTCGAACGGCAACCCGAAGTGCACGCCAGGGCACATCGATCTGAGCCAGGAGGCCTTCCAGCAGATCGGGTCGATCGACGAGGGGTATCTGGGCACCGGCAACGGCGGGGCCCGGGGGAGGATCTCGTGGAAGTACGTGCCCTGTCCGGTCGAGGGGGATCTCTCCATCTCGCTGAAGGAGCAGAACGCCTGGTGGAACGAGTTCCGCGTGCAGGGCCATCGCACCCCGATCGACAAGCTCGAGGTCCAGATCAACGGCACCTGGCAAGAGGCGACGCGGCAAGTCTACAACTACTGGCGCGTCGGCAACGGCAACATGCCGGCGGGGCCGTGGCGCGTGCGCGTGACCGACGTCCTCGGCGAGAAGATCGAGACAACGGTGCAGGTCAGCACGGCCGAGCAGTCCGCGTCGGCCCAGTTCTCGACGTGCGAGTGATCCGGCCGCTGTAGGGCCGGCGCGCCGAGGCATTCCCTCGAATCCTTCGGGAAGTTCACAGGGGAGCCGGGGAGCCGGGGAGGGAAAACTTCAAATCACTCCCTGTCTCCCCGCCTCCTGTTCAATTTCTCCGCTGAACCGAGCCCGTCCAAGCCGGTTGTCCCAGCCCCGCCGCCCGTATCAGCCCGCGCCTCCTGCGCCGGCCGAGCCGCCCTCGCCGCCGGTGCCAG
>NZ_JEMA01000442.1:165-28237 GCF_001589285.1 Sorangium cellulosum | reverse complement strand
CTGGGCGACGACCGGCGCCCGGCGGGGGCGGACCACGATGGTGCCGTCGGCGGCCAGCGCCTCGTACGCCGCCACGGCGGTGTTGCGCGACACGCCGAGCACCCGCGCGAGCTCGCGGGACGACGGGAGCTCGCGATCCGGCTGGAGGACGCCCTCGAGCACGGCGCGGCGGAGCTGCTCGACGAGCTGCGCGGCCAGCGTCGCCGGCGCGCCGCGCTCGAGGCGGAGGAAGGCGTGGGGGGCCTGGAGCCCCTGAGGGCCGGAGGAGCCCGGGGAGGCGCATCGCGCTGGCACCATCGAAACCCGCCGCGGTGGCACTTTCCAGGGTGCCAGATCCGGGTCACTGTGTCGACGAGGAGACGGCCATGGCCACCACGGACGATCCCAGGAGCTCGACCACCGCCCGGGAGCGGCGGGCGTTCTCCGACGGCAAGACGGGCGAGCTGTCGTCGCGCGTCGCGCGCCGCGCCGCCGAGGCGCATGCCGGGCGGCCGCTCGACCGGCTGCTCGCGGAGGACCTCCCGGGCAACGACCTCACCACGCTGCTGCTCCACTGCCTGCGCCAGCGCGCCCTGCGGAGGAGCTTCGCCGACGTCCTCGAGCACGCGGAGCGCGCGCCGATGACGCACGCATCGGCCGCGGACGCCCGGCGGATCCACGCCTTCGACGCGGCGGCGTTCGCCGCGGCGGCGGGCTTCGAGGCGGTGGATCTCGCGCCTGTCGAGCCGCTCGGCGCCGCCGCGTGCGCGGGTGTCGAGCCGAACAACGTGCTCGCGACGGTCCGCTTCGCCGAGGTCGCCGCGGATCCCACGACCGGGCTCGCGCTGCACGCCGCGCGGCGCCGGCGCGAGGGCGGGCGCGGCGAGCCGCTGCGGCTGTGCGCGAGCCAGCGCGTGCTGCGCATGCAGCCCACGAAGCACCCGGGCTTCAGCCCGCACTTCCGCCTGTTCGCGCTCGTGACGGCCATCCGCTCGCCGGCCCGGGGCGAGGACGACGCGTGCGAGCGGCGGGCCCTTCTCGAGCAGCTCGTCGTCTGGGCCGACCTGGTCCGCGCGCTGCCGGGCGCCGGCTTTCGCGCGGCGGGGCTGCGCGTGGTCCTCTCCGACACGGCCCTGGTGCGGGCGTGCCTCGGCGCGCGCGGCGTCGACGCGGACGCGATGGCGCTGCGGGCGAAGGCGCACGAGCCCGGCTCGACCGAGGCGGCCCTGCGCGAGGCGTCTGTCGATCTGCCGCGCGCGGCGGCGGATCCCGCGGGCGCGGCGCTGTCGCTCGGCCTCGGCCCGGAGCTCGTCGNCCGCGGGCGCGGCGCTGTCGCTCGGCCTCGGCCCGGAGCTCGTCGCGCGGGCCGAGCGCTGGGTCGCCGAGGTGGCCGAGCCGCTCGCGCGCGCGCGGCCCGAGGTCGAGGTCGTCCACGACCTCGCGCGGCTGCAGGGGCTCGGCTACTACGCCGGGCCGTTCATCCAGCTCGTCGTGCGCCGGGACGACGGCCTCGAGCTCCCGCTCGGCGACGGCGGCGCGGTGCCGTGGCTCGGCGCGCTGCTCTCGAACCGCCGCGAGCGGATGATCGCGACCGGCCTCGGGACCGAGATGCTCGTGAAGCTCTACGATCGATCGACGCCGCAGGCCGGCGAGGCTCGCCCGGAGAAAGAGACGCCATGATCCTCGAGACGCCCTCGCTCACGCTCCGCCCCTGGGCTCCGGCCGACGCCGACGCGCTCGTGAAGAACGCGGACGATCGCCGCGTCTGGGCGAACCTCCGGGATCGCTTCCCGCACCCTTACACGCGCGCCGACGCCGAGGGCTGGATCGCGTTCTGCGCCGGGCAGGCGCCGCCCGGCGCGGGCCTGGCCGTCGTGGTGGACGGCGAGGTGGCCGGCGGGATCGGCCTCGAGCGCTTCGACGACGTGCACAGGAACACCGCGGAGATCGGCTACTGGCTCGGCGCGCCGTACTGGGGCCGCGGCCTGGCCACCGAGGCGGTGATCGCGATGACGCTGTATGGCTTCGAGCACCTCGGCCTCGAGCGCATCCAGGCCGGGGTCTACGGCTGGAACGGCGCGTCCGCGCGCGTGCTCGAGAAGGCCGGTTATACGTTCGAGGGGCGGATGCGGCGCCACGTGGTGAAGGACGGGCGGGTGGGCGACGTCCTTCTCTACGCGCGCGTCCGGGACGATGCCGGCGTGGCGCAGGACGGCGCGCGGCGGTGAAGCCGGGGTAGACTTCACCCGATGGTCTTCCGCCAGCCCGCCCTCCACCGCGCCTCGGGCAGCGTCGGCTACGGCCCGTTCCCCATCCGCGCCGCGCGCCTCCTCTTCTCCCTCCTGCTGCTCCTCGGCGCGATCATCGTCTCGATCATCGCGCTCTCGAAGGATCACCTCGCCTGCACGCCCGGCGCGCGGTGCGTCCTGACGCGCGCGACGCCCTCCAGGACGACAGGGTTTCCCATGTCCGCGCTGCGCGACGCGCGCGTCGACATCACGCGGGGGTCGAAGGGAGGCAGCCAGGGCGCCGTCGTCCTCGTCCTGGACGGCGGTCACCAGCTCTCCTTGCAGAAGGTGAGCCCCGAGCGGGCCGCCGAGGTCGCGGCGATCGTCCGCGCGGGCATCGCGGGCGAGCAGCGGATCGACGTCACGCTGCGCGGACCGTGGTGGATCTTCCCGCTCGCGATCGGGATGCTCGCGATGGGGCTCACGATGGCGTACTCGTCCACCAAGGGCCTCGGGCGGTTCCACCTCGAGATCACGCGCGGCGGCGCCGCGCTCCGCGCCCGGCGGTTCGTCCTCACGATCCCTGTCTCGTCCCACGAGGTCTCCCTCGAGGGCGTCGCCGACGTGCGCGTCGAGGGCGGGACGCTCGGCGAGATGTGGCTCGGCAAGGGAGAGGCGCCCTCGCCGGCCGGGCGCATCGTCCTCGTCGATCGCTCCGGCGCGGCGCGCCCGCTCACCGAGGCCGCCTTCCCTGGCCAGGCCGTGCACCTGCGCGCGGCCGCCGAGCTGCGGGAGCTCCTCGGGATCGAGCGAGAGCGCCACGGCGTCGAGGAGCAGCTCGCGTCGCTGCCGCTCACAAGGACGCCGATCGGGACGCGCATCGCGGTGGCGTGGGCCGGCATGACCGTCGGCGCGCTCGCCGGCCTCGGGATCTTCGGGCTCGCGGGCGTCGCGCTGGGCCTGCTCAGCACGAGCGATCCGATCGAGACGTGGTCCCTCGCTGTCGGCGGCGGCGGCGGCGCGATCGCGGGAGTCGCCCTCGCCCTCTATCTCACCCGGAGTCGGCCGCCACGCTGAGCGCCTGTCGTCGCGGCTCGGCTTTCATCATCGGTCGACGGCGGGCCCACGCTAGACTCGCCCTGCATGGATGTCGTCTCGGCCTGTCCTCTCCGCGTCGCGTCGAGCCTCTGGCAGCCGCGGGCCGGCGCGTGGGCGCTCACGATCGTCTGCAAGGCGACCTACACGCTCGCGCCGGGCGAGTCGCGGCTCGCGCCGGAGCAGGACGAGCCCACCAGCGTGGATGTCTACTGGCAGGACGACGACCACCGCAGCCTGGTCCTCGGCAGTGATCTGGCCCCTTTCAAGCGGCGCGCCGACGTGCTCGTCGTGGGGCACGCCCACGCCCCCGGCCGGCGCCCGGTCACGTCGCTGCTCGCGCGGCTCGCGGTGGGCGCGATCGACAAGTCGATCGCTGTGTTCGGAGATCGCGTGTTCACCCAGGATGGCGCGCTGAGCGAGCCCGTGCCGTTCGTGAAGATGTCACTCCGATGGGAGCGCGCCGCCGGCGGGGCCGGCACCGCGAACCCCGTGGGCGTGCCGTCCGACAGGCGGGGAATAACGCCCGCGCCCAACCTCGAGGTGCCGGGCGCTCACGTCGCCGGCCGCCGCGACGTCATCGAGCCGGTGGGCTTCGGGCCGATCGCCCCGAGCTGGCCAGGCAGGGCGCACAAGCTGGGCTGGCACGCGGCGACGTGGAGCCACGCGCGCTGGAGCGAGCAGCCGCTGCCCGATGACATCGACGCGGGCTATTTCAACGCGGCGCCGCCCGATCAGCAGATGGACGAGCTCTGCCCCGACGAGCGGATCGTGCTGGAGAACCTGCACCCCGCGCACGCGCGGCTGGTCACGAGGCTCCGGGCCGTGGCGCCGCGCGCCGTCGTGGAGCGGGGCGGCGCCGCGGCGCAGGAGAGGAAGCTCCGGTGCGACACGCTGTGCATCGACACCGACCGGGGGACCTGCTCGCTGACGTGGCGGGGATATGTCCTCCTGGACCACCCGCAGCAGGCGGGCCGGGTGGAGATCACGCTCGCGGAGGAGCCGCGAGGGCCGGTGATCGCCGCGGCGGCCAGCGCGCTCGACGTCGCCGGTACGCTCCCCGCGTCGCTCGCGCTGCCACCGCACGAGGCGCTGCCGTTCGCGGGGACCACGGAGATCCCGCCCCTCGCGCCGCACGCCACGCCGGCGCGCGAGGTGCTCCCGTTCGCGGGGACCACGGGGAGCCCGACCCCCGTGCCCCCCGTGCCGCACGCCACGCCGTCGCGCGCTGTGCTCCCGTTCGCGGGGCCCCCGGAGATGCCGCCCCCTTCGCCGCCACGACCCGAGCTCGGCGCGCCGCGCGCACCGTCATCCCCCTTCTCGGCGGAGCCCATCCCGCGCGAGCCGTCGCGCGCCGAGACCGGCGCGCCGAGCGCGCCTCCCCCCCTCGTCGAGCCGCCGCGGCTCGGGCTCGGCCCGCTGGCGGCGCTCGGCACGCCTCCGGCCCCGGAGCCGCAGGAGCCGCAGGAGCCGCAGGAGCCCGCGCCCCCCACGCAGATGCCGGCGCCAACGCCGCCAGCGGACCTGCGCGAGCCGACGATCGAGGAGGTCTCCGTCGAGGCGTGCGCCGCGCTCGACGCCTCGCTGGCGCTGCGCCCGCACGAGAAGGATCGCATCCTGAGAGAAGGCCGGCTCGATGAGCCCGCCTGGGCGCGGCTCCGCGCCGCCTGGGCGGCGGAGATCAAGCGCGCGCTGCGGCGAGGCCGGAACGAGCTGCTCCGCGCCTACGACGCGGCCTATGTAGCGCAGCTCGAGAGAGAGCGCGGGCCCATCTCCGCCGATGAGCTCGCGCGCATCACCGTGGGCGCGGAGCGCGGCGATCTCGCGGCGGCGCTGCGCGACGTCGCGCTGCCAGAAGAGAGCGCGATTCGCGTCCAGCGGACGTGGATCGCCAGGATCGCCCGCGACGCGGCGCTCGGCGACGAGGTGCGCAAGGCGGTGACGAGAGCGCGAGCGGGGTGAGCCGGAGCCCGCGCGCACGGGCGCGTCCGGGCATTCCGCGCGCGCTCGCGCGCTTGCGGCCGTAACCACGCTCCCGTAGCATCGCGCCCCTGTCCGTCATGCGTCGGCGGCCCCGGCGAAAACCAGGATGAGATGAGGTCATGACCACCCCCTCTTCACACCTCTTGTCGGTCCAGGTCGCCTCCGGCGACCCGCTCGATGTGCGGCAGTTCCAGATCACCGAGCAGATCTCGAGGCTGTTCTCGGTGTCCATCCTCGCGCACAGCCCCGACCCGGACATCGATTTCGAGGCGATCGTGGGTTATCCCGCGTCGTTCACCGCGCACTTCGGCGTGGAGATGCCTGCCTCGCGGACATGGGCCGGCGTCTGCACGTCGCTGCAGCAGGTCGCCGTCGAGCCGGACGGCGTCTCCACCTACCAGATCGACATCGCGCCGTCCCTCTGGTTCCTGACGCAGCGCCGGCGCAACCGCGTCTTCCAGCACCTCTCCGAGCTCGGGATCGTGGAGAAGCTCCTGGACGAATGGAGCATCCCGTTCGACAGCCGCACCTCGCTCGAGCACAGGAAGCGCAAGTACCGCGTTCAGTACGGGGAGAGCGATTTCGTCTTCATCTCGCGGATGCTCGAGGACGCGGGCATCAGCTTCTACTTCGACGCCGCCTCCGGCGACAGCAAGCTGGTGCTCTGCGACGCCCCCCAGGGCAACGAGACGCGCCGGCCGATCCGGTTCATCGACGCGCCGGGAGGCCGCGACGTGGAGCACGTCACCGCGGTGCGCGTCGGCCGCAAGGTCCGACCGGGCAAATACACGCTGCGCGACCAGGATTACCGCAGACCGTCGACGTACCGTCTGATGCAGTCCGGGACCGGCGGCACCGCGCCGGAGCAAGGGCTCGAGCGATACCATTATGTGCCCGGCGCGTTCCTGTTCGAGAGCGCGAAGGGGGACGATACGCCGGCCGCCGACGACAAGGGGAAATACCGCACGGACGAGAAGATCGGGACGGAGCTCGCGCAGCGGCGGCTCGACGCCAAGCGCGTGACGGCGCGGACCGTCCAGTTCGAGACGAACTGCCTCGACGTCGCGCCGGGCGTGATCGTCACCTTCCTCGATCACCCGAAGAGCGAGGTCTCGACCGGCAAGCGGCTCCTCGTCACCTCGGCGGAGATCTCGGGCACGTACGGCGGGGAGTGGTCGCACGCCTGCAGGGCGGTCAGCGCGGACATGCCGTACTACCCGCCGCTCTCCACGCCCAAGCCCAGGACCCAGGGCGTCGAGACGGCCACCGTCGTCGGGCCGCCCGGCGAGACGCTCCACGTGGACGAGTTCGGGCGCGTGCGCGCGCAGTTCCACTGGGACCTGGAGGGGTCGATGGACGACGCCTCCTCGTGCTGGATCCCCGTCTCCCAGACGGGTGCGGGCGGCGGCTTCGGCCACGTGAACCTCCCGCGCGTGGGCCAGGAGGTGATCATCGACTTCCTGGGCGGCGACCCCGACAGGCCGGTCGTCGTGGGCCGCGTCTACACCAACCTGCAGAAGGTGCCTTACTCGCTCCCCGCGATGAAGACCCAGAGCGGGTGGAGGAGCCAGACGATCGGCGGGTCGGGCTACAACGAGGTCATGTTCGAGGACGCGCCCGGCCGCGAGCTCATGCGCGTCCAGGCCGAGCGGGACGCGACGAAGCTGGTCAAGCACGATGAGACCAACACCGTCTGCAACGATCGCACGACGACCGTCGGGAACAACGACGTCCTCACGGTCGGCAACGACCGCACCCACACGGTCGGCAACAACGAGTCCATCCAGATCGGCAACTCCCAGACGATCCTCGTCGGCGTCAACCAGTCGATCACGGTCGGCGCGGATCAGACGATCACGCTCCCGGCCGGCAACCAGACGGAGACAATCACCGGCAACCGGACCTTCACGCTCACGGGCGATCTCACCGAGACGATCACCGGCAACAGCGCGCTCACGCAGGTCGGCAATCAGACCGAGCAGGTGACGGGCGACTCCTCGCGCACGCAGACAGGCAGCCAGTCGGTCACGCTTGTCGGGGACCGCACGCACCTCCAGGTCGGCAGCCAGACCGAGCTGCAGGCGGGGAACCAGAGCTCGCTCCAGCTCGGCGATCGGCTCGACCTGCAGGTCGGCGGCCGCAGGGACTTCCAGCTCGGCAGCCGGCTCGACGTCCAGCTCGGCGGCACCACCCGCGTCGAGATAGGCGCCCTGAGCGACACAGTCGTCGGCGCGCGCACCGAGGGGACGACCGCCGACTCCACCGAGAACGTCGGCGCGGCCAAGAACGTCAACTCCGCCACCTGGACCGTGACCACCGGCGCGGCGAAGATCGACGGCGGTGCGTCGTTCGAGGCGAGCGGCGCCGCGGTCAAGGTGACCGGCGGCGCCATCAACATCGAGGCCGGTGGCGAGACCGTCATCAAGGGCAGCATCATCCGCCTCAACTGAGAGCAGCGTCATGACAGCGAGGACCCGATGAGCGCTCACGACCCGGAAGGCATCGCTCCTTCCGACGCTTCCCCCGACGCCGCGCCCGACGCGGACGTCGGCGCCGCGCCCCACACCGTCGCCCTCGCGCACGGCCACTCCCTGGTTGTCGAAGGGGGACAGGAGCACAACCGCCTCCAGCTCGTGGACCCGAGCGGCGCCGCCCACCTGGATATCTCCATCGGCCCGGAGGGCATCCGCCTCGTGGTGCGCGGGGCCGGCCTCTCCCTGGCGACGACAGGCGCGCTCGCGATCGAGGCCGACAGCCTGTCGCTCCATGGCAAGAACGGCATCTCGCTCACGACGGACGGGGACGCCCGCGTCGAGGCCGCCGGCCGCCTCGAGACGGTCGGGCGCAGCCAGCTCATCCGGTCGGCGCGCGGCAACGTGCGCATCCAGGCCAACGACGACGTCGAGGTCACCGGCGAGCGCGTCCGGCTGGGCTCCTGACGGGATCGAGGGGCATGGATCTCGAGAACCACACCCGCTTTGCCGCGCGGCTGTTCCGCACGGCCATCGACGACGATCGTATCGCGGCGTCGCTCGTGACCAAGATCACCTACGATCTCCGGGGGACCGAGCTCGTGCCCAGCGAGGAGCAGCCCTGGCGGATCTCGGCGGAGCCGTGGGAGAGCGAGTACGGCGTCATCGACACCGATCAGCTCTTTTACCGCGGCGGCGTCGACCTCTTCCTCTTCGGCCACGCGCGCCCCGAGAAGCCCGGAACGACGCGGCTCACCCTCTCCATCCTCGTGGGCGGCGCGTGGAAGCGGGAGGTCGCTGTCTCCGGCGTGCGGGTGTGGCGAAAGGGCCTGTCCGGGCTCTCCCCTACATCGCCGCTCCCGATCGAGGCCATCCCCCTCACGATGGCCTACGCGTACGGCGGCAAGGACGTGTGGGACGGGCTGGAGGTGCCCTATCCCCTCAACCCGGACGGGATCGGCTGTTACCTCTGGCCGCACAGCGCGGAGGACAGGCCGCTCCCGAACCTGGAGGAGCCCGACCAGCTCATCTCGTCCTGGGACGACAGGCCGCTGCCCGCGGGCGTGGGCCCCTGCCCGCCCATGAGCGGCATCCGCCTCGCGCGCCTCGCCGGGCCGTCGCTCCACGCGCACGCGGCCGGCGCCGCCGACGCTGCGGCCGCGGGGCCGCCCATCCAGTTCGACGCCACCTTCTTCAACGCGGCCCACCCGCGCATGATCGTGCCCTCGATCGAGCCGGGCACGCGCATCGCCGTGGGCGGGGTCACGGGCGGAGCGCCGCTCGTCATCGACCTCCCGGAGGTCCGACCGCGCGCCCGCGTGCGCTTCGAGGACGAGGTGGACGAGCGCCCGCTGGCCATCGACCAGGTCGGCATCGAGGCGGACAGGGGGCGCGTCTTCGTCAGCTATCGATTCCCCTTCAGGTACGTCGTGGTCCCCGAGCAGATCCGCGAGGCGCACCTCTTCCTCTGAGGCCGATCATGTACTGCAACGTCCTCGTCCACGTGAACCCGATGATCGGCCTGGACCCGCACACGGCGCTCCCGCCGCCTGTCGGCCTGCCGCTCATCCCGATCTACGCCCACATCACCGGCGCGTTCAACCACTGGGCCATCTGGGGCTTCGCCACGGCGAAGGACAGCTCCGTCGTGCTGTGCGACGGCAACAAGACGATGCAGCGGGGGACGGACATCGGCTTCTTCGTCATTCACGTCCCGATACCGCTCATCCCCCACTTCCTGCTCCCGATCTGGAACACGCTCACCGGCTCCAAGTCGGAGTTCGGCGTCAACGCCGTGCTGGTGGAGGACGCGCCGGTCGCGGTGGCGGTCGCGAAGATCGTCAACCTCAACCTCAACTGCTTCGGGTACACGTCGCCGCTGCCGGGCGTGGGGGTCGTGATCACGTGGACCAGCGTGCAGGCGAGCATGTCGCTGGCAGACTTTCTGGCGGGGCTCGCCGCCGCGGTCGTCGACTGGGCGATCCAGGCCCTCGTGAACAAGCTCACGTCGACCAAGGCGTTCGGCCGGTTCGTCGACAGGATCACCGGCCCGCTGTGGCGCCGTATCGCGCCCGGGCTCGTGGAGCGCCTGCCGTCGGGCACGATGCTCGGCTCTGCCTTGCATGCCACGGGGTGGAACCGGTCCGCCGCCTACTTCGCGGGCAACATCCCTGCCGCGGCGATCAGCATCTTCGGGCACGGATCGCCGCTCGGGTACTCGCACCCCCTTACCCCGGGCGGCGGCCTCAACATCGGCGACACATCGTATTTCGACCCGTCCGGGTGGGCGCACAGCGCGGTGTACGACTACTTCAACAGCCCCTCGATACCCCAGTACCCAACCGCGCCGGCGGGCCCCGTCCCCGTGCCCACGCCGGGCCCCGCGCCGACACCTCCGGCGCCCTCCGCGACGACCTCGCCGTCGCCCTCCACCACGACCCCTGCGCCGACCCCGGCCCCGGCGCCCACGCCGACAGGCGGGCGATGAAAGAGTCGTTCTCCAGCCCCGGCCTCACGGCGCGCCAGCTCTCGGCGAAAGATCCCGAGGGCGGGCAGATCCTCTCGGTTGTCTGCAAGCGAACGTACAGCGTCGATGGCCGCGGCCGCCTGTCGCGCGCGTCCGAGCAGGTCCCGCTGTTCGAGGACTTCATCCTGGATCCAGCCGCGCCCGCGGTCATCGTGCACGACACCGACCTCGTCGCCTTCAAGCCGCTCACCGACGTGCTGGTGCTGGGCCACGCGTACGCGCCCGGCCCTGCCTCGTCCCTCCTCACGGCGGTGCGCGTCGGCGAGCGCTCGAAGCAGGTGCTCGTTCTTGGAGACAGGCGAGCCGCGCTGTCGCACACAGGGCGGCTGTCGTTCTCGGATCCGGCGCCGTTCGAGCGCATGCCGCTCGGCTACGACAGGGCTTACGGCGGCATCGACGCCGTGGCCGAGGCGCGGCTCGGCGATCCCACCGCGCCGATCAAGGCCTGCATGCCGCGCGAGGCGCAGGGCCCCGGCGCGAGCGAGTACAGCTACCCGCGCAACGTCGCGGGGAAGGGCTACCTGATCGAGGCCACGCCGGACGCGGTGGAGGCCCTCGTCCTGCCCAACCTGGAGGACCCCGAAGACAGGCTCACGCCGGAGCGGATGGTCGTGGGCAGCACCCGGGCGTGGCCCAGGATGCCGCTCCCCGCGTCGTACGGCGCGCTGGATTACGGGTGGTTCCCTCGCTTCGGGTACATGGGGGTCGTGCCGCTCCACGATCAGGAGCACGCCGTGTTCCAGGAGGTGCGCCGCGGCTTCGCGCCCGCGTCCATCCTGAAAGAGACATTCCTGAGCCCGGACCACGACGTCGACTTCCGGTTCACGTGCTGCGGATCCCTCGGTTTGCAGCTCCCGCACCTCTCGGGCGACGAGGAGATCGCGCTCTACAACCTGCACCCGCGGCACCCGAGATGGGAGATCCGGCTTCCGGGCGAGCGGCCGGAGATCGCCACGGATGGCCGCAATGGCAAGATGAACAAGGCCGATCCGGTGATCCAGACCGTCACGATCGAGCCCGATCACGATCGCGTCACCGTTGTGTGGCGCGGCGCGGCCAGGGCGATCCGGCCTTACATGCCGGTGGAGCTGGAGAAGATGCCGCTCCGCGTGGCGTGGTGAGCGCGGCCGTCGCGCGTCCGCGGTGAAGAGCGGGCGGCTGCGGCCTCAGGCCGGGTGGGACGGCGCTCCGATCTCCGCGGCAGGAGCCTCGCGTCCAGCCGGCCCCACGAGCGGGAGCGTGAAGCAGAACCGGGCGCCGCGCCCCACCTCGCTCTCCGCCCAGATGCGCCCGTTGTGCGCGTCGATGATCCCCTTGGCGATGTAGAGCCCCAGCCCGGTGCCCTTCTTGCCGGGCGCCTCGTCCTTCCAGAACCGCTCGAAGATGCTCGGGAGGTTTCTGAGCAGGATCGACACAGCGCGAGCGGCCTCGGCGCCGGGGGGCGCACCAGGTGATGGCAAGCACACTTTCCCTGGTGTAAAGGATCCTTGCCATGGCCGACCGAGCTGCCAACCGGGTCCGCGAGCAGCGCGAGGCGCGCGGGCTGTCGCAGGTCGCGCTCGCCGAGCGCGCCGGCCTCACGCGGCAGAGCGTGGGCGCCATCGAGGCGGGCCGCGCCACCCCGGCGGTCGACGTCGCGCTGCGCATCGCGAGGGCCCTCGACCGCCAGGTCGAGGACCTCTTCGGCGCGCCGGGCGCGGCGACGCTGGTCACCGCCGAGGCCGACGGCCCGCCGGCGCCGGGCCGCGCCGCGATGGCGCGCATCGGGGGCCGCTGGGTCTCCTACGCGCTCGTGCAGGACGCGGTGCGGGTGGCCGCCGACGGCATCGTGACCGGCGAGCGGCGCGGCAAGGCGTGCGTCGAGCCCCTCCGGGCGCTCGCCGAGGTCGAGGAGAACGTCGTCCTGATGGGCTGCGCTGCCGGCCTCGGGCTGCTGGCCGACCGGCTCAACACGAGGCCCGGGCCCGGGCGGTTCCTGTGGTTCCCCCGCTCGAGCACCGCGGCCCTCCGCGCGCTGGCCGGGCAGCGCACCCACGTCGCGGGCGTTCATCTCGTCGACGCGCGCACCGGCGAGGCCAACGTCGCCGACGTCCGCCGGCTCGGGCACGCCGAGCCGATCGTCCTCATCACCCTGGCGCGCTGGGAAGCGGGCCTCGTCGTTCGCGGCGAGGACGCGGGCAGCATCCGCGGCGCGGCCGACCTGGGCCGCCCTGGCCTTCGCCTCGCCGGCCGCGAGGCGGGCGCCGGCGCCCAGCGGCTCCTCGAGCGCGAGGTGCGGGCGCACGGCATGCCGATCGAGCTCGCGCGCAGGCCGCAGGTGCGGCTCACCGGCCACCTCGACGTCGCGCGCGCCGTCGCGATGGGCGCGGCGGACACAGGCGTCGCGACGCGCGACGCGGCGATGGCGTTCGGGCTCGGCTTCGTCGCCCTGGCCGAGGAGCGCTACGACCTCGCGTTCCCGCGCGAGGCGCTCGGCGACGCGCGGATCCAGCGCCTGCTCGACGTGCTCGTCTCCGGCGAGTTCCGCCGCGAGCTCTCGGCGCTCGGCTACGACGTACGCCCTGCGGGCGAGCGGGTCGCGGAGGTCCGGGCGGCATGAAGGGGCCGGCGCGGGCATCGAAGCGACGCATGCAGATGCGTCGTTCCCGGAGGTGTTTCTTGCTGTGCCTACCGCCCCTGGCGCTCGCGGCGTGCGTCGTCTCGGGCGTCGGCTGCGGGCGCGCGGAGCCGGCGCCCGCCAAGGGCGAGGACAGGCTCGTCGTCTTCGCGGCCGCCTCGCTCCGGGACGTGTTCGCCGCGATGGGCGAGGACTTCGAGCGCGCCCATGCCGGCGTCGAGGTCACGTTCAACTTCGCCGGCACGCAGGAGCTCCGCGCGCAGCTCGAGCACGGCGCCGCGGCCGACGTGTTCGCCTCCGCGGATCAGCGCCACATGGACGAGCTGGTGGGGTCCGGGCGCGCCGTGAGCCCCGTCGTCTTTGCCCGCAACGAGCCCGTGATCGTCGTCGCGCGGGAGAGCGCCGGGGCGATCCGGGGGCTCGCGGATCTCCCCGCCGCGTCCCGCATCGTCCTCGGCGCCCCCGAGGTCCCGATCGGCCGCTACACGGAGGAGATCCTCGATCGCGCCTCCGCGTCCCTGGGCGCGGACTTCCGCGCGCGCGTGGAGGGCAAGGTCGTCTCGCGCGAGCTCAGCGTGCGCCAGGTGCTGACCAAGGTGCGCCTCGGCGAGGCGCAGGCAGGCGTCGTCTACAGGACGGACGCGCAGGCGGCGCAGGACGGCGTGGCCCTCGTGGCCATCCCGCCCGAGATCAACGTCGTCGCCGAGTACCCGATCGCTGTCGTGGCCGGCGCCGCGCATCCCGGTCTCGCGCGCGCGTGGGTCGACGTCGTCCTGTCGGAGGCCGGTCAGAGCGCGCTGCGGCGCGCCGGCTTCCTGGCGCCTGCCGGGCGCGGCCCGGGCCCATGAGCGCGCGCCTCCACGCGGAGCGGGGCGCGCTGGCCGCTGTCGGCGCGGTCCTCGTGGCGTTCCTGGCCGTCCCGGTCCTGGCGCTTTTCGCGACGGCCACGGCGGCGGACGTCGAGCAGGGGCTGCGCCACCCCCTCGTGTGGCCCGCGCTGCGCCTCAGCCTGCTCACGACCTCGGCGAGCCTCGTCCTCGTCGTCGTCCTGGGGACGCCGCTCGCCTGGACGCTCTCTCGCGCGCGCGGGCGGCTCGCGCGGGCGGTCGAGACGGCGGTGCAGCTCCCCATCGTGATCCCGCCCGCGGTCGCGGGGGTGGCGATGCTGCTCGCGTTCGGGCGGCGCGGGCTCCTGGCCGGGTGGCTCTATCCGGAGGGGTGGTCCGTGACGTTCACGACCGCCGCCGTTGTGATGGCCGAGGTGTTCGTCTCGGCGCCGTTCTTCGTGCAGGCGGCGATCAGCGCCTTTCGGCGGATCGACGCGAAGCTCCTCGTTGTGGCGCGGACCTTCGGCGCGTCGCCGCTGCGGGTGTTCTTCCGCGTGGCGCTGCCGCTCTCGGCCCCGGCGCTCGTCGCGGGCGCCGCGATGAGCTGGGCCCGCTCCCTCGGCGAGTTCGGCGCGACGCTCATGTTCGCCGGCAACCTGCAGGGGACGACGCAGACGTTGCCGCTCGCCATCTACACGGCGCTCGAGTCGGACCTGCGCGCCGCGCAGGCGCTCTCGATGGTCCTTGTCGTCGTGGCGTTCGCGCTGCTCCTGTTCGTGCGGGCCGTGGCGCGGCGCTCGACCGAGCCGCCGGAGGCGGCGCTGTGATGGAGGCGCCGAGCCTGCGCGCGCGCGTGGCCGCGCGGATCGGGCGCTTGCGCCTCGACGCCGGGCTGGAGACAGGTCGTGGAACGCTGGCGCTTGTCGGGCCCAACGGCTCCGGGAAGACGAGCTTGCTCTCGCTGCTCCTCGGCGTGCTGCCCGTGGAGCGAGGGCGGGTGGAGGTCGGCGGCGCTGTGCTCCTCGATACGGAGGCCGGGGTCGACGTGCCTGTCGAGGAGCGCGGGATTGGCTATGTCCCGCAGGATTATGCGTTGTTTCCGCACCTCAGCGTGCGCGAGAACGTCGCGTTCGCTGTGAGGAGCGCGGCCTCGCGGCGGAGCGTGGTGGACCGCGCCGAGCGCGTGGACGCGATGCTCCACGAGCTCGGCATCGCCGCGCTCGCCCACCGCCGGACGCAGGCGCTCTCCGGGGGCGAGAAGCAGCGCGTGGCCCTCGCGCGCGCGCTCTCCGTGGGCCCGCGCGCGCTGCTGCTCGACGAGCCGCTCGCCGCGCTCGACGTCCATTCCCGCCGCGAGGTCCGGGCGTTCCTCGCGGACTACCTGCGGGCGCTCGCGCTGCCGACGATCGTCGTCACGCACGACGCGGCGGACGCGCGGCTCCTCGCGCACCGCGTCGCGGTGCTCGAGGCGGGGCGCGTGACGCAGGCCGGGACGTGGGAGGAGCTCGCTGCCCGGCCGGCGTCGCGCTTCGTGGAGGAGCTCGTCGCGTCGGCGCGCGGCGGCGGGGAGTAGCCGCCCTGCGCGGCTGGCGCGCTCAGCGGCCGGAGGTCACAGGCGTGCTCCAGCTCATGGGGACGCCCTCTGAAGACGGGCCCGACGCGGCTCGGGCGCGCCTGCCGGGGCAGCCTTCGGACCGCTGCCGACGAACGCCGCCAGGTGCTCGCCGGTCAGCGTCGACCTCGCCGCCACCAGGTCGGCCGGGGTGCCTTCGAACACGATCCGCCCGCCGTCGTGGCCCGCGCCCGGCCCGAGATCGATGATCCAGTCGGCGTGCGCCATCACCGCCTGGTGGTGCTCGATCACGATGACGGACTTGCCGGAGTCGACAAGCCGGTCCAGAAGCCCGAGGAGCTGCTCGAGGTCGGCCAGGTGCAGCCCGGTGGTCGGCTCGTCGAGCACGTAGACGCCGCCGTCGGCCCCCATGTGCGTCGCCAGCTTGAGCCGCTGCCGCTCGCCACCGGACAGCGTGGTGAGCGGCTGGCCGAGCCGCAGGTAGCCGAGCCCCACATCGGCCATGCGCTGCAGGATCGCGTGCGCGGCCGGCGTACGCGCCTCGCCGGCGCCGAAGAAGCCGACCGCTTCCTGGACAGACAGATCGAGCACCTCGGCGATGTTGAGCTTGCCGAGCCTGTATTTCAGGACCGACGCCTGGAACCGCCGGCCCTCGCAGTCCTCGCAGACCGTGGTGACGCCGGCCATCATCGCGAGATCGGTGTAGATCACCCCGGCGCCGTTGCATGTCGGACAGGCGCCCTCGGAGTTGGCGCTGAACAGGGCGGGCTTGACGCCGTTCTCCTTCGCGAACGCCTTGCGGATCGGCTCCAGCAGATCGGTGTACGTCGCCGGGTTGCTCCGCCGCGAGCCACGGATCGGGGTCTGGTCGACCGACACAACCCCGTCCCGGTTCGACACCGAGCCACGGATCAGGGAGCTCTTGCCCGACCCGGCCACGCCTGTCACCACCACCAGCACGCCGAGCGGGATGTCGACGTCGACGTTCTTCAGGTTGTGCGCGCGGGCGCCGCGCACCTTCATCACACCCGACGGCTTCCGCAGCGACGGCTTCAGGGAGACCCTGTCGCTCAGGTGACGCCCGGTGAGCGTGCCGCTCTTCCGCAGCCCATCCACGGTGCCCTCGAAGACGACCTCGCCGCCGCCGGTGCCGGCGCCTGGGCCGAGGTCGACCACGTGATCGGCGATCGCGATCACCTCCGGCTTGTGCTCGACCACGAGGACCGTGTTGCCCTTGTCGCGCAGCCGCAGCAGCAGATCGTTCATCCGCTGGATGTCGTGCGGGTGCAGACCGACAGTCGGCTCGTCGAAGACGTAGGTCACGTCGGTGAGCGACGACCCGAGGTGGCGGACCATCTTGGTGCGCTGCGCCTCACCGCCCGACAGCGTGCCTGTCGGCCGGTCGAGGCTGAGGTAGCCGAGGCCGATCTCCACGAACGAGTCGAGCGCATGCCGCAGCGCGGTGAGCAGCGGCGCGACGGACGGCTCGTTCAGATCGCGCACCCACCCGGCCAGCTCGCTGATCTGCATCGCGCAGGCTTCGGCGATGTTGATCTTCTTGATCTTGGACGACCGGGCGGCCTCGCTGAGCCGGGTGCCGTCGCACTCGGGACAGGTGCTGAACGTGGCGGCGCGCTCCACGAACGCTCGGACGTGCGGCTGCAGCGAGTCGAGGTCCCTGGACAGCATCGACTTCTGGATCTTCGGGATCAGCCCCTCGTAGGTCAGGTTGATGCCGTCGATCTTGATCTTGGTCGGCTCCTTGTGGAGCAGGTCGTGGAGCTCCTTCTTGGTGAACTTACGGATCGGCTTGTCCGCGTCGAAGAAGCCGCAGCCGTTGAAGATGCGGCCGAACCAGCCATCCATGCTGTAGCCGGGGATCGTGATCGCCCCCTCGTTGATCGACTTGCTCTCGTCGTACAGTTGCTTGAGGTCGATGTCGCTGACCGACCCCATGCCCTCGCATCGCGGGCACATGCCGCCGGTGCGGTTGAAGACGACCTTCTCGGCCTTCTTCCCCCCCTTCTCGACCGTGATCGACCCGGCCGCGCGGACGGATGGGACGTTGAAGGCGAAGGCCCCGGGCCCGCCGATGTGCGGCTTGCCGAGGCGGCTCCACAGCACGCGGAGCATCGCGTTCGCGTCGGTCACCGTGCCGACAGTGGAGCGAGGATTGCCGACCAGCCGCTCCTGGTCGATGATGATCGCCGTGGTCAGCCCTTGCAGGAGGTCGACCTCGGGCCGGGCCAGCGTCGGCATGAACCCCTGCACGAACGCGCTGTAGGTCTCGTTGATCAGCCGCTGCGACTCCGCCGCGATGGTTCCGAACACAAGCGACGACTTGCCGGATCCCGAGACGCCGGTGAACACTGTCAGCCGCCGCTTGGGGAGCTCGACGCTGACGTCCTTCAGGTTGTTCTCCCGGGCGCCCTGGACGCGGATCAGGTCGTGGCTGTCTGCGGGGTGTTGGTTCGAGGAGGTCATGTTCGCGCTCATGTCATCTGTCCATTTTCTCCAGCAGTCGTTCAAGACGATCGACGTGCTCCGTCCAGAAGGCGCGGTAGTGCGCTATCCAGTCGATGAGCGGCTTCATCCCGCGCGGCTCCACCCTGTAGTAGACGCAGCGCCCCTCGCGCCGGCCGTTCACCAGGCCGGCGTCTTTCAGGGCGGCGAGGTGCTGCGAGACAGCCGGCTGCGAGATGTCGAAGCGCGCCGTGAGGTCCTTCACCGCAGCTTCGCCGCGCGTGAGCGACTCGAAGATCGCCCGGCGGCTGGGGTCCGCCAGCGCCTGGAAGATCTTGTCTTCGGCCGCGGCCGCGCGCTGCATGTCCAACGCATAAGCCAACGCTTATGGGTTGTCAAGCGCGCGGATCGGACGACGCGCGAGCGCCCTCCCCCATCCGCTTCCCGGGCCGCGAGCGGCGTGGCAGCACGACGCAGGAGCCCCTCCCGTCGCGCGTCGGCTCGCCCTCGCCCTCGCCGTCGCGCTGGCTAGCCCGCGCGCGCGTAGCGGCCCGGAGGCTGGCCCACGTGCCGGCTGAACGCGGTGCTGAAGGTGCTCGCCGAGCCGTAGCCGACGCGCTCGGCGACCTCGGCGATCCCGACGTCGTGGCGGCGGAGCAGATCCCTCGCGACGGCCATGCGCCAGGCGAGCAGGTACTCCATCGGCGGCAGGCCCACGGCGCGGTTGAAGCGATCGAAGAACGCCGAGCGCGAGAGGGCCGCTGTCTTCGCGAGCTCGGCCACCGTCCACGGACGCTCGAGCTGACCGTGCATCTTGCGTATCGCCGGCGCGAGCCGCGCGTCGGCCAGCCCGCGCAGGAGCCCCGGGGGCGCGTCGTCCCCCGGTGCGAGCCGCAGCGCCTCGATGAGCAGCACCTCCACGAGCCGCGTGAGCACGAGGTCGCGCCCCGCTCTCTGCTCCTTCGATTCACCTCCGACGAGCCGCACCAGCACCGAGAGCCGCTCGACGCCGCGCACGTGCACGAGCGCCGGCAGCAGCGACGCCAGGAGGGCCGCGTCGGGCGAATCGAAGACGAAATAGCCGCCGAGCAGCCGCACGTCGGGGCGTCCACCGCGCGTGCCGTGGCGGACTTCATCCGTCGGCGCGGGCGTCACCTTCGGGTCGATGCGCTCTGGCCTCACCGGCTCGAAGCCCGACAGGGTGAAGCCCGGCGTCGCCGGCAGGAGCACGAAGTCGCCCGCCTCGAGCGTCACGGCGCGCTCGCCGTCGACGGCGAGGCGACAGCTCCCCTCCAGCACGGCGCAGAAGCTCGGCTGGCCGAAGTCCGAGTAGCGAACCCCCCAGCGGCCGGCGCCGCTGATGCGCTTCGAGAACACGGCGCGCGGCTGGAGCAGCGCGATGACCTCCGAGAGCGGGTCGCTCATCCCTGGACTGTAGCAAACAAAATGTGGACTACCAATGATAGATAGTCCATCGCGCTGTCGCTAGGTTCCTCTCATGAACGCCGCGCGCATCGCGGCGACGAGCTGCCCGCCGACGGCGAGCTTCACAACGGAGGAACGCGATGAAGACCGTGCTCATTACTGGTTGCTCCTCGGGCTATGGCCTCGAGACAGCGCGCCACTTCCACGCGCAGGGCTGGACCGTGATCGCCGCCATGCGAACGCCGCGCGAGGACGTCCTGCCCCGCTCGGACCGGCTGCGCGTCGTGGCGCTCGACGTGACGAGGCCCGAGAGCATCGCGGCCGCGCTCGAGGCGAGCGGGCCCATCGACGTGCTCGTCAACAACGCGGGTATCGGGCTCATGGGCGCCTTCGAGGTCACGCCGATGACCACGGTGCGCGAGGTGTTCGAGACCAACACCTTCGGCGTGATGGCGATGACGCAGGCCGCGCTGCCCGGGTTCCGCGCGCGCAGGTCGGGGGTGATCGTGAACGTGACCTCGAGCGCGACGCTGGCGCCCATGCCGCTGGTGGCCGTGTACACGGCGAGCAAGACGGCCATCGAAGGGTTCACCGCGTCGCTCGCGTTCGAGCTCGAGGAGTTCAATGTGCGGGTGAAGCTGGTTCAGCCGGGCTATGGCCCGAGCACGAGCTTCACGAGCAACGGGGGGGCCCGCATGCAGGGGCTGATCCCCGAGGCGTACGCGCCCTTCGCGCAGCGCATCTTCGCCTCTCTCGGGCAGCCGTCTGCGGTGACGCAAGCGTCCGACGTGGCCGAGGTGGTGTGGCGCGCCGCGAACGACGCCTCGGGGCAGCTCCGTTTCCCGGCCGGTCCCGACGCGGTGGCGCTGGCTCGGTCGACGTGAGCGCCGTCCATGACCCGGGCCCCTGCCTGCCGCGGGTCCCCGGTCAGCCCGGGCGCGCCGGCTGCCGGACCGAGTACTCGGTGCCCGAGCGGAAGGGCACCGTCATCGACGCGAAGCCGTGGCGCGGATCGCGCACGTAGGCGACGTAGTCGCTGTAGTCGGCCTTGAAGAAGCCGACGTTGTCGGTCACCACCACCGCGCCCGGGCGCAGGGCCGGGGCGACGAGCTTCAGCACGTCGAGGGCCCGCAGGGGCATCCCGTCGTTGAGCATGAAGTCCACCTCGCCGAGGTCCGCCTGCAGCGTCTCCGTCGCGTCCCCCACGCGGATCTCGGCGAAGGACGCGAGCCCCGCCTCCTCGAGGTTCGCCTGCGCGCGCCGCGCCTTCTCCGGCACGAGCTCGGTGCCGATGACGCGCCCGCCGCCGTTGTCGCGCACAGCCGCCGCCAGCCACAGCGTCGAGACGCCGAAGGACGTGCCGAACTCGACGATCGTCCTGGCGCGGAGCGCCCGCGCCGTGAGGTAGCAGAAGGCGCCCTGATCGCGCCCGAGCGCGAGGTACTTGTCGGCGAAGTCGAGCTCCGTGCCCGGGGCGTCGACGCGGCGGCCGAGGAGCATCCGCGGCAGCCGCGGCAGGAAGTGGAGGAGGACGCCCGGCACCTGCCGGTCGGCCTCGTCGTGGAGGCGCCGCAGCACGGCGCGCACCCGCCCATCGGGCAGGACGGCGAGGGGATCGGGCTTCATGATCGGCCTCCGGTCAACGACACAGATTCTCGGAGCATTCGTTTGCCCTCCTCACAGGCATTGCCCCCAGCGCTGAACACCGGCGAAGCGGTGGAAGGCGGGAGCGCGGAGGTGAACCTAGCGGCCGGCGCCGTTGACCGCATTGCGCAATCAGGACAATTTGTTTATCAAAACGGTCATGGCAGCGAGGCGGCGGAGCTCGAGGGCGACGCGGATTGCGCATCCGACGGGCTGGACGATCCGCGGAGACGTCCAGGTGGCGAACGAGCCCGGTGGCGCGATGGCGTCGTTCGAGTCGCTCGCGAGCCGCTTTGCGCTCGCGGCGCGTGGGCGCTGGAAGACAGCGGTCCCGCGGCCGGTGAACGCGATCGGGCTCAACATGGCGAGCGGCGGGCTCGAGAGCGAGCCTCACGCGCACCGCGAATCGCAGCTCGTGTACCTGGTGCGCGGAGAGATGATCTGCGAGGCGTCGAGCGCCCTCTGGATCGTGCCGCCGCGATCGGCGCTGTGGATCCCCGCGTCGGTGACGCATCGGATCCGCGCGCGCGCGCCGCTCGAGGGCTACGGCGTCTTCGTCGAGCCCGACGCGGCGCCGGGCCTCCCGCGGGATTGCTGCGCTGTGTCGGTGACGCCGCTCTTCCGCGAGCTCTTGTTGCGCCTGGCGACGCGTCCCGCGCTCTACGATCTCGAGGGACCGGACGCGCGCCTGGTGAGCGTGCTCCTCGACGAGCTCGCGACTGTCTCGATCGAGAAGCACCGCCTGCCGATGCCGACCGATCCGCGGCTCCGCCGTCTGGTGGACGCGATGACCGCCGATCCGGCGATCGGCGTGACGACGAGGACGTGGGCGAAGCGAATCGGCGTCAGCGAGCGCACATTGAACCGTCTCCTTGTCGAGGAGACGGGCTTGAGCTTCGGCCGCTGGCGCCAGCAGCTCCACATCATCCTCGCCATCCAGAAGCTCTCCCGCGGCGCGGCCGTGCAGAGCGTGGCGGTGGATCTCGGCTACGAGAGCGCGAGCAGCTTCGTTACCATGTTTCGCAAGGCGCTCGGGACGCCGCCCGCGCGGTACATGGCGGGCCGCCTGGCCGCGCTTGCTTGATGGTGAGCGGCCCCTTTCTTGCGAGGGCCCCTCCAGCGCGAACGAAGCAGTACTCTCGTGCCCCGAAGGAGACGACCATGCCGAGCCATACCGAGATGAGGCACCTGCACCGCTGCGTCGAGCTCGCGACGCTGGCGCTGGAGACTGGCAACGAGCCGTTCGGCTCCGTTCTGGTCGCCGCGGATGGGACTGTCCTCGCCGAGGATCACAACCGCGTGGGCGGCGGCGATCCGACCTGCCATCCGGAGCTCGCGCTGGCGCGCTGGGCGGCTGCGAACCTCGCCCCCGACGAGCGAGCCGCGGCGACGGTCTTCACCTCGACCGAGCACTGTCCCATGTGCGCCGCGGCCCATGGCTGGATCCGGCTCGGCCGCATCGTGTACGCGAGCTCTTCGGCACAACTGGCCGGCTGGCTCGCCGAGTTGGGCCTCCCGGCTCCTCCGGTCCGGTGCCTGCCGATCCGCGATGTCGTTCCGGGACTGCCCGTGGAAGGTCCCATCGAGAGCTTCGCGGAGGAGGTTCGCGAGCTGTTTCGACGCCTCCATTCCGCGCGCTGACGCGCGTTGTCGTACCGGCGGGAGGACGCCCATGGAAGGGTTCCTTGGTTTTTCCAGGCCCCTCTGGGAGATCGCCCTGCGCACGACGCTCGTCTATCTCGCCCTCGTCATCGGGATCACGGACATCACCACGGTGCGCTCTGCCTGCCTCGAGGCGGACGGGGAGATCAGCGTGGTCAAGGAGCAGGGTGCGCAGGGCGGCGAGCCGTGAGTCGGGTCATCGACCCATGTCCTCGAAGCGTTCGGCCCGTTATTTCTCGCTGAGATCCTCGATGCCGCGCGAGCCTCCGCTCAGGTAGCGCGCGAGGTTCTCCAGGGACGCTCGAAGGCCGGCGTCGTGGTCGGCCTGGCTGATGCCGGGCGGGACGTTCTCCGCGGTGATGGTGATGCGGGTCCCTGCGGGCAGCGCCTCGAACGACCACGTCATCACCATCTCGCCAGCGAACGAAGCGTCCGACGACTCGAACGCGACCGACTGGACGATGCGCTTGCCCGGCTCCAGCGAGAGGAAGCGCCCGGCGCTGACGTCGGTCCTCCCGGTGGTCTTGCCCACGCCGTCGGGCGCTGCGTTATCGTAGGTCAGCTCGATGCTGTAGCGACCGCCGTCGCGGAAGTCGTAGTCGAGGACGCGACCGGTCATGCTGTCAGGCGGAAGCCACGCCATGAGCGCGTCGGGGTGGGCGAAGGCACGGTAGACGGCGTCCGGCTGAGCTGCGACGACGAGCGACGCTGTATCGGTCCGGCCCGTGGCGGCTGGGTCTCGCACCGGCACAGGCTATCATGCCACCGGTCCCCTGGGCACAGCGAAGAAGCGGTTCTCCGGCTCGCCGGTTCTGTGGAAGCGGGCCGGCGCCGGACTATCGTCGCTCTCGTGACCGCCCGGGAAGACGCCTCAGCGCTCGTCGCGCTTTCGCCAGGCGGCCTTGGGGGAGCGCGCGCGGCCTGCGGCGTGCTGCGGGAGCGGGCTCACCTCTCGCGCGCTCTCGATCAGCGCTCGCACCACGGGCGCGCCGTCGTCCTCCGCGCGCCATGTGACGACCTCGCTCAGATCGATGCGGAGATCTTCGACGGGCCGCCACAGCAACGAGGTCTGCGAAGCCAGCTCCCAGAACTTCTCCGACAGGAAGGTGACCGCGTCGCCGATCACGACCAGCGCCAGGAGCGCCTCCAGATCGAGCACCTCCGCCGTCACGTGCAGCGTCACGCCCTGCGCGCGCCCCGCGGTGATGATGTCCGCGTGGAGCCTCGGATAGAGCTGACGCGGCTGGAGTAGCAGGCGCTCGCTCTCGAGGTCTCGAAGCCGGATCTTCTTGAGCCGTGCGAGTCGATGCTCAGGGGAGAGGAGCAGCCCGAGCCGATCGCGGGTCATCTCGAGGTGACCGAGGGCGTCGTCATCGGGCGCGTAGGCGCCATGGCCGAAGGCGATTGTCCCCTGCCGCAGCGCCGTCCACTGCTCCAGGCTGCTCATGGGGACGAGCTCGAGGCCGACGCGGGGCGCTCGCCGACGAAACGCCGCGACGAGGGACAGGAACGAGCCCATGAAGGTCGTGCCCGTCTCGAAGCCGATGACCACGGTTCCGAGCCTGCCTTCGGCGATTCCCCTGGCTTCGTCGACGGCCGCGTCGACGCTCGCGAGGATGCTCCTGGCTCTCTCCGCGAAGGACTTCCCGGCGGCCGTGAGCTTGATCCCGCGCCCCTCGGGCGCGAAGAGCTCAACGCCCATCTCCTCCTCGAGGTCCTTCATCTGCCGACTCAATGGAGACTGCGAGACGTGGAGCCTGGTGGCGGCTCGGCGGAAGCTCTGCTCCTCGGCGATCGTGACGAAGTAGCGGAGGTGTCGGAGTTCCATGGTGTCAACCGTTACCCTGGAGGCATCATAGTCTTGCAATCGATGTCTTGGACGGCTCGGTTCGAGAAACGTACCGTGCTTCCCATGAGCACGACAATCCCGAAGCGTCCCGCCTCCCGGGTGCTGGTCTCCGGCGCCAGCGTCTCCGGTCTCACCGTCGCCTTTTGGCTCGCCCGCCACGGCTTCGCGGTCACGGTGGTCGAGCGTGCGCCGCATCTACGCCCGGGCGGTCACGCGCTCGACGTTCGGGGGCCGGCCCTGGAGGTCGCGGAGCGGATGGGCATCCTCGCCACGCTCCGCGATCGAAGCACGAGGCTGACGGGCATCTCCGTTGTCGACTCGGCCGGTCAGGAGATCTTTCGGAGCACGGAGAGCACGTTGACGGGCGGCCGGCTCGACAGCCCCGATGTCGAGATCTTGCGCGACGACCTGTGTCACGTGCTTCACGAGGCCGTGGGCACCCAGGTCGAGTACCTCTTCGCCGATTCCATCGCGTCGCTGACCCAGGACGGGTCGGGCGTCGACGTCACGTTCGTCACGGCTGCGCCTCGCCGCTTTGAGCTGGTGGTTGGCGCCGACGGATTGGGCTCGGGGGTGCGGAGGATCGCCTTCGGCCCTGATGAGCAGTTCGTCCGCGCCTTCGGCGACCTGCACATTGCGACGTTCGGCATGCCGAACTTCCTCGGTCTCGAGCGCTGGCAGGTCATGTACCAGCAGCCGGACTCCGTCGGCGCGCTGGTCATGGGCCTGCGGAAGGACGTCGACGCGAGGACGTATCTCGGCTTCAACGCGCCGAAGAAGATCAACCACGACTTCCGCGACATCGACGCGCAGAAGCGGTTGATCGCCGACCGCGTCGCGGGCGCAGGCTGGGTGATTCCGCAGATCGTGGAGCACATGCTGCGCGCGACCGACTTCCACTTCTACTCGCTGAGCCAGGTCCGCATGAGCAGCTGGTCACGGGGGCGGATCGTGTTGGTCGGCGATGCTGGCTACGCTGTCTCTCTGGGTACGGGGCAGGCCACCTCGGTCGCGATGGTCGGCGCTTACGTTCTGGCCGGTGAGCTCGCCATGCACAAGGATGATCTGGTGGGCGGCATCGCCGCGTACGAGGGCGGCCTGCGCGCCTATGTGGTTCGCAATCAGGACATCGCGCTGGAGCAGAGCGCAAAGCCCGACGAAACGACGGACGAGGGGCAGACCGCCCCCATCGGCAGCATCCCGGACTTCGGAGCGCTGACGCTGCCGTTCGATTTCAAGAACTACGATGGCGGCGCTGGCGATGCCCATCCGAAGCCGCGGTAGCCGGGGGCTTGCGATCTTCCTGGACGGTTACCAGGAGAGGCTGGAGAGCACACCCACAACGCTCTCGGGAGGAGAACATGAGCTTCGGGTTCCCGCAGATCGCGGCCTATGCGGCGTCGAAGGGCGCGCTGGCGCAGCTGACGCGGGTCCTGGCCCTGGAGGCCATTGACCATGGCGTCCGCGTCAACGCCGTCGGGTCGGGCGACGTGGTCACGAACCTGCTCAACGACATCCGGCCCGACGGCCGCGAGTTCTTGCGCGATCACGGCAAAGGCGCCCCCATCCGTCGCGCGGCCGCGCCCGAGGAGATCGCCGAGGTCGTCGCGTTCCTTTCGTCCGACAAGGCGAGCTTCATGGTCGGCTCCATCGTGATGGCCGACGGCGGATACTCCGTCGCCATCCAGCCGGGGGATTGAGCGCCGGCGCCGGCGCCCCTCGTCCGAGCTGGCATCGCATCGGGTCGAACGGGGGGGCGCATCGGGTCGGAGGGGGCGCGCCTCGGATCGGAGGCGCCTCGGCCCGGCCCGATTCTGTGACGGCCGCGGGAGGCGCCCCGTAACTCTGGGTATGAGCCCTTCTCATCCACCGGCCGCCCCGCTCCAGCACGGCGCCTGGACCTCCATGCACACAACCGCCGTTCATATCCTCCCTGGCATGCTCCGGTTCCTCGGCGTCGCCGAGGACGACCTCGACGACCTGTGCCAGGACGTCCTGCTGGGCGCCTACCGCAGCTTCCCCCGGTACGACCCCATGCGCCCTGGCAGCGCGCGCGCCGCGGCCCTGCTGGGCTCGCCAGACACCCTGCGAATCGCCGTGGCGCCTGGGCATGCCGCCGTCGCCGCGGACAGCGGACCGAGCGACACACCTCCCCGCCTGGGCGGCATCCCCGCGGGCATGCTCGATCCAGCTCGACCGGAGCGCCTCGGCGAGCACTGGCGAGCGGAGGCCTCGTGGCTCTTCGGAATTGCCTGGCGGCAGGTCCGCCATCACCTCGAGCGCGCCTACCGGCGCCGCGAGGTGCCGGTGGGGCTCGCCGACGCCGCCAGCTTCCAGCGGGAAGACGTCGCGCCGAGCAGCGAGCATCACCTCGCCGCGAAGGAGCGGCTCGCGCTCGCGGTCCGCCTCCTGTCGGAGGTCGCGCCCGAGCGCCGCGCCGTCCTCGTCCTGGCCGACGCGTACGATGTCCCCGTGCGCGAGATCGCGCGCGCCCTGGAGATCAACGAGAACACCGCCGCGAGCCGGCTGCGCCTCGCGCGCCGGGACTACCGCGCCGCCGAGAAGCGGCTGCGCCCCGAGGAGAAACGGGCGCTCCGGTCCAGCTTCCTCGTGCTCCCGCTGTTCTCCGCGACCTCGTTGCGTGCGCTCTCCGAGGCGATCGTGCCCGCGAGCGCCCCGGCCGCGCCGAGCCCCCGCGCGCGCCTCGAGGGGGCACGGTGGCGAGCGCGGCTCGCGCGCCTGGCGCGCCCGTTCGCCCGGGCCGTTCGCCCGGCGCTCGGGTGGGGTGCGGCAGGCATCGCCGGCGGCGTGCTCCTGGCGACGGCGCTCGCTCCAGCACCGGTGACCTGGGCTCGCCACCTCGAGGCGGTCGCGGGGCCGCTCCTGGTCGCGCGGAGCGCACATCCGGCCCGGACGCCGGAGCCGCGCTCCGCGGGCGTTCTCGGTGAGGCGCCGCGCTCCGGCGACGCCGCGCGCTCCGACGACGCCCAGGGCCCCCGAGCGCCCGCGGCACGGGCGAACGATGGGCCAGGCCAGCGCGAGCCAGCCGCCTCGAGGCGCGCCCCGGCGCCCCCGGACCAGGGCCAGGAGCGGCTCGACGAGGAGCTCGCGCTGCTCGATGCGGCCAAGGAGGCGCTGTTGCATGGCGAGCGCGGCGCCGCCCTCGAGCACCTCGATGCGCACGCGCGGCGGTTTCCACGGAGCCGGCTGACGTTGCTGCGCGAGCGGCTTCGATCGAGGGCGGAGGCGCTGCCGGTAACGACGACCGGCGTCACGGCGGGGCACGAGCGGCCATGAGCGCAGAGCCGCCGCTTCACGCGCGCGTCGCGTCGCCTCCCGCGCGATGGGGAAAGCAAACACGGCGCGCAGCGTTCGCTTCGATGGCCGCGGCCCTCGCCGCGCAGCTCGCGGCCGCGCCGGTCCGGGCCGATTCTGGACCGCGCCGGGCCCGCGCGCGGATCGAGCTCACGCGAGGCCCGGGCACCGAGCGCTGCCCCGACGCGCGGTTCCTGCGCGCGGAGACCGTCCGGCGCATGGACTTCGACCCCTTCGATGCGGAGGCTCCGCTCACGGTGGCGGTGTCGATAGAACAAGGGCAGGGCGAGCTCATCGCGTCGATCTACCTCCGCGATCGCCGCGGCCTTGTGCTCTGGGCCGACGGCTACAGGACCCGCGGCGACTGCAAGACGCTGGTCTCGACGGCGGCCCTGTCGATCGCCGTGCAGCTCG
>NZ_JEMA01000442.1:0-113 GCF_001589285.1 Sorangium cellulosum | reverse complement strand
CCCGCCGCCGCAGGCAGCGCCGGCCCCGCAGCGAGAGCCCGCCACGCCGGCGGAGGCGCCATGCTCCCCCGAGCGCCCGTGCGCGGGGCAGCCGGCGCCGCCGCCAGGCGAGG
>NZ_JEMA01000441.1 GCF_001589285.1 Sorangium cellulosum | reverse complement strand
CCGTCGGGGCTGAACGCCGCTGACTCGACCGCCTCCTCGTGCCCTCGAAGGACCAGCGGCGTGCTCTNACGTTGTGACGATGCGCTTGCCGTCGGGGCTGAACGCCGCTGACTCGACCGCCTCCTCGTGCCCTCGAAGGACCAGCGGCGTGCTCTTGCCGTCGGCGTTCCAGACCCGCGCGGTCCTGTCCCGGGACGCGGTGACGATGCGCTTGCCATCTGGGCTGAAGGCCGCCGAAGTGACCGCCTCCTCGTGACCGCGGAGGACCAGAGGCCTGCCCTTGCCATCGGCGCTCCACACCCGCGCGGTCCTGTCGTCGGACGCGGTGACGATGCGCTCGCCATCGGGGCTGAACGCCGCCGAATGGACCTCATCCACGTGACCGCGGAGGACCACGGGCTCACCCGTGCCGTCGGCGCTCCACACCCGCGCGGTCCTGTCGTAGGACGCGGTGACGATGCGCTTGCCATCGGGGCTGAACGCCGCCGAATACACCATGCCCTCGTGACCGCGAAGGATCATGGGCTCGCCCGTGCCACCGACATCCCAGGTCCGGGCGGTCCTGTCGTAGGACGCGGTGACGATGCGCTTGCCATCGGGGCTGAACGCCGCCGAACACACGCCGTCCTCGTGACCGCGAAGGATCATGGGCTCGCCCGTGCCGTCGGCATTCCAGATCCGCGCGGTTCGGTCCCAGGACGCAGTGGCAATGCGCTTGCCATCGGGGCTGAACGCTGCTGAGTAGAGCCCGTCCTCGTGGCCGCGGAGGACCATGGGCTCGCCCGTGCCGTCGGCATTCCAGATCCGCGCGGTTCGGTCCCAGGACGCAGTCACAATGCGCTTTCCATCGGGGCTGAACGCCGCCGAGTAGAGCGCGTCCTTGTGACCGCGAAGGATCATGGGCTCGCCCGTGCCGTCAGCGTTCCAGACCCGCGCGGTCCGGTCATAGGACGCAGTCACAATGCGCTTTCCATCGGGGCTGAACGCCGCCGAGTAGGGCACCTCCTCGTGGCCGCGGAGCACCACAGGCTCGCCGCTGCCATCGGCGCTCCAGACGCGCACGGTCCTGTCATAGGACGCGGTGGCGATGCGCTTTCCATCGGGGCTGAACGTCGCCCACCGGACCGCCTTCTGGTGGCCGCGGAGGACCACGGGCTCGCCCGTACCGTCGGCGTTCCACACCCGCGCGGTCTTGTCAGACGATGCGGTGACGATGCGCTTGCCGTCGGGGCTGAAGGCCGCCGAACTGACCCGATCGCCGTGGCCGCGGAGGACCACGGGCTCGCCCGTACCGTCGGCGTTCCACACCCGCGCGGTCGCGTCCGCGCACGCAGTGACGATGCGCTTGCCGTCTGGGCTATAGCCCGCCTGCATGACGAGATCCGGATGGCTGAGCACAGCGCGCGAAACACCGCTGTTCAACGCCGACCGCGCCAGGGTGGCCCACCCTCGCGGCAGGTTGGGTGGCTCGACCTCGCGCACGATCGAAAGCTCGGTCGTGGGATCGGCTTGCATCTCGCGGGCCGTGGCCATGCGGGTGGCGTTGCGCGCCTCCCGGGCCTCGGCCTGCGCGCGCGTCGCCTCCTCGTCGGCGCGCGTGGCCTGCTGACTGGCGCGCGTGGCCTGCTGGCTGGCGCGGATCGCCAGACCCGACACGACGAGCGCGACAGCGCAGAGCGCGGCGATGACGCCCACGGTGAGCCGCCGCCGCAGGCGCCGCGCTCGCTCGTGGAGGGCCACGACGGCCAGCATGTACCGCTCCTCGCGGTCGCCGAGCCCGACGCGAAAGGCGGCTCCCTGCTCGGCGCGCCGGCGCTCACGCCATTGCCGGGCGTCCTCCGCGGCGCGATCGCGCCAGAGCAGCCCCTCGGCCTGGCCGCTCGCCTCCCATTGCTGGGCCGCGGCCCGCAGCCGGGCCAGGAACTGCGCGTCTTGCTCGCTCTCGGCGAGCCACTGCCCGAGCCTGGGCCACCTGTCGATCAGGGACTCGTGGACCAGCTCCACCTTCGT
>NZ_JEMA01000440.1 GCF_001589285.1 Sorangium cellulosum | reverse complement strand
CGCCGCCCCGCCGATGCGCGCGACCCCACCATCGAGCCGCGCGACCCCACCGCCGACGCGCAAGGTTTGCTAGCATCGCCGCCCCATGCCCTGGCTCTGGTACGTAGGTCCCCTCGCGTTGCTCGTCGTCTGGTACCTGACCGGCTTGCGCGGTCGGCACGAGTCGCGGCGCGACGCCGAGCTCGTGCGGTGGCGCGCGCTGATGACCCCGAAGCCGGCCGCGCGCCGGTCCGGGGCGCACGGCCGGAAGACGACCGCCGAGGTCGCCGGCCCGCGCCCGGTGCGCTCCGCGCCGTCCAGCCTCGAGCGGATGCTGCAGGAGACGGGCGGCGGCAGCGTCATCGCCCGCTACGAGCTCGTCCCGAAGCTCGCCTTTGTCGCCGTCGTCGGGCCGGACGCGAAGAACGGCAGCGAGTACCAGGTCGTCCTCGCCAAGCTCGCCAAGCCCGCGCCCCGGCTCACCGTGTGCCCGCTGCCCATCGTCGACGGCAGCCGCGTCCCGAACACGGGCATCCAGTTCAAGAAGGACCCGGAGTTCATGGAGCAATTCCTTGTCGAGGGGGCGGAGGCGAAGGCCATCGGCCGGTGGCTCTCGACGCGCGTCCGCGATGCGCTGCGCGACTTCCCTGACGCGTGGCTGTTCGTGCAGGACCGCGTCATGGCGCTCGCGGCGTACGGCCCCGTCGACGCGGAGCGCCTGGAGGAGCTCGTGATCGCCGCCGACGCGATCTTCGCGGAGCACGGCAGCGATGGCGCGCCTTCCCTTCTCTTCGAGGGCGACAGCGAGGGGGAGGACGACGAGGACGACGCCGACGACGAGGAAGAGGACGACGACGACGGCGACGAGGACGACGACAGCGACGAGGAGGAGGCGCCTGCGTCGGCCCCCGCCGGCTCCGCCAAGCAGGGGGCGCCCGCGTCCGGATCGAGCCGGCCTGCCCCGCGCAGGTCGTAGAGCGCCTCCCCGCGCAGGGCATCCGCCGGGCGCGCGCGCCGCCCCCAGCGCGCCACGACATCTCCCTTCATCCCCCTCGCACCTCGGCCGATATGCCATCTCGCGGCCGCGGACGGCGCCGTTCGGCGGCCACAGAGGGGCCGAGGCGTGTTAGTCATCGCAGCCGGGCCTGATTGAACGCGAAACCGCTGCTCTCCTCCGCCGTCCTGCTCTCGCTGTGGCTCGCGGCGCCGTCGGCCGCCCCGGCAGAGAAGAACGGTTGGGTCAAATCCCAGGGCTCCCGCGCGGAGCTCGAGATCGACGTCCTGAGCAAGTCGGCCGACTGGTCGATGGACGACGTCGACGCCGAGGTGAGCACCTTCGGCCTGAGCTTCGCGCTCGTCGGTCAGCTCGCGTGGCGCGGCCGGCTCCACCTCGACGCGGAGCTCCCGCTCGCCTACGGCAGCGTCTCCGCCTCGTTCCGGTCGACGCGGCTCGGCGTCGACGAGAGCAGCAGCGCCGGCAGCCTCCTCTTCGGCAACCCCACGCTCGGCGTCCACTACGCGCGCGCCCTCTCGCGCAAGCTCGCCGTCTTCGGCGGCGGCTCGCTCTCGCTCCCCGTCCTCAGCGACCCCAACGCCGACGCGCGCGCCACGCTCCAGGCGACGCTCCCGGCGCGCGCCTTCTTCGACCTGCACCGGCTCATCCCCCAGCATTTTCCCCTGAGGGTCCGCGGCGGCGTCGAGGCCGAGGTCGCCACGCGGCTCATCTGCCGCGCCGAGACAGCGGTCATGCTCGCCCTCCCGACCGCCGGGGGCGACGCCGAGCTCGTGCTCGAGCAGGGCACCGAGCTCGAGCTGCGCACCAGGGGCTCGTTCGGCGGCGGGCTGCGGCTGCAGGCGGCGCTGACGCTCACGCAGGAGGACATGGCGCAGCTCGCGTTCGAGCCGTTCGCCCTCTACGCGCCGGCGAAGTCCAATTTCTACGGCCGGGCGGGGCTGCTCGTGGCGCTCGACCCGTCGCTCGGGTTCGGCCTCGCCGAGGACAAAATCGCCACGCTGCGGCTCGCCGTCGGCCACAGGTTCTGAGCGCGCCCCCCGCCGCCCGTCGTACGCTGCGCGGACAGGGAGCGCGCGCGGGCGAAAGGCGGGTGGGTCGGCGATGGGCGAGCATCAGGTCTCCGAGCAGGTGAACGAGGAGCAGCTTCAGGCCTTCATGCGGGCGCTGCTCGACGACGTGGAGGCGCTCGAGCAGATCCTCCGCGACGACCGCATCGAGTCGGGCGTGCGCCGCATCGGCGCCGAGCAGGAGATGTTCCTTGTCGACCGCGCGCTCCGGCCCGCGCCGCTCGCGCCCGAGGTGCTCGAGCGGGCGGCCGACCGCCGGCTCACCACCGAGCTCGCCCGCTTCAACCTGGAGGCGAACCTCTGCCCGCTGCCGTTCGGCGGCGACTGCCTCCGGCGGCTCGAGGCCGAGCTCTCCGACGTCGTCGGCCGGGCCGCCGAGGCCGCGCGCGCCCTCGGCGCCGAGGTCCTGCTCGCGGGCATCCTCCCCACCCTGCGCGCCGGCGATCTCCGCCTCGAGAACCTCACGCCGTCGCCGCGCTACAACGAGCTCAACCGCGCGCTCCTCCAGCTCCGCCAGGGCGATTTCCGCGTGTCGATCCACGGGCTCGACGAGCTCGAGATGACGCACGACAACATCCTGCTCGAGGCGTGCAACACGAGCTTCCAGGTCCACCTCCAGGTCGGCGCGCGGGAGTTCGCGCCGCTCTACAACCTGGCCCAGGTGGTGACCGCCCCCGTCCTCGCCGTCGCCGTCAACTCGCCGCTGCTCCTCGGCCAGCGGCTCTGGCACGAGACGCGGATCGCGCTCTTCGAGAGCTCGATCGACACGCGCCCGACCGACCGCGACGTCCGGCAGCACCGGCCCCGCGTGCACTTCGGCGACGGCTGGGTGCGCGAGGGCGCGCTCGAGCTCTTCCGCGAGGACATCGCCCGCTTCCGCGTGATCATGACCGCCGAGGCCGGCGAGCACCCCGCGGCCGTGCTCTCGCGCGGCGAGGTGCCGGACCTCAGGGCGCTGCGCGTCCACAACGGCACCGTCTACCGCTGGAACCGCCCCTGCTACGGCGTCGCGGACGGGATCGCGCACCTGCGCGTCGAGAGCCGCGCGCTGCCCGCGGGCCCCACGATCCTCGACGAGGTCGCGAACGCCGCCTTCTTCTTCGGCCTCATGTCGGGCCTCGCCCCCGAGCACCCGCGCATCGACCTGGAGATGCCGTTCGAGGACGCCAAGGCGAACTTCTTCGCGGCGGCGCGCCACGGCCTCAAGGCGCAGCTCACCTGGCTCGGGCAGAGCCTCCCCGCCGCGGAGCTCGTCCTCTCGCGCCTCCTCCCGGCCGCCCGCGCGGGCCTCTCGGCCGCGGGCATCGACGCGGCGGACATCGACCGCTACCTCGGCGTCGTCGAGGAGCGCGTGCGCCGCGGCCAGACCGGCGCCCAGTGGGCGCTCGGCTCGCTCGCGTCCATGGCCGGGCGCGGCACCCCGGAGATGCAGCACCGCGCGCTCTGCGCCGCGATGCTCGCCCGCCAGCAGGAGGAGGCCCGCGGCGGCGGCTCGGCACGCCCGGTGCACACATGGGAGCCCGCCGCGCTCGAGCCCGACCTCGACCTGCTGCGCGAGAGCTACAGGACCGTCGGCCAGTTCATGTCGACCGATCTCTTCACCGTGCGCCCCGCCGACATCGTCGACTTCGCCGCGAGCGTCATGGACTGGCGCCACGTGCGCCACGTCCCGGTCGAGGACGACCAGGGCCGCCTCGTCGGCGTCGTCTCGCACCGCGCCCTGCTCCGCCTCACCGCCCGCGGCGCCGCGGCGCCGAACGGCTCCGCCCCGCCCACTGTCGCGTCCATCATGCGCCCCGATCCGGTGACGATCACGCCCGAGACGCCGACCCTCGAGGCCATGCGGATCATGCGCGAGCAGCGCGTCGGCTGCCTCCTCGTCGTCGCCGGCGAGCGGCTCGTCGGCATCGTGACCGAGCGCGATCTCCTCGACGTCTCGGCGAGGCTTCTCGAGGCCTTCCTGCGCGATGGGTGAGCGGCCGCGCATCGCGGCGGAGTGAAGAGGGAAACGCAAAGGCGCCAGAAGAAGCCGAGACAGGATCTTCTCGAGGTCTTCTACGTCTCCTTACGTCTTTTCGCGCCTTTGCGTCCTGACGCTTTGCTCTCGACCGACCGCTATCCAGGAACGACGCGCGGAGCAGCGCTCCGCGCGCGGCTCACAGGTCGCTGACCTCGGTGCACGTCATCGCGTCGCCGCGCGCCTGGCAGTCGAGGAGCGTGCCGGTTGTCTTGAAGAAGCCCTGCTTCGAGCGCGTGACCTGGTAGCGCGTCCCGTCGATCTGCCGGATGCTCGTGTAGGCCCCCTGGCAGCCGACCGCGCCGAGGCTCGCGAGCAGCACCCCGAGAATCATGATCTTCTTCATTCGCCCGCCTCCGTGATCTCGACCTCGCTGCACTCCGCCTTGCCCGGCGCATCAGGGCACATCCAGATCGCAGGCATGTTGTTCTTGTGCCCGGTGACATACACGTAGCCCGGACCGGCCGGCGCCGAGCCCGTGGCCCACGTCGCACACCCGGCCATCGCCGAGGCGCTGCAGACCAGCAAACCGAATTGAATAAATTTCCGCATGGCCCAACACGCTACGAAGGTGCGCCGGTGTAGGCCAAATTCACGACAGCGATCGTCCGGCCGTCCTGCCTGCACCCTGACGACGCGTGTTCCCCCTCGCGTGTTTCCCCCTCGCGACGTGCGTTGTCCGCGTCGCGCTCCTCTCCGGGCGAGGTTGACACGTCGCGTTAGCACACCTAAGGGATCACCTCCCAACCGGCGTGCTCTGGCCAGCCGGGATCCGGGGGGCTGCGCGGGGGCGCGCGGGGCAGGCCCGCGGCGGGCTCTCCGGCGGCGGAGGAGTCGGCATGGCTTCAGGCAAGAAGGGGAAGGGCGGCGGCAAGAGCGGGGGGGCGAGCGACGGGAAGGGCGAGGGTGACCGCGTGGCGGTCGTCGCCGGGCTGCGCACGCCGTTCACCAAGGCGGGGACGTCGCTCAAGGCGCTGCGCACCGTCGATCTCGCCACCACCGTGGTCAAGGAGCTCATCCAGCGCAGCGAGGTGAGCCCGCGCGACGTCACGCTGGTCGTCTACGGCCAGGTGGTGCCGACGCTCGACTGGCTCAACATCGCGCGCGAGGTCGTGCTGCGCACGGGCCTGCCAAAGGACATCGACGCCTACAGCGTCTCGCGCGCCTGCGCCACGTCGCTCCAGGCCATGACGAGCGCCGCCGAGGCGATGCTCGCCGGCCAGCACGACGTCGCGATCGTCGGCGGCGCCGACAGCATGAGCGACGTCCCGCTCGGCGTCTCCCGCAAGCTCGCCGCCGCGCTGACCGAGCTCCAGAAGGCGCGGACGCTCGGCGCCCGGCTCGCGATCCTCTCCCGCCTCTCGCTGAAGGACATCGTGCCGCCGGTCCCCGGCTTCTCGCGCGAGCCGACCACCGGCGAGCAGATGGGCGAGGCCGCCGAGAAGATGGCGAAGCAGAACGGCATCTCGCGCGAGGAGCAGGACGCGATCGCGCACCGCTCGCACACGAACGCCGCGCGCGCCTGGCGCGACGGCACGTACGCGGCCGAGGTCATGCACGTGATCCCCCCGCCCTACGACAAGCCGGTCGAGCGCGACAACGTGGTCCGGGACGACTCGACCCTCGAGGCCTACGCGAAGCTGTCGCCGGCGTTCGACAGGCGCCACGGCACCATCACCGCGGGCAACGCGTCGCCGCTCACCGACGGCGCGAGCGCGCTGCTCCTGATGCGCGAGGCGAAGGCCAAGGCGCTCGGCTACGAGCCGCTCGGGTACGTGAAATCGTGGTCCTACGCCGCGGTCGACCCGGGCTGGCAGCTCCTGATGGCGCCGGTCTTCGCCGTGCCGCGGGCGCTCGATCGCGCCGGCCTCTCGCTCGCCGACATGGATCTCGTCGACATGCACGAGGCGTTCGCCGCCCAGGTCGCGTCCAACCTGAAGGCGCTCGCGTCGCCGTCGTTCGCCGCGGACAAGCTCGGCCGGTCCGAGGCCGTCGGCGAGATCGACCCGGAGCGGCTCAACGTGAACGGCGGCTCCATCGCGCTCGGCCACCCCTTCGCGGCGACGGGCGGGCGCATGGTGCTCTCCACGCTCCGCGAGCTCAAGAAGCGCGGCGGTCAGCACGCGCTCCTCACCGTGTGCGCAGCGGGCGGCCTCGGCGCCGCCGTGGTCCTGGAGGCAGCATGACGACGACGTTCAACCAGGCGGCGCAGGCGCCCGCGGAGCGGGGCCCGCTCTCCCTCGACGTCCGCCCCGACGGCGTGGCGGTCGTCACCTACGATGTCCCGGGCGAGGCGGTCAACACGCTGAAGCCCACGTTCGCCGGCGATCTCGAGCGGATCACGGCCCGGATCGCGGGCGACCCGCTCATCAAGGCGGCCATCCTCGTGTCCGGCAAGGCCGACACATGGATCGCGGGCGCCGACATCGACATGCTGAAGAGCGTCACCACGGCCGCGCAGGCCGAGGCGATCTGCCGCGCCGGCCACGAGGCGGTGCTGCGGATCGTGCGCTCGCCGAAGCCGATCGTCGCCGCGATCCACGGCGCCGCGCTCGGCGGCGGCCTCGAGGTAGCGCTCGCGTGCCACGCCCGCGTGCTGAGCGACGACAGGAAGACGCTGCTCGGCCTGCCCGAGGTGCAGCTCGGCCTGCTCCCCGGCATCAACGGCTTGCAGCGGCTGGCGGAGCGCGCCGGGCTGCAGGCGGCGCTCGACCACGGCCTCACCGGCAAGAACATGCGCCCCTCCAAGGCGCGGCAGCTCGGCGTCGCCGACGACGTGGTCCCCGCGGCGATCCTGCACGAGACGGCCGCGGCGCTCGCGCTCAAGCTCGCGCGTGTTGAAGGCGGCCCGCCGTTCCGCCCGGCGCCCGCCGCGAAGAAGGGGCCGAAGCTCGACCCCGCCGCGCTCACCCGGCTTGCCCTCGAGCAGAACCCGATCGGTCGCGCTGTACTTTTCCAGCAAGCACAGAAGAAGACGCGCGAGAAGACAGGCGGGCATTACCCGGCGCCCGAGCGGAACATCGAGGTGCTGCGGACCTACGCGGAGCGGGGCTTCGAGGCGTCGAAGGACGTCGAGGCCCGGGCGTTCGGCGAGCTCGTCGTCTCGAGCACGGCGCACCGGCTGATGGAGATCTTCTTCGCGACGACGGCGATGAAGAAGGACACCGGCGTGGACGACCCGTCCGTGCAGCCGAGGAAGGTCGAGAAGATCGCGATGCTGGGCGCCGGCCTGATGGGCGCAGGCATCGCCTATGTCAGCCTGAACGCCGGCATCGCGGTGCGCCTCAAGGACCGCGACGACGCCTCGCTCGGCCGCGGGCTCAAGGTCGTGACCGACATCCTCGGCGAGCGGGTGAAGAAGAAGCAGATCACGGCGCTCGAGCGCGATCAGAAGCTCGCGCTGCTCACGACGACGACCGACACCTCGGGCCTGCGGGGCGCCGATCTCGTGATCGAGGCGGTGTTCGAGGATCTCGCGGTGAAGCACGCCGTCGTGCGCGAGGTCGAGGCGAACGGCAAGGACGACCTCATCTTCGCGTCGAACACGTCGTCGATCCCGATCGCGCGGATCGCGGCCGCGTCCCGGCGGCCGGAGAACGTGGTCGGGATGCATTACTTCAGCCCGGTGCACAAGATGCCGCTGCTCGAGGTCATCCGTACGGAAAGGACCTCTCCCGAGGTCGTCGCGACCGCCGTGGCGGTCGGCAAGCGGCAGGGCAAGACGGTGATCGTCGTGAACGATGGAGTCGGCTTCTACACGAGCCGCATCCTCGGTCCGTACATGAACGAGGCGAGCTGGCTCCTGGCCGAGGGGGTGGCGATCGAGCAGGTCGACCGTGCGCTTGTCGCGTGGGGCTGGCCGGTCGGCCCGCTGGCGTTGCTCGACGAGGTGGGCATCGACGTGGCCGCGCACGTCGGCCCGATCATGATCGAGGCGTTCGGCGATCGCATGTCCCCGCCGCCCACGATGGCCAAGCTGGTCTCCGACGACCGGAAGGGCCGCAAGAACGAGCGCGGGATGTACCTGTACGGCGCGGCGGCGAGGAAGAAGGGCAAGGGGAAGCACGCGGACGAGAGCGTGTATGCCGTGCTCGGCCTGCCGGTGCCGAAGGCGAAGGACAAGCCGCCGGTGCCTGTCGAGGAGATCCAGATGCGGTGCTCTCTCCAGCTCGTGAATGAGGCGCTGCATTGCCTCGGCGAGGGCATCCTGCGCGGCCCGCGCGACGGCGACATCGGCGCGATCTTCGGCCTCGGCTTCCCGCCCTTCCGCGGCGGCCCGTTCCGCTACGTCGACAGCCTCGGCGCCGCCGAGGTGCTCCGCCGCATCGAGGTCTACGAGCGCCGCTTCGGCAAGCGCTGGACGCCCGCCCCGGCCCTCGTCGAGGCGGCGAGGACCGGCAAGCCCCTCTACGCCTGACGCCTCCTGGGCGCGGCGTGGCCGCTCGCCTCCGCGCTGGCAGCCGCCGCGCGGAGGCGCGCCAGCGAGGTGAGGAACCTGCGCACCGCCGGCCATGCATTGCCGGGCTGCGCGCTCCTCGACCCGCAAAACCTTCGCGACCTATGCTGACGACGCGCGAGCCGATGTATGGTCGACACGCGGCCATAGAGCCGAGTTCCACACATATTTTTTGTAAGATGGCCCATTGATCGCGCACGATCGCTGGTTTAGCCTCACTTCGAAGTGAGGCGAGCTGGGACGCAGTCGTGGAAGGCTCGGAACGCCGAGAATAGCGTGAGCGGCGTACATCATCAGAAGGGCAGAGCTCTCGATGATCCTGCGTCTGGATTGAAGGTCCCGGTCGATGGAGCTGGCCCTGGAAAACCATCGAAAGCTTCGTGCCGCAGCCAGCAGGAGACGTTGGAATGAAACCTGTTCGCCGAAACGAAGGTAAGGACCGTTCTCCCAATCCCGCCCGCCGGTCGGATGAGGTCAAGAAGCAGGCGCGCACCAGCGCGAAGGCGCGCACCAGCGCGAAGAAGGCCGCCGGCCGCGCAGCAGACAAGGGCAAGCGCGCCTCGCCGGCGGAGCTCGCCAGTACGCTCGAGCAGCTGGAGAACCGTGCGCGGGCGCAGCAGGCGATCCTCGACAACATCGTCGACGGCGTGGTGGTGAGCCAGCAGGACGGGAAGATCGTGTATTCCAACCAGGCGGCCGAGCAGGTCATCAACCTCGCGATCACTGATAGCTCGCCGGATGAGTGGAGCAAGCGGTACGGACTCTACCACGTCGATGGGGAGACGCCGTTTCCCCCGACCGATCTACCCCTCGCCCGCGCGCTCCGAGGCGAGGTCATCACCGCGCAGGAGATCTTCTTCCGGAACAACAAGAACCCGAAGGGCGGCTGGCTCCTCGTGAGCGCGCGCCCGGTCCTGGATCCCGGGGGCTCGTTCGTCGGCGCCGTCGCCGTGTTCCGTGACGTCAGCGAGCGCAAGCGGTGGGAGCAGGAGATGGATCTCCAGCTCGTCCGCGAGAAGGAGAGGAATGACACGCTCGAGCGCCTGCGGCTCACCGTCCAGCAGCTCTCGACTCCGATCCTGGAGATCTGGGATGACGTCCTCGTCCTGCCCATCATCGGCATGCTCGACTCACGGCGCAGCGGCGAGGTGACGGACCAGCTGCTCGAGGAGATCGCGCGGAAGCAGTCCCGCTTCGTCATCATCGATGTGACCGGCGTCGAGATCATGGACTCCTCGACGGCGGATCGGCTCCTGAGGCTGGTGAGCGCGGTGGAGCTGCTCGGCGCCCGGTGCATGTTGACCGGCGTCCGGCCCGCGGTGGCGCAGACGCTCACCGCGCTGCGCGTGGATCTCGGCCCCATGCTCACGCTCCGCAATCTCCGGCACGGCCTGCAGACCTGCCTGCGCATGATGCAGGCGGACGTGGATGTGACCCACGCCGTCGCGTCCCGGCCTCAGGTCGCCGCGCGGCGCTGAGGCCCGCCGACGCGCGATGCAGCGCCGACGCCGCGGTCCGACCGCGGCTCCGCGGACGCGCGCGACGAGGCGCCCGGCCGTGACCGGGTTCGAGCATGCGGTCAGGATCGATCGATCCATGGTCTGCCTGCCGTCCGCCCCGCAAATCGATTCTATCCAGGGCAAACTGGGCCACGACCCGAGGCCGCGAACGCGATGCGCCCCCACCCGGAGCGGGCGACATCGCGCGAGCGCTCCCCTCCCAGATGCATGGCTCGCGGGCGCGGTGCTCGTTCAGAGCCCAGAACATTTCATTGTCCAGAACGCTGAAATGACCTGCGGCGAGTCATCGCGCAAGCCCACGTTATCATAACACAAATAACGAATGCGCCGTCACTGGCCCCTTCCTGGACGCGGCTGGACTGACATGTAGGCATCGATCACATGCCCACGCATCGGCGTTGACATCGGTGGTTCGTTCCGCGATTTTGTCGTGGACTGAACGGAGCTGTCAGCATCCGCTGCATGCAGCAGGAGGGTCGTCTATGCTGAGCGATCGCGCGTCCCACACCGACGGACAGTCAACCGTTGACATGTGCTCGACACAAGCCGACGTGTTGAGCCCGCGAGAGGGTGAGGCAGGGATACTGAAGCGGCTGAGCGCGCTGGGCAGGAGAGATGAAGACCCGATCGACCGGGGCTATCGATACCTCAGCCAGACCTTCGACGTCGACCGCTGCTACCAGGCCAACCTGAGCAGGGCGCCGGATTTCACGTCCCGCATCGAGATGCCGGATGAGATCTTCACCTCCGCGATCATCTTGGACCTCCTGATGAACAGCAGGCTGAGCTCCAGGGTAAAGCGCCGTCTCACGGAGTTTCTCGGCGAGAGCCACGACAACGGGCTCTTCTCGTATTTCGTCGATGCGAGCCTGCTCCCCCGCGACGTGGACGACACCGGGCTCGCGTTGTCGGTCCTGATAAAGGTCGGCGCCGCTCCCATCGGAGTCGCTCTTTCGGCCGTCTCGAAGGTGCTGCAGAACGTCGACGAAGCCGGGGTCATCCACGTGTACATGCCCCCGAGGGGCGAGCGGGAAGGGCGCTGCAGGATCGACCCGATCCCCTGCGCCAATGCGCTGTACCTGGCCTACCTCCTGGGGAGGGAGGACGAGGCGCGGCCCACGGAGGAGTACCTGATCGACTCCCTGCGCCCGGAGAAGATCGCGCGCCCGGACGCCTTCTATTACTATCTAACGCCGGACGTGCTCCTCTACTGGGCGTCGAGGTTGCTGGACTTCGAGAGGTTCACGCAGAAGTATGCGCACGTCGTCGAGGGCTTGCTGAGGGCGCGGATCGGGAGCAGCGACGTCCCCCTGGAGCTCGCGCTCAGGGTCATCGCGGCCAACCGCCTGCGTGTCGACAACGCACCCGAGAGGGACGCCCTGCGAAGGGCACAGAAGTCGGATGGCTCATGGCCTATATCACCCATCTACAAGCTGGGCCGCTCCGATATCTACGTCGGCTCGGAGGCCCTGGTCACCGCGTTCGCCCTGAAGGCGCTCGACGGCGATTGAGCCAGAACGCACGACCGGCGGGCTCCCGGGGTGGCGCCGCCGAGAGGAGAGCGAGATGAACGAGCGAGCCGCGTTTGGGGTGATCCAGGGATCGGGCAGGGCCGAGGAGTTCGGCGAACGTCTGCGCGGCATGGACATCGACGTCCCGGACTTCGAGAAGATCAGGCCCCCGGAGCTGCTCCTCCCGGGGAAGTACAAGGTGAGCGAGCACCTGGAGGAGATACGGTCCCCGTACATTGACTGGATGGTGAGCGCGAAGCTCATCGAACGGGGGACCGAAGGTCATGACGTCCTGGTGGGCATGAAGCTAGACGACTGCTCTGGGCTGATCTTCCCAGATCATCCGAAGGAGCTCGTGCTGTACGGGGCGATATCCCTCGCGCTGTTCTTCGCGATCGACGACGTCATTGACAACGTGAACGCCGACGCCTCGAAGAAGCTGGACTACATCCGGAGGGTCGGACAGATCGCCCGCGGAGACTCGCCTGCAGCGGGAGACGATCACATCGTGAGGGCGTGGCACCGGTGGTTCAAGGAGATCGAGGCGTTCGCGTCGCCGCCGCTCTTCAAGGCCTTCGCCGGGGCCCTCCAGTTCCACCTCAAAGGGCTGAGGGTCCAGGCGCTCCAGGACGGGCGCGCCGTCCTCGGGCCCACCACCCACCTGATGCGGAGGCGGGACAACATCGGCAGCAGCTACTTCATGCCGCTCGCCGCGGTGTTCCTCGAGCGCGCGCACGGGCTGCGCATGCAGCCCGTGCTGGAGGATCAATACGTCAAGAGCATCACCGAGCTCGTCGCCTTCGTCATCGTGATCCACAACGAGCTCCTCGGGCTCTACAAGGACGTGAAGAGCGGGGAGGCCAATTTCATCGCCCTCCTTCAGCGCGAGCACGGCATCGGGCTGCAGAGCGCCTGCGACCTGGCCGGCAAGCTCGCCGACGACATGGTGAAGGCCATGGTCCAGATAGAGAGGGATCTCCCGGAGCTCGTCGACGGGTACGAGGGGATGGCGGAGGCGATCACGAGGTACGTTCGTACGGGGTACACGATCATCCGCGGCACCTTCGATTGGTACTTGATCACCCACCGGTACTCCAACGAGAAATATTTCTCGTTGTGAAGCGCACGCCGGCCCTCCACCGAGAGGAGGGCCCTGTCGGCGGAGCAGGGAGAGGGAACAGGAGGACGAGTGGCATTGAACATCGGAGCCGATTCTGCGCTGTTTCCGGACAGCCGACCGCTCACTGCCCCGCGCATGCCGCCGCTCGTGGGCGGCGGGCTACCGCTGCTCGGGTCGCTGCCGGCGCTGCTCAGCCAGCAAGCCGAGTTCTTCCCGAGGGCCCGCGCGCGACACGGGGACGTGTACAGGCTGCGGCTCGGTCCCTTGAGCATGATCGTCGTGAATCACCCGCGGCACGTCCAGCATGTCCTCCGGGACTGCAGCTCGAAGTACGGGAAAGGCGGCGCGCTGTGGGACTCGATCAGGACCCTGCTGGGCAACGGCCTGGGCGTGAGCGAAGGGGACTACTGGCTGCGCCAGCGCCGCATGATGCAGCCGCACTTTCACCGCGAGCGGCTCGACGAGCTCGTCGGCGTGATGGTCGATGCCATCGACGACGAGCTCGAGGCCTGGGACACCGCCGCGAGGACGGGCTCACCGCTCCACCCGATGCACGCCGTCAGCCCGATCATCATGAAGCTGATCACGAGAGCGGTGCTCGGAGGCGACATCGACCGCGAGGAGATCGAGCTCCTCACCGCCCGCGTGACGTTCGCCCTCAGCTACGTCTTCCGCGGCATCGTCGCGCAGGAGCTGCCTTCCTGGGTCCCTGTCCCCGGGAGGCGCCGTTACCAGCAGGCGCTCCGCGACATGGACGCGGTCCTGTTCAAGATCATCGAGCGCAGCCAGCGCCGGCAGCAGCGCGCCGGGGACAGCGGGGGCTTGCTCGCGACGCTCATGAGCGCTGTCGATCCCGAGACCGGCCAGCGGATGACCGCCGACCAGCTGCGCGATGAGGTCGTGACCCTGTTCCTGGCTGGCTACGAGACGACCTCGACCGGGCTCGCGTGGACACTGCAGTTGCTGCTGCATGAGCCCGCCGTCATGGCGGAGCTGCGCGCCGAGGTCGATCGCGTGGTCGGCCAGAGCCGACCGGACGCCTCGCACCTCGCCAGGCTGTCTTATACCCGCATGGTCTTCCAGGAGGCGCTGCGCGTGCGCCCGCCGCTCTGGTGGCTGGTGCGGGTCGCCGTCGTCGATGACGAGATCGACGGCTTTCATGTCCCGGCGGGCACCTTCGTCCTCGCCCCGACGTACGCCATCCATCGTCATCCGGACTGCTGGGAGGATCCCGAACGCTTCGATCCGGGGCGCTTCACGCCGGAGCGCACGGCCTCGCGCCACAAGCTGGCCTGGATCCCTTTCGGAACGGGCCAGCGCCAGTGCATTGGCAGCACGTTCGCGATGGCCGAAGCCCAGCTCATCCTGGCGCGCCTCGTCCAGCGCTACACGTTCGCCGCCGGCTCGCCGCGCCGGACCGCCGTGCCAGCGCTGTCGATAGCCCTGCGCATCAAGAACGGGACGCCGCTCCGGGTGACGCGGCGCAGCCCGCCCTGAGCGGGCACGCGGCCCAGGGGTCCTCCGCGGGCGGAGCACCCCTTCTCCGGGCCGCCCATCCTCCTGGAAAAAGCGGCGCGGTGTCGACGCCATGCCCTCTGTCGGCGCATGGCGTGACGGGCGCAAACGTCCCCGCGCGGCAGGCGAGGAGTCGCGCGCTACCTCGGATTCCCTGTACACGATCCGAGCCAGCGTGGCCCGCGCGTTGCTTTCCTCTCGGCGAGCAGCAGACCGCGCGGGAGGTTGTCAGTCATGCGGAAGTGCGTTCGCGATTCGGTGGTCGTTATCACCGGGGCGTCCTCGGGGATCGGCAGGGCGGCGGCGATCGCGTTCGCGCGGCGCGGCGCGAGGGTGGTCATCGCCGCGCGGAACGCGTCGGCCCTGGAGGAGGTCGCCGCCGAGTGCGCCAGCGTCGGCGCGCGCGCGCTCGCCGTCCCCACGGACGTGCGGGACGAGTGCGCCGTCAGGGCCCTCGCCCGCGCCGCGATCGACGTGTTCGGCAGGATCGACGTCTGGGTGAACAACGCCGCGGTGTTCCTCTACGCGCGCGCGGACGAGGCGCCCTACGAGACCTACCGCCAGGTCATCGAGACGAACCTGCTCGGCTACGTGCACGGGGTGCGGGCCGTGCTGCCCTGTTTCCGCGCGCAGGGCGCCGGTGTGCTCATCAACAACGTCTCCGCCCTCGGCAAGTTCGGCGCGCCGACGATGAGCGCCTACGTGATCTCCAAGTTCGGGATCCTCGGGCTCGCGTCCTGCCTGAGACAGGAGCTCGCCGGCACCCCGGACATTCACGTCTGCACGCTCCTTCCCGCGTCGGTCGACACCCCGATCTACCAGCACGCCGGCAATTACACGGGCCGCGCCGTCCAGCCGATCCGGCCGATCGTCGACCCCGAGCGGGTCGCGGCCGCGATGGTCTCCCTCGCCGAGCGGCCGCGGCGCGCCACGTACGTCGGCGTCGCCGGCCGCATCACCGCCGCGGCGTTCGTCGCCTTCCCGGCGCTCACGGAGCGGGTGCTCGCCGCGTACACGACCCGCGCGACCTTCCTGGATCGCGCGGCGCCGCACACCGACGGCAACATCTTCTTTCCGATGAAGCACTGGACCGGCGTGACCGGCGGGTGGCGCGCGTCCTCGGGCCTCGCCGCGCTCCTCGACACCGCCCGGGCCTTCGCCGGCCTCGCGCTCGAGGTCCCGGCCGCTGTGGCAGGGCGCCTCAAGCCGCGATGACATGGCCGATCTGGCGCCTTCCGTACGCGATCTCCCAGCCATTCGCGCGCCGCTCTACCGGGCGCTCGGCGACGCCTTCTGCCGCGCGATCGGTGCGAGGTGCGGCAGGCGGCGCGCTGGTACCCGACGATCGGCGACATGGACGACTGGCTGGACGCCGACCTGGGCACCCTCGCCCTCACGGTGGAGGTCAGCCGTCCCGCCCGCTCCTTCCGCGATCTCCCCCGGCTGCTCAACCCGCTCTGGTGGCTGAGCCCGCGCGAGGCCGACGAGGCGATCGACAACGTGGTCCCCGGCGCTGGCGCGCTCCTCTGCGACGCGCTCGACCGCGGCGTGGGCAGGGCGGCCCCGCGGCCCGACGCGGCGCGGGCGGAGCTCCTGGCCGACGCCGCGGCGTGAAGCGCCGCGCTGCCGGAGGGCGGCCGACGGCGATCGCTGTCGAATAGTGCCAGTCCCGCGCGTGGCATCCACTATCCTTCCGGGTGTGAGCGTCGCCTCATCCCGCATGCCGACGACCCTCAGGGTCAGCCCAAGCGCGGCGGAAGGACCGGCCAGCGCGGATGAGTCCGACATCTGGCAGCACGCCTCGGATGAGGTCGTCGACGGCAAGTACCGGCTCCTCCGGCCGCTCGGGCGCGGGGGAATGGCCGAGGTCTGGCTCGCCGTCCACGTCACGCTCAAGACCGAGCTCGCCATCAAGTTCCTCAGCCTTGCGCTCACCGGCGACCCGGAGCGGTGCCGCACCGTGCTGGAGCGGTTCCGCTTCGAGGCGCAGATCTCGGCCCGCCTGGGCGGGCGCACGCGGCACATCGTCGCCGTGCACGACGCCGGCATCCACGACGACGTCCCCTACCTGGTGATGGAGTACATCCGGGGACGGACGCTGTTCGCCGAGCTGAACGAGAAGGGGCCGACCGATCCGCGCCGCTTCGCGGACGTGCTCGACCAGATCGCGGACGCGCTCACGGTCGCGCACGACATGGGCATCGTCCACCGCGACCTCAAGCCGTCCAACGTGATGCTCCTCGACGAGCCCGGCGCGGCGCTCACCGTGAAGGTCGCGGATTTCGGCATCGCCAAGGCGCTGCACGGCAACCTCGGCCTCGATCGGCCGCGCGAGACGGACGCCGACGTCATGCTGGGCTCCCCGAACTACATGAGCCCGGAGCAGCTCGCCACGCCGCTCGCCGTCGACGCGCGGGCCGACATCTGGGCGCTCGGCGTGCTCGCCTACGAGGTGCTGACGGACTGGCCGCCCTTCCAGGGCAACACGATCGCCGAGCTCATCGTCGCTGTGAGCACGCGCGATTTCGAGCCCGTCACGAAGCTCCGTCGGTCGCTCCCCCAGGGGCTCGACGGCTGGTTCACGCGCGCCCTCGCGAAGGATCCGGCGCAGCGGTTCGCCTCGATCCGCGAGATGGTCCAGGCCTACCGCGCCGCGCTCTCGGCGCCGCCGCCGCCGCCCGAGCCGCCGCCGGAGGTCCCGCTGGCGCGGCGGCCGGCGGCGATGGCGGCGGTGGCGCTGGCGTGCCTCGGCACGCTCGTGGGCGCGACGGCGCTCGCGTGG
>NZ_JEMA01000439.1 GCF_001589285.1 Sorangium cellulosum | reverse complement strand
GCCGCCGGCGCCGCGCGCGTCGACCCGGCCCGCGGCGCCTGCTCGTGCGGCGCCGGCCGACGGCGAGGCGCCGCCCGCTACTTCGCCGCGACGAGCCGCTCGAGACCCTCAATCCGCTGCATCAAGAACCGCTCGGTCGGACCGAACGAAGGCGCCATCCGGCGAAGGTCGTCGAGGTAGATCCTGAGCGGCTGGATGTCGAGCGACTTGACCCGCCGGACCACGGTGTAGAGCTCGTCGACCACGGGCCCGGGCAGCGGGCGGCGGGCGATCGTGAAGAGCTCGAACGCGTAGTTCACCCAGCTCCCCTTGGTCGTCGCGCCGGCGAGGCGGGCCGCGTAGCGCGCGGCGAGCTCCGCGGCCGGCATCTCCAGCGGCACGTTCGTCCGCGCGCGGCTGAGGATGTCGATCAGCACCGTCTGCAGGATGCGCTCGGCCTCCTCGCTCCGGCCCATCGCGAGCGCCTTGTCGGCGAGGCTCGCGAGCAGGCGCAGCGACTGGAAGCCCTTCGAGCCGCCGTCGCCCGTCGGGCTCGTGAGCTCCGTCGGGTCGTCCGACATCTTGCGCATCTCGGTCAGCGCCATCGCGCCGAGCGTCGCCGTCGCGCGCCGGAACTCGACCCCGTAGGCGTCGTGCGGCCGCGACTCCTCGCCGCCGTAGAGCAGCATCTCCTGGCTGCCGATGATGATGCGGTCGCCGTCGACCAGCTCGCGCTGCCCCGAGATGCGCGAGCCGTTGACGTACACGCCGTTCCTGCTCTCGAGGTCGAGCACCGCGACGCCGTCGCTCCGCACCTGCAGCGTCGCGTGGCGCCGCGACACCAGCGGGTCGTCGAGCGAGAGCTGGCAGTCGCCGCTCCGGCCAATCACGAAGGGCCCTTCGGGGAGCTCGAAATCGTGCGCCAAGTACCGGAGGCGGAAAGGCATGGTCTATTTCAGTGCGCCGAGGCGCTCGAGCCCTTCGATACGCTGGAGGATGAACCGCTCCGCCGGGGTACGTTCTCCTGCACGCTCGCGGAGCCGCTTCGCATAGCCACGGAGAATGGACATGTCGACGGCCTTCACCTTGCGCAGGACACTATACAGCTCATCGACGAGGTAGGCGGGAAGGAGGAGCTCGAGCCGCGTATTCAGCTCGAAAATGTAGTTGATCCAGGACCCCCGGCCGGTGGCCCCGGCCAGTCGGGCCGCGTACGCGCTGGCCTTCTCGACCAGCTCGGGCTGCACGGCGCCGACGCCCCCCTCCCGCGCCTTGGTCAGGATGTCGTTGAGCGAACGCTGGAGGATGCGCTCGGCCTCGTCGACGCGCCCCAGGGCGAGCGCCTTGTCGGCGACGCTGCCGATCAGGCTGAGCGCGTGCACCCGCTTGTCGGGGTGCTGCGGGATGAGCCCGGGGAGCGACCGCCGCGAGGCGATGGCCGTCGCGCCGTCGTCCTCGCCCGAGGACATCTCGCTCATGTCGACCGTGCGCGCGTTCTGCTGCCGCGTCCAGAGCGGCGCGCTGCGCGGCGAGTGCGTCGAATTCGGCTCGATCGCCCCGAGCAGGAACATCTCCTGCCCCCCGATCGCGATCTTGTCGCCGTCGGACAGGAGCTGGCGCCCCGTGATCCGGGTCCCGTTGATGAGCACGCCGTTGCGGCTGCCGAGATCCTCGATCGCCACGCCGCCTTCACCGACGGTCAGCAGCGCGTGCTTGCGCGACACCAGCGGGTCGTCGAGCGATAGCTGGCAGTCGGCGCTCCGTCCGATGAAGAACTCGCCGAGCGGCACCTCGAGATCGTGGGCGAGGTAGCGCAATCGGATGCCCATGATCGAGCCATACCAACAGCCCAACAGGCCGTCAAAAGTCAGCTTCCAGGCCGCGTGGTATTGGTTTGCAAGCCCACAAGAACGGTCGTGGAGCGCGGGCGGAGACGTCCGTTGCCATCTTACAGTGTCACACCGCGACAGACGGCGCGCGGGGCCGGTCCGGGCGAGGCTCAGGGGTGGCGGGAGAGGACCCGGAGCAGCGCGAGGATGAGCCGCGGGTGCGCGATGAGGCCGTAGATCTTGAGCTCCCCGCTGGCCACGAGGCGCGCGAGCTCGCGCAGCGGCCCGCTCTGGCGGCGGTGCAGCACGCCCAGCTTGGGGAGGCTCACCCAGCGGTGGAACGCGATGTCGGGGAGCCTCCGCAGCGCGGCCTCGTCCCCGCAGAACGTGACGGAAGGGATGCCGATCGCGCCGTCGTGGATGGTGAGGCGCCCGTGATCGAAGCGCATCGTCATGGACGTGCCGCTGTCCTGCGCGACAACGAGCACGGAGCCGCGCAGCGCCCGGAAGTCGGACGTGCGCCGCGCGTCGCGCGCGAGGTGCTCGCGGATCAGCCCGCCGAACTGGGCGGCGAGCGGGTTCTCCTCAGCGCCTGGGGCGAGATCGATGATGGGCTCCATGGCGTCGCTTCACCCGGCCCCGCGCGCTCCGTCCACCCCGATGTCCCGGCGGAGCACCTTGCCGTCGAAGTCGATCGCGCTCGCCGCGCGGAACGCGCGCTCCCGCGCCTCCGCGAGCGAGTCGCCCGCGGCGGTGACGGCGAGCACGCGGCCGCCCGCGGTGACGATCGCGCCGTCCCGCTCCGCCGTGCCCGCGTGGTTCACGAACGCGCCCTCCGTCGCGCTCGCGGCGTCGAGGCCGCGGATGACGTCGCCGGTCGCGGGCGCCGTCGGGTAGCCGCGCGCCGCGAGGACGACGGTGAGCGCGTGGCGGCCGGGGGCGACGCGCGCCGCCGCTGTGTCCAGCGCGCCCGCCGCGGCCGACGCGCAGAGCTCGGCGACGTCGCCCTCGAGCAGCTCCATCAGCGCCTCGCACTCGGGATCGCCGAAGCGGACGTTGTGCTCGAGCAGGACGGGATCTCCCGCCGGCGTGATCATCAGCCCCGCGAACAGCACGCCGCGGAAGGGCCTCCCCTCCGCGCGCATGCCGTCGATCGTCGGCCGGAGGATCTCGCGCTCGACGCGCGCGGTGAGGGCGGGGGTGACGCTGGCGCTCGGCGCGAAGGCGCCCATGCCGCCGGTGTTCGGCCCGGTGTCGCCCTCGCCGACGCGCTTGTGATCGCGCGCGGCGGGCAGGACGAAGATCGCCTGGCCGTCGCTGATGGCGTGCAGGCTGGCCTCCTCGCCCTGGATCGCGTCCTCGAGGATCACTGTCGCGCCGGCGTCGCCGAAGCGTCGGTCCACGAGCATGTCCTTCGCGGCCGCGAGCGCCTCGTCGACGGTCGTCGCGACGACGACGCCCTTGCCGGCGCAGAGCCCGTCGGCCTTCACGACGATGGGAGCGCCGCGCTCGCGGATGATGCGCGACGCCTCGTCGAACGAGCGCGCGATCTGGAACGGCGCGGTCGGGATGCCGTGGCGCGCGGCGAACTCCTTCAGGAACGCCTTCGACCCCTCGAGGCGCGCCGCCTCGCGGCTCGGCCCGAAGACGGCGACGCCCGCGTCGGCGAGCGCGTCGGCGACGCCGGCGCAGAGCGGGGCCTCCGGGCCGACGACGACCAGATCGACGCGCTCGCGGACGGCGAGCCGGGTCACCTCGCCGGGCGCCATGGAGGCGAGATCGGCGCGGCGGATCGGGGCGCGGCCCGCGCCGCCCTGCGCGTGGGTCCCGGCGTTCCCGGGCGCCACGACGACCTCGGCGACGGAGGGCGAACGGGCGAACGCGCGCGCGAGGGCGTGCTCGCGCCCCCCCGAGCCGAGCACGAGGATGCGGCGATCTGATCGGCGGCTGTTCGCGGTGGAGCTCACCCCCGCGCGCTACCACGCGCCGGGCCTCGCTGTCGAGGCGCCTCGCGCGGTCGCCCGGTCCAGGAGGGCCCCGCAGCGCCCGGCGTCGTGATAGAAGCGCCCGCGGGGCGCGCGGCGCGGCTCAGCGTGGGTCGCGGGCGCGCGTCGCCGGGCTGCCTCGCGAGGGGCCGGACGGCGGATCCCTGAAATTCTGGAGGGGACAGCGGGCGCGGATCCCCGGACGTCGAGGGGACAGCGGGCGCGGATCCCCGTCGTGGAGACGAGCGATGACTCACCGGGCTTCGTGGGATGAATACTTCATGCGCATCGCCGAGGTCGTCGCGTCGCGGGCGACCTGCGACCGGAAGCACGTCGGCGCGGTGATCGTGCGCGACAAGAGCATCCTGGCGACGGGGTACAACGGATCGATCCGCGGGCTGCCCCACTGCGACGAGGAGGGGCACCTCATCGAGGACGGCCACTGCGTGCGCACGATCCACGCGGAGGCGAACGCCATCATCCAGGCCGCGCGGAACGGGGTGCGGATCGACGGCGCGACGGTCTACGTCACGGCCTCGCCGTGCTGGGGGTGCTTCAAGATGATCGCGAACGCGGGCATCTCGCGCGTGGTCTTCGGCGAGTTCTACCGCGACGAGCGCATCTTCCGGCTCGCCACGGAGCTCGGGCTGGAGCTCGCCCCGCTGTCGCGGCACGAGACGCCCGCCTGACGCGCGACCCACAAAAAGCAAGTGGGCCCGCCACACTCGCTTTCCGCTACCGTTGCTCCCTTCCGGGCCTGGCGGGGTTCACGGCGCGCTGTCGGCGGACCCATGAGGTTCAGGCGCTGTCGCCTGACGCAGAGACTTCGTAACCGAACCTCGGGTCCGTGTCGAGTGTCCACGACGCTCGCCGCGCGCTTTGTTGTCGCACATGTCGGCTTGCCGTCGCGCGGCTCCGGGCGAGCTCCCGGCGAGCGCCACCCCGCCCCTCCCCCGTGGGCGCCATCCGCGGGGCGAGCGACCTGGAGCGGGCGTCGCCCGGGACTTGCCTCGTACGGGAAGGACCGTACGCTTGAGGGAGTCGTGAATCCGTTCGATGCCGAGGACGAGGGGCGGAGCAGCCGGCTGATCCCGGTGCTCATCTTCATCGGCTCCGCAGCGCTGGCAGCGGCCGCGCTCCGGTTCGCCTGGCAGCAGCCGGTGGTCATGGCGGCGGTGCTCGGCGTGGTCCTCGCGTTCGCCGCAGCCCGCTGGCTCGCTCGCCGCAAGCTGCGCAGGCTGCTCCGCTCGGGGGATGTGGGGTCGGTGCTCCAGCGCTGGTCGCCGACGCTGCACCGCATCCCGCACCCGGCGACGATGGCGCCGCTCATGACGGCGACGGCGTTCGCCGCGTACGGCTGGGTCGACAAGGCGCGCGCGGCCATGGCCGCTGCCGAGCGCGGGCCCGCGTGGGACGCGGCCCTCGAGCACCGGCTCTTCCTGGACACGCTCCTCTACGCCTTCGAGGGCGATCGCGACGCGGCCCTCGAGCGGGCGGGGCGCCTGGAGCGGCTCCCTCTGCCGAACGTCAGATCTCCCTTCCGCGACCGGGTGGTCACGCTGCGGACGGCGGCCGGCGCGCTCGCCCGCGCCTTCGCTCACCAGAGCGTGCCGGGCGACCGCGCGCTGCTGGAGCGCGCGAGCGAGGCCAGCCCGCTCGTCTTCTGGGCGATGCGCTACGCCGCGGCCGTCGTGGCCATCGACGAGGGGGAGCTCGCGCGGGTCGAACGGCTCCTCGCCGACGCGCCGTCGTGGCCGCAGGAGTCGACGTTCCGCGCCTTCCACGACGAGATCGCCGATCGCGCCGGCCTTCCCCGCCCGGCGAGCGCGTAGCGTCGCGCGGCTCAGCGCTCGAACAGCGTGCGGACGTAGCAGGTTGCGCGCGCGTCGGAGGCCGTGCCGGCCGCGTTTTCAGGCGGATCCGGCACGAACGCGCCGAGCGCGCCGAGCGCGTTTCCCATCGCGAACGTGCGCAGCACGATCCTCGCCCGCATGCCCGCGAAGCACGGCTTGCGGTAGGCGATCTCCACCCTGCGGGCGAGCACCGCGGTGCCGTGCCCCTGCGCGGAGAGGCGCCGGAGCGCGGCCTCCGCGAAGAGCCGCGGGTACACGAGCGAGTTCACGTGCTGGTTCCCGTCGGTGTGATCCAGGCCGAACGCGACGGGGATCGGGTCCAGGGTCGGCTCCGCGTCGAGCGGCTCCGCGCCCTCCGGCAGGCCCATCAGCGCCTCGGGCGAGCGCCACGCGTAGCGATCGGGCGGCACCGCCGGCAGATCCGGCGACTCGAAGCGCAGCACCTTGCGCGCCCCGGCCTCCGCGAAGGGCCGCGTGAAGACGTGCTCCGCGAACACGCGGCCGACCTGGATCAGCTCGCCGGCGCCGGGCGGCGGCGGGCCGTAGGTCCGGCTGCGGCGCGCGCTGGCCGAGAGCCACATGGCCAGGATCAGCCGGTTCACCTCGGAGGCGGCGTCCTCCGTGTGCGCGAGCTGGTGAAGCCCGCGCAGCCGCAGCGGCTCCCGGGCTGCGATCGGCCCCTCGCCACCCTCGATGATGAGGCGGGTGAGGATCGGGATGACCCCTTGCGCGCTCATGAGCGCCTCGATGGGGCTCCCCGCGATGAGCTTCCCCCAGACCGCGGGGCCGAGGCCGTGCGGCAGCGCGTCCAGCATCACCCGTCCGTTCTGGCTGACGTCTTCGAAGCGGAGATTCATGACGGCGGTCGCCTGCTGCTGCTCGGGGACGTGCGGCTCGTCGGGGAAGCTGTCCATGCGTCCTCTCCATAGCTGACGCTGCCGCGCCCTGCATGGTCTGGCGCGCGTGTGCCGGCGGGGTCGGCGGCGCGCCTCCATGGTACGATCGCCGCGTGACGCTCCTCAAAATCGCCCACATCGGCAACCCCATCCTCAGGCAGCGGGCGCGCGAGGTCACGCCGGAAGAGCTCTCGTCCCGCGCCATGCAGACGTTCATCGACGACCTGGTGGAGACGATGCGCGACGCGAACGGCGCGGGCATCGCCGCCACTCAGGTCCATGCGCCGCTGCGGATCTTCGCGGTCGAGGTGCAGAACAACCCTCGTTATCCGTACAAGCCCAACATCCCGCTCACGATCGTGGTCAACCCGGTGATCGAGCCGCTCACGCAGGAGACATTCGATAACTACGAAGGTTGCCTGAGCGTCCCGAACCTGAGGGGCGTCGTCGATCGCTACACCGAGATCCGGCTGACCGGCCTCGATCGCGAGGGGAGGCCGATCGACCGCGTCGTGCGCGGCCTCTCGGCGGGCACGTTCCAGCACGAGAAGGACCACGTGGACGGCGTGCTCTTCGTCGATCGCGTGAAGGATCCGCGGACGCTCTGCACGTGGGCGGAGTTCGACCGCTACCATAAACAGCCCTTCATCGATCGCATCGTCCCGTTCATCCAGCGGATGGGCGGCTGAGGTGCCCCGCCGCGCGGAGCCCGGACGATGTCCGTGATCGCGGCACGGGGCGCGCCCTGGGCTCGCGCCAGGCGAGCGATCGTCGCGCTCGGCGCTCCTGCGCTCCTGTGCCTCGCGGCGTGCGACGCCAGGGAGGCAGCGCGGGCCAGGGCGCCGGCCCGGGCCGAGCGCGCTCCGGCCGCGATCACGCTCCTGTACACGGCCGACGAGCACGGGTGGCTCTTGCCCACCGCCGAGGAGGGGAGGGTGCTCGGCGGCGCCGCCGAGATGCTGGCGCGGTGGGTCTCGAGCGAGCGCCATTGCGCTGGCCCGGCGCCCGGGGCTCCGCCGCGTCTCCTCCCGTCGCCGGCTTGCCAGGACGTGTCGACGCTCGCGCTCTCCGGCGGTGACAACTGGACCGGCCCCGCGATCTCTTCGTACTTCACGGGGGCACCGATGGCCGACGCGATGGCGCGCATGGGCTATGCCGCGTCGGCGTTCGGCAACCACGAGTTCGATTTTGGCAGGGACGCGTTTCTCCAGAACAGGACGCGGTCGCGAATCACCTACCTCGCGGCGAACCTGCGCGTGACGGATCCGTCGCTCTCCGCGCTCGCGCTGCCCTCGTTCACCGTGTTCGAGCGGCGCGGGCTGCGCGTCGGGGTCGTCGGGCTGGCGACGGCGCGCACCCGTGAGGCCGCGACGGCGAGCCGCTTCGAGGGCATCGATTTCCAGGACGAGGAGGCGGCGCTCTCGCGCGCCATTCCCGAGGCGTGGCGCGCCGAGCCGGACGCGCTGGTGCTCCTCGCGCACGAGTGCCAGGACGTGCTCGAGCCGCTCCTCGGCCGTCACCCCGAGTGGCGCCTGTCCTTCGTTGGCGCCGGTCATTGCCACAAGAAGGCCGACCTGCGTGTCAACGGCGTCCCGCTGATCAACCCTGGCTGGCGGCTGCGCAGCTACGCCCGCGTGTCGCTCGAGATCGACCCCCGGCGTCCGCTGCGCCAGCGCGTCGTGTCGACCTCCACGGAGATCGTCGACGTGTCCCGCCCGGAGGGCGCGCCCGCCGAGCCGCCCGATGAGGCGCTCACCAGGGCCAGCGCAGGCTGGCAACGCGCGCTGGACGAGGCGCTCGGGGAGCAGATCGGGTATTCGAGCGACGGGATGGAGCGCCACTCCCCCGAGATCCAGCGCTGGATCGCGGGGGCGTGGCGCGACCAGCTCGGGGTCGATATAGCGATCCTGAACAAGGATGGTATCCGGCAATCGGTCCCCAGGGGCCCGATCACGAGAGCAACTGTGTTCTCGGTCCTCCCGTTCGACAACAAGCTCGTCATCTGCTCGCTCCGGGGCAGCGACATCCTCGAGGCGCTCCGCCACCCCGACGCGGTGCTCTTCGGCGTCGCGCCTTCAGCCAGCGGTCGCCCCGTCCTCCAGGACGGCAGCCCGCTGGACGAGGCCCGCCGCTACACCGTCGCGACGATCGACTTTCTCTATTTCGGCGGGGACGGCTTCCGCTTCCAGGCCCAGGACCCTTCCCCGAGCTGGACGGGCCTCGACTGGCGTGCGCCGGTCATCGCATGGACGAAGGCGCTCGGCACGACCGCGAGCGCTCCGCTGGACGCGCGCTTCCGCTAGGATCTTGTCTGACGAACCGTTGCCCGCGAGCTGGGCAGGCAGCCCAGCCTGACGCCGGCAGCGCGTCCAGCGCTGAAGCGGCGCTGGACGCGTTGCATCTGCCCGCAGGGGGAGATCAGGAGCCGCCGCCGGTCCGCTCTTCGCGCTCGATCTGCTCCTGGTAGGCGACGCTGTAGCGCGCCCAGGGACGCAGCTTGAGGCGGCGGTAGCCGATCGGCTCGCCGGTGCCCTCGCACATCCCGTAGGTCCCTTCCTTCATCTTGGCGAGCGCCCGGTCGATCTCCGCCAGGACCCGGACGTCGCGCTCCAGGAGCTTCGACGTGAGCGAGGTCGCGCCCTCGGCGTTGGCCTCGTCCATCTCGTCCCCCACCTCGCGCGAGACGTCGCGCTCGGCGTGCTGCCGCTCATCGATGTTGGCGACGAGGCTCGCCCGGCGCTCCTCGAGCGCCTGCCTGAGCTCGCTGAGCTGCTCCGGCGTCAGCTCGGGCAGATCAGAGTCGTCCGCATCGGGCGCCGCGCGGCGCACGGGCGGCCTCGGGATGGGGGCTGCCAGCGTGGCGTTCCCGGACGTCTCCGGCCGCGCCGGGCTCGTTCCGTCGCGACTCTCACCTTCACGGTTGTTCATCGGGTTCCTCTCAATCGTTTCGGGCAGGTGGGCAATTCGCGTACCGGTCCTGGGCGCGGGCGCACGACGCGCGCGCGAGGTCAGGTGACCCAAGGACACGACCGAGCAGGAGCAGCGGCCCCAGGCTCCTGGGTGTGATAGCGCATCCGGGGGCCTATGGCTTCGCGATGCCGGCCATCTGGAGCCCTGCCGCGAGGAGCGCGCCGATGTCCTCGAGCACCGGCTTGGACAGGTTGATCGAGATCTCGGCGCGCGGCGCTGCGCCGCCCTGCTCCTGGGTCGTCATGAACATCAGCCCTTCCCCTTTGTGGGGGAGCTTTGCCAGCGCATCGCCGAACTGCCGGGCTTCCGGGGGCAGCGCCATGCCTCCCCCATCGGACCCGGACAGCGTCGTGAGCACGTTCTGGAGGGTCCGGGTGATCGGGGCGAGCGTCGTGAATCCGGCCGAGACGAACTTCCCGGTCTTCAGCTTCTCGAGCCCCGGACGCGACGCGAGCGTCTCCGTGTCCGGCGCGCCCGCCTTCACCATCGCGAGCCGCCTCAGCAGCTCGCGCTTGTCGTGACCGAACGCGATCCAGGTCGTCTTCTCCTCGCCCATGACGAGCAGGTGCAGCGTCACGGTGAGCTTCTGCTTGGGCTTGGCCTTGGTGCCCGGCGCCGCGTCGCCGTCGAGCGGCGGCATCTCGTTGACGATCTGGATCTCGACCGCGAGGGACGTCTTCCCGAGCTCCTTCGGCGCCGCCACCGTCTTGACCGTCGGCAGTTGCTTCGGATCGATGTCGAGCTCCGGGAGCCGCTTGCGGAGCCCCGGCGTGTTGTAGGCGGTGACGACGTTCTTCAGGTACTTGACGTACGTGTCGGGCGCCTCTTCGAACCCGAAGAGGTTCCAGCCGATGAGGCCGCCCATCATGCTGCCGAACATCTCGTTCGGCGTCGGCTTCCCTGTCTTCGCGGCGACAGGCGGCGCGTCGACGTACCCGTGGGCGGACACGCCCGGCGCCTGGTTGATCGGCAGCGAGAGGACATCGCCGAGCGCCTTGCGATCGGCGGGCGTGCCGATCTTCTCCTTCTCCAGCCACCCTTCGAGCATCGCGCGCAGCGTCTTGAGGATGCCGCTGTAGTGCGCGGGGTCGTAGCCGTGGTCGAAGAAGGCGCCGTGGCTGTCCTTCGGCGCGCGCCAGTAGAGCGCCGGCGCCGGCCCGGCGCGGTTCGCGCCGTCGGCGATGGTCTTCGCGAGCCACGACGACTGGCCCCGGAGCTCCAGGGCCGCCGTGAGGTTCACGCAGGACTGGTTGTCCACCCGGAGATCGATGACCGCCCTGCTCGCGTCGTCGATCAGCGCCGCGAGCTCCTCCTGGACGGCGGTGCTCGCGTCCGTGAGCGCCCGGTCGAACTGGGGGTGCCCGATCGAGAGCTGGCTCTGCGCGAGGATGGGAAGCCCCCCGAGCTGCTGCTTCGCCATGCCGCCGTACTTCGCGCTGAGCGGGACGAAGCGGACCTCGCCGTGGAGGTCGCGCGCCTCGGGCGCGAGGGTCGGCAGCGTGCGCGCGAGGTAGGGCCCCAGGGTCGTCACGTCCCGATCCCGGTCGCCGCAGAGGAGCCGCGCCGGCGTCGAGCCCGCGGACGCGGCGAGGAAGCAGCTCGACGACGAGGGCTCCTTGCCGCCGATCTTCCACAGGCCGGGCTTCACCTCGGTCAGGGTGGCGCCGGCCTGGAGCGTGCCCCTCGCCCGCTCCAGCGACGTGAGCCCGAGCGACACGGCCGCGATCGGGTTGCCCCGCTTCGAGCCGTCGTCCAGCGCGACGATCGCGTGCACCGGCGCGTCGAGCGCGATCACCGAGGCGAGCTGGTTCGTGTCGATGGAGGGGCTCACGAGCTCGCCCAGCAGGCCCGCGGAGAGCCCCTGAGCGCCCGCCTCGGCGAGCGCCGGCGACACCCCGGCGCACGCGGCGACGCTCGACAGCGTGGCCGCCGGGTTGCTCCAGCGGAGGACGCCCACGACATCGGCGGGCTCGGCGACGGGGGACAGATCGAACGCAGGGGCGGCGGGCTGTGAGGGCTCGGCCTTGACGGCACCCTGTCCTCCTGTCGGCGCGGCAGGCGCGGGGGACGGCCCGCAGGCGATGGGACCGGCCATCAGGACCAGGGTGGCGAGCGGCAGGAGGGTTCGCATGAGCGCCGGTTATACGGCTCCCGGACATCCGAGTCGACGCCCAAGGCGAGCGTCGCGGGCCGAGACGGCGGGCCGCGGCGACCGCCGGCGCCGCGGCTGGCGCTGCACGGACAAGCGACAAATGAAAGGGGTAAATGCGGAACGAGCGCGGCCGAAGCCGCGCTCGTCGCGCTTGGTGGAGGAACGTTCACCTCGCGGTGGTCAGTTCGACTCCTCGAACTCCGCGTCGATGACTGAGTCCTTCCCCTTGCCGCCGGCGGGGGGCGGCGGCTGGCCTCCCGCGGCGCCGGGGGCCGCGCCCCCGCCGTCCTGCGGGGGGCCCGCCTTCTCGTACATGACGCTGGCGATCCGGTGCGCCTCCTTCTCGAGGCGCTCCAGCGTCGCGGTCACGGCCGCGTCGTCCTGCTTCTCGATGGCCGAGCGGCCCTCGGCGATGATCCCGTTCAGGGCCGAGACGTCGCTCTCCGGCAGCTTGTCCTTGTTCTCGCTGATCGTCTTCTCCAGCGTGTAGCAGAGGTTGTCGAGCTTGTTGCGCCGCTCGATCTCCTCACGCCGCCGCTTGTCCTCGGCCTCGTGCGACGCGGCCTCGTTGACCATCCGGTTGATCTCGTCCTCCTTCAGGCCGCCCGAGGCCGTGATCGTGATCCGCTGGTCCTTGCCGGTGGCCGTGTCCTTCGCGTGCACCGACAGGATGCCGTTCGCGTCGATGTCGAACGTCACCTCGATCTTCGGCACGCCGCGGGGCGCCGGCATGATGCCTTCCAGGTGGAAGCGGCCCAGGGTCCGGTTGTAGCGGGCCTCGGTGCGCTCGCCCTGGAGCACGTGGACCTCGACGCTCGGCTGGCTGTCGGTCGCGGTCGAGAAGATCTCCTTCTTCTGCGTCGGGATCGTGGTGTTCCTCGGGATCATCACGGTCATCACGCCGCCGAGCGTCTCGACGCCGAGCGAGAGCGGGGTGACGTCGAGCAGCACGAGGTCCTTCACGTCGCCCGAGAGCACGCCCGCCTGGACCGCGGCGCCGACCGCCACGACCTCGTCCGGGTTCACGCCCTTGTGCGGCTCCTTGCCGAAGAACTTCTTGACCGTCTCCTGGACGAGCGGGATGCGCGTCGAGCCGCCGACGAGGACGATCTCGTCGATCTGCTGCGGCGTCTTCTTCGCGTCGGCCAGCGCCTTGCGGGTCGGCTCGAGCGTGCGCTCGATGAGCGGCCGGATCATCTGCTCGAGCTTCGCCCGCGTGAGCTGCTTCTGGAGGTGCTTCGGCCCCGAGGCGTCCGCGGTCAAGAACGGCAGGTTGATCGTCGTCTCCTGCACGTTCGACAGCTCGATCTTCGCCTGCTCCGCGGCGTCCTTGAGCCGCTGCACGACCATCTTGTCGTTCGAGACGTCGATGCCCGTGTCCTTCTTGAACTCGGCCCCGAGCCAGTCCATCACGAGGTGGTCGACGTCGTCGCCGCCGAGGTGGGTGTCGCCGTTGGTCGAGATGACCTGCACGACGTTGTCGCCGACCTCGAGGATCGAGATGTCGAACGTGCCACCGCCGAAGTCGTAGACCGCGATGACCTGCTCATTCTTCTTGTCGAGGCCGTAGGCGAGCGCGGCCGCCGTGGGCTCGTTGACGATGCGCTTCACCTCGAGCCCGGCGATGCGGCCCGCGTCCTTGGTGGCCTGGCGCTGCGAGTCGTTGAAGTACGCCGGCACGGTGATGACGGCCTCGGTCACCTTCTCGCCGAGGTAGTCCTCCGCGGCCTTCTTCAGCTTCTGGAGGACCTTCGCGGAGACCTCGGGGGGCGACATCAGCTTGCCGCGCACCTCGATCGAGGCGTCGCCGTTCTTGCCCTTGCTGACCTTGTACGGGACGCGCTTGGCCTCTTCCTGCACCTCCTCGGTGCGGCGCCCCATGAATCGCTTGGCCGAGTAGATCGTGTTGGTGGGGTTCGTGACCGCCTGGCGCTTGGCGATCTGTCCGACGAGCACCTCGCCCTTGTCGTCCCAGGCCACCACAGACGGCGTGAGGCGCGAGCCCTCCTCATTCACGATGACCTTGGGCTCCTTCCCCTCCATCACCGCGACGACGCTGTTGGTCGTGCCGAGATCGATGCCGATGATCTTGCCCATGACGTTGAACCCTCCGAAAAGTGTGTGCGCGACGGCTTGGTACCGCGGGGGGGCGAGAAGACCCGGCCAGCAGGGCTCGGCTGACAGCTACAGCGAGCCCCTGCTCCAGAGCCGTCAAAAACCGCTGGGAATTCGGATACTTTCGCCGATTTTCGCGAGCTCGCTGGCTCGCGACCGCGAAGCTAACCATGTGCACCCGAGCGTCAACGCCGCCCCTAGCAATTGCCGTGCGCGCCCTCCGGCGGGGCTCCGGGGCTTGACCGAGGCGTTCCCGAGCCGCAGGTAGGGAGTCCGCGCTGCGCGCTGTCGAGCGCCCCCTGTCGGTCGCGCACCGAGCGGCCGCTGCGGCGCACGATGGCGGAGCGATCCCGAAGCGGCAGGCTCAGCCTGCGGCGTCGGCGCTCTCCGCTGCGCCACCCCGCGCGAGCCGCGCGGTCCAGAGCCTGGACCTGGAGCCCGGTAGAGACCCGCGTCGGAGGGGCTTCTTGCGGTCCAGAACGCGCTGAGCTATAGGCGCCCTCCCTCGCAACACCCCGAAGGACTCACCATGAAGCCCGGCATCCACCCCGAGTACAAGGACTCCACGATCACCTGCGCGTGCGGCGCCGTCGTCGAGACCCGCTCCACCCGCGGCAGCTTTACCACCGACGTGTGCTCCGCCTGCCACCCGTTCTACACGGGCAAGCACAAGATCATGGACGTCGCCGGCCGCGTCGATCGCTTCCGCAGGAAGTACGCGGCGACCGCTGGCAAGTCGGCGGGCTGATCGTCCTCCCCGCCCCGACGCCCCCTTCTTTTACAGACACGCCCGTCACGCCGCTCCCCGCCCAGGGCGTGGCGTAGGCCCCGGTACGTCCCGAGCCCGCTCGCCACGAGCGAGCGGCCGAGGCGTCGCGCCGCGCGACGTCGCCCATCACCTTCGCAGCGCTGGTCGGCCGGGCCCATGCGCCAGCCGCGTTATGCGCTAGATTGGAACGCGTATGAGCGAGCAGCCTGCACGTCCGTATATCGGCGGCCAAGCGGTGATTGAAGGGGTCATGATGCGATCGCCGAGCTCGGTCGCGATCGTCTGCCGACGCCGCTCCGGGGAGCTGGTGGTGCGCGAGCAGCCGATGAGCGCGGTCTCCAGGGGGCCGCGCACCTGGCCGTTCGTGCGGGGGGTCGCGACCCTCGTCGAGTCGCTGCGCCTCGGGTCCCAGGCCCTCCGCTGGTCTGCGGACCTCTACGAGCAGGACCTCGCGGCCGAGGAGGCAGGCTCGACCAAGGGGCCGGCGTCCAAGCCGTCGCCGCAGTCGAGCGCCGGGCGCAGCGGCGCCAGCCTCACCTCGCTGGCGCTCAGCATGGCGGCGATCGCGGCGCAGGACGTGGAGCCCGCGCAGGTCCCAGGCGGCCCCGCGTCGGGAGGCGACGGCGGCGCGAAGAAGCGGGGAGGGGGCATGGGCCTGCTCCCGATCGCCTTCGCCGTTCTGCTCTTCGTGGCGGCGCCTCAGGCCGGCGCCGAGCTGGTCAACAAGCTCCTGGGCCTCGGGCTGGAGGTCACCTCGCCGGGGTTCCAGGCGATCACCGGCGTGGCGAAGCTCGCCATCGTCGTCACCTACCTCCTCCTGATCCGCCAGATCCCGGAGGTGCGGCGCGTGTTCCAGTTCCACGGGGCGGAGCACAAGGCGATCTCCACCTACGAGGCGCGCGAGGCCCTCGAGGTCGAGAACGCCCGCCGGAAGACGGCCATGCACCCCCGCTGCGGGACGACGTTCCTGGTGATGGTGGCGCTCGTCTCGATCGTTGTGTTCTCGGTGGCCGGCGCGTCCCTCGGGGCGCTCCTGCCCAAGTTGCCCGGCGGCCGGCTGGTGGAGAGCGTCGGCTTCTTCCTGATGAAGCTGCCGTTCCTCCCGCTGATCGCCGCGGTCACCTTCGAGATCCAGCGGATCTTCGCGCGGTATTGCACGACCGGCCCGCTCCGCGTGCTGCTCTGGCCGGGGTTCCTTGTCCAGAAGATCACGACGGCGGAGCCCGACGACGCGCAGCTCGAGGTGGCGCTCGCCTCGCTCCGCGCCACGCTCTGGCGCGAGGAGTCGGTCGCCGCGCCGGCCCAGCCCGACCGGGTGTTCGCGGACTACTCCAAGCTGCTGGCCGACCCCGGCTACGCTGGCGCCCACGGCTAGCGAGCGCCGGCGCCGCCGCCGCGCCCCGCCCGCCGCCGCTCAACCCCGCCCGTCTTCGGATTGCAGATGCTACCTATCGCCAAACTCGAGGCGGTCCAGCGCCGCTTCCAGGAACTCGAGCACCTCATGTGCAGCCCCGCGGTGCTCACCGCCCCGGCCGAGCTCCAGCGGCTCAACCGCGAGCGGACCGAGCTCGAGCCCGTCGTCGCCGCGTTCGCCCGGCTGCGCGACGTCGAGCGGCGCATCGCCGAGGATCGCGAGGCGCTCAGCGACCCCGACCTGTCCGACCTCGCCCAGGCGGAGCTGCCCGAGCTCGAGCTCGAGCGGGACCGGCTCGCCAGCGAGCTCGAGGTCCTCCTCTTGCCGAAGGATCCGAACGACGGCCGCAACACCGTCATCGAGATCCGGAGCGGCGAGGGCGGCGAGGAGGCGGCGCTCTTCGCGGCCGACCTCTTCCGCATGCTCTGTCGCTACGCGGAGACGAAGCGGTGGAAGGTCGAGGTGCTCAACCTGAGCGAGGCCTCCGCCGGCGGCTACAAGGAGGTCGCGGCGCTGATCTCGGGGCAGGACGTCTACTCCCACCTCCGCTTCGAGGGCGGCGTGCACCGCGTGCAGCGGGTCCCCACGACGGAGACGCAGGGGCGGATCCACACCTCGACCGCGACCGTCGCCGTCCTGCCCGAGGCCGACGAGGTCGACGTGCACATCGACGACAAGGACCTGGAGATCTCGATCGCAGCGTCGGGCGGCCCCGGCGGCCAGGGCGTGAACACGACGAACAGCGCCGTGCAGATCAAGCACCTGCCGACGGGCATGATCGTGAAGTGCCAGGACGAGCGCTCCCAGCTCAAGAACAAGGCGAAGGCGATGAAGGTGCTCCGGAGCCGGCTGCTCGAGCTCGAGCAGCGCCGGCAGGAGGAGGCCCAGAGCGCCGAGCGCAGGACCATGGTCGGCACGGCGGAGCGCGCGCAGAAGGTGCGGACCTACAACTTCCCGCAGAACCGCGTGACCGATCACCGGATCGGCCTCACGCTGCACAAGCTCGACAAGATCATCGAGGGGGATCTCGATGAGCTCATCGGCGCGCTGCGCACGCACCGTCAGGCGGAGCTGCTGCGGCGCGGCGGGCTCTCGGGGGCCGCGGGCGCGCTGGAGTCCGTGACGTGAAGGGGTCGCCGCCCATCGATCTGGAGGCGCTGTTCGTCGCGCTGGTGCTCGCGCCGTCCACCTTCTCGCGCAACCGGTTCTACTCGCTCTACGCCGACCCGGAGACGCGCCGGGTGCGGCGGCGGGCGGCGCTGCTCAGGAGCATCGTGCGCCAGCTCGTCGCGGGCGCGGACCGCGCCGGGCTCGCGCCCGCCGCGAGCGGGGGCGCGCTGCTCACCTACGACGTGCCGTCGCTGGGGCTGAAGCGCACCGCCGCCCTCGACGCCCTCGAGCTCGCGGTGCTCCGCATCGCTGTCGCGCGCGGGGTCGCGCGCGGGAAGGTCCCACCGCCCAGGCAGCAGGCGGCAGGGGACGCGCAGCAGGAGGGAGAGGCCGCGCCGCCGGCCCCTGCCGCGGGCGCCGCGCTGCCCCGCGACCTGCTCCCCGAGCCGGCGGATACCTCGCGCATCGAGCGGGCGCTCGCCCGCCTGCTGCCCGAGGAAGGGCTCGTCGGGGTGCCGGGATCTTCTGGCGAGGGGCAGGTGGAGCCGGGAGGGCCGGACCCCGCGACCAGGACGCTGCCGCGTGACCGGGAGCAGCGCGAGACGCAAGCACCGTAGGAGTCGACCATGTGCCTCTTCTGCAAGATCGCGAACAAGGAGATCCCGTCGAAGGTCGTGCTCGAGGACGAGCATCTGCTCGCCTTCCACGACGTGAACCCGCAGGCGCCCACGCATGTGCTCGTCATCCCGAAGCGTCACATCGCGGGGATCGGCCAGGCCGCGCCCGAGGACGAGGCCATCCTCGGCCGGCTGCTGCTCGCCGCGCGGCGGGTGGCCGAGCTGACCGGCATCGTGGAGAGCGGCTTCAGGACCGTGGTGAACAACGGCGCGAACGCCGGCCAGACGGTCTTCCACCTGCACGTCCACGTCCTGGGCGGGCGGCCGATGGCCTGGCCTCCCGGCTGACCACATCCGGCTGAGCGCGATCTCGGCCGCGCGCAGCGCAGGCGCGGTCAGCGCACGGCGCGGGCGGCGTTCACCACCGCGTCGAGCCACGCCGCCTCGGCGTCGCCGAGCGGCGGCTGCCGCGGCAGCGAGGTCGGGAGCGCGCGGGGCCGCGACGCGCCGTGGGCGCGCAGGTGCACGGAGGTGATCTCGCCGACGCGCCCCTTCACGCCGAGGAACAGGGAGAAGAGGTCCGGACCCACCGCGCGCCGCGGGGCGGGCCGCACCGTGAGCTCGGCGCCCGACGCGAGCCGCGCGGTGAAGCCGGCGACCAGGTGATCGACAGGATCGCTCCACGGATCCGGGGCGCCCGGGGCGCCCGCCGCGATCCAGGCGTCGATCGTGAGCTCGAGCGGGGCGGCGTCGCCGTCGAGCGCCAGCGTGAGGCCGAGCGGCTCGAGCGCGCGCTCGACGTCGCCGAGGCGCGCGGCGCCGGCGGCGTGCACGAGGAGGGCGTCGCGGTCGAGCGCAGGCGACGCGGGCGGCGGCGGCGCCGGCCGGCGCGCCGCGGAGGCGGCCTCGCGCGGGAGCAGGTTGCCCGGGTTCATGATGCCGGCAGGGTCGAAGACGCCGCGGAGCGCGCGGACGACGTCGGCGCCGAGGCCGAGCTCGGCGCCGAGGCGAGGCGCCTTGCTGCGGCCGACGCCGTGGTGGTGCGAGAGCGTGCCGCCGGCGTCGATCGCGGCGTCGAGGGCCGCCCGCCAGGCCGCGTCGTACTTCGCCTCGGCCGCCGCGACGCTCGGCGCGCTGCCGGCGAAGGTGAAGTAGATGCTGCAGCCGTCCGGATAGGCGTGGGACAGGTGGGCCATCACGAACACGTGCCGCCCGAGCGCCCCGCGCACCGCGCGGTAGAGCGCGCCGAGGCGCGACCACGGCGCGGCGACCTCCATGGTGTCGCTGAACGCGCCGGCCATGAAGACGGGCGCCTGGCGGTAGCTCACGCTGTAGCGGTGCGCGAGCCAGTGGCGCGCCGGCTCCTCGCCGAGCGACCTGGCCCCGGCGCGCTCGGCGATCGCCGACGCGCGGGCGAGATCCTCCGCGCTCGCGCGCGCGGTGCCCTCGAAGATGAGGATGAGCGTCGCGCCGCGGAGCACGCGCGACCCGACGGCGTCGACGACCTGGTTGAGGAGCCCCGGCGCGCGCAGCAGGCCGCGCAGCACGGCGGCGCCTGCCCCGGGGCCGCGCGCGCTGTGCGGCCGCGCGGCCGCGCCCTCGGTGGGCTCGTCGTCGGCGCCGGCGTTCGCGCGCTGCCGGCGCACCGCGCCCAGCCGCGCCATGAACGAGTCGAACGGATCGTAGAGCCGCGAGACCGCCGGGCGCAGGCCGGCCTGGAACATCTCCCGCATCGCGTCCCACCCGGCCTCCAGGGAGGGAAATGAGAAGGCGGCAAACGCGCGCGCCGGCGGGGCAGGGTGCAGCCTGAGCGTCGCGGCGGTGACCACCCCGAGCACGCCCTCGCTGCCGATGAGGAGCGGCGTCAGATCCGGGCCGTGGGTGCGCCGATCGAGGCGGACGATCTCGCCGCGGCCGACGACGCACTCGAGCGAGGCGACCATGTCCTCGATCTTGCCGTAGCGCCCCGAGCACTGGCCGGCGCTGCGCGCCGCGACCCAGCCGCCCACCGTCGAGCAGAGGATCGACGAAGGGAAGTGGCCCAGCGTGAAGCCCTCGGCGTTGAGCTCCTCCTCGAACCGGATGCCGAGCGCGCCGGCCTCGATCTCGACCGAGGGGCCCTGCCGGTCGATCGCGCGGCGGCGGGAGAGCCGCTTGAGGTCGAGCACGACCGTGCGGTCGTCCGGCAAGACGCCGCCGCACACGCCCGAGCCCGCGCCGTACGGCACGAGCGGGAGCCCCTCGTCCGCGCAGAAGCGCACCACCTGGGCGACCTCCTCCGTGGACGCCGGCCACACGATCATGCCGGGCCGGTGCTCGGCGATGCGGCCCTCGGTCACGGCGAGGTGGTGCCGCGGCCAGAGATCGCGGGCGTAGGCGATCTGGTCGACGGGGGAGGTGCTGCGCGGGATGCCCGGCAGCGCGCGCGCGATCGCGGCCTCGAAGCTCATGCGTCAGGAGGCCCTAGCGCCTCAGCTCCGCTCGGCAAGGATGATGAGCCGCGGCGACTCGGAGCCGAAGAAGACGCCCGGGTGCGAGGGGTGGCCGGTCACCTCGGTGACCTTGAAGCCCGCCTCGTGCAGCATCTTGCCGAGCTCGTGCAGCCCGTAGAGGCGGATCGAGTAGTCGATCTCGCGCGAGCGGCCGTCCTCGAACATCACGGTGCGCTTCACCCGGAGGCGGCTCGTGAAGAAATCCACCTGCATCTCATCCATGCAGACGCAGCCGTCGCCCTCGAACCAGACCAGGCTTGGCTGGCGGGAGGCGACGTAGTCGCGGTTCACGATGTCGAGCAGGAGCATGCCGCCCGCGCGGAGGGCGCGGCGGATGCGGGCGAGCACGTCGGCGTTCTTCTCGTCGTCGAAGTAGCCGAAGCTCGTCGACCAGCAGTAGACGCCGTCGAAGGTCTCCTCGAACGTCATCTCGCGCATGTCGCCCTGGAGGAAGTTCAGCTTCTGGCCGCGGTCCTGCGCGTCGTCGGCGGCGCGGGCGAGCATGGCCAGCGACAGGTCGTAGCCGACCACGCTGTAGCCGCGGCTCGCGATCTCGATCGCGTGGCTGCCCGGGCCGCACGCGAGGTCGAGGATCACCGCGCCCTTCTCGACGCCGAGCCGCTCCTCGATGAAGTCGACCTCGCGGCGAACCACCTTCGCGTCGATCTTGTCGAGCGTGCGGACGAAGTCGTCGCCGAAGAGCTCTTCCCACCACGGGCGCTTCCGGCGCGCGGCGGGCTCGGTCAACGGGCCGGAGCTCGGGTCGATCTCGACCTGCCTCGCCGCAGACGGCGCAGCGGGGGCGGCCGGCCGCGCGGCGACCGGCGGCTCGGCGGCCGGCGGCGGGGGCGCCACGGAGACGGGCGGGGGTGGGACCGAGCTCGTGTACGTCGCGAGATCGGGCGAGGCCATCGCGCGCGGGCGCCGCGGCGGTAGGGGCGGCGGCGGCGGTGGCGGCGGCGGCGGCTTCTTGGGTTGCTGCGCCTGCGCGTCGCCCCGGGCGGCGAGGCTCTGCTCGGCCGCCTCCGCGTCGCGCTCGGGCTCGACCTCCTCCAGCTCGATCTCGCTGCTCTTCGGCGGCAAGGTGCTGCGCGTCGCGTCGGCCCCTCCCTGCGCGCCCTCGCCGTCCGCGGGCGAGGCGCTCGGCAGCTCGGGCTTCGCCTCGTCGACCAGCTCGGGCTCCGGCTCGACCTCCGCGAGCTCGTCCCCGCCCGACCCCGGCGGCCAGTCCAGGACGCGCGCCTCGATCTCCGGCGCCGACACGGCCCTCGGCCTCGGAGGCTCGACGGGGTCGTCGGTCGCGTCGCGGGAGGTCGGCGGGCCCTCGGACACGCTGTCCTGGAACGCCTCCAGCCCGAGCACTGTCGGGAGCTCGGACCGGACCCTGAACTGGAGCGGCGGCCACTCGTGCTCGGTCGGCTCGGTCAGCAGCGGCGGCTTGGCGGACTCCTCCTGCGGCGGCTTGGCCGGCTCGTCCACCGGCGGCGGGAGAGGGGGCTCGGGCGTCGAGCTGACCGGCGGCAAGTTCGACTCGATGCTGAGGATCTGGAGCGGCCGGATCACCGCGACCGAGTCCGGATCGATGATGAACCCGCCGGGCGTCGGCATCGGCGGCACGCTGCTCGACGACTTCGGCGACGGGCGCGGGACCGCCCGGGGCGCGACAAGCTCCGCCGCCTGGTTCGGCGGCGGCATGGACGACGGCTTGCCGGCGGGCCTGGGCTCCTCGAGCGCCGGCTCGCTGGGGGGCCTCGCCGCGACGTCCAGCCAGCCGTCGTCGTCCTGCGCGTCCTGGAGCGCGCGCGGGCGCGCTGTCGCCGTGTCGCCGTGCGGGGCGGCCGGATCGTCGCCGTGCTGCGGCGCGTCTCCGGGCAGGTTCACGAGCCGGCGCGAGCGGCGCCGCGCGACCTTCGCGCTGTCGCCGCGCTCGACCTCGCCGGTCCGCTCCACCTCCGCGGCCAGCGATTGCCAGGCCCGCCTCGCGCCGGGGCTCGCCGGCAGGGGGGTGCCGTGCCGCGAGCGCTCCGTGGGGGGCCCGGCGATGCGCGGATCGAGGTCGAGATCCGGGATCTCCGAGGGCTGCCCGCCGGAGCCGCCGTCGGCCACGCTCGCGACGACATCGAGGCGCGGCAACGGCGTCGCCGTCGCGCTCTGCGGGCGCGCGCTGGGCGTGCGCTCGGGCCGCGGAGGGGACGAGCGCCCCGGGAACGCGCCCTTCTCTCCGTGCGGCGCGGATGCGGCCGCGCTCCCTGCCTCGCCCGGCAGAGGCGCGCCGCCGGCTTCTCCGGAGGCGCCGCCTTCCTGGGCGGACGCAGCCAGGGGGTTGCGCGGCCGCTCGCTCGTCATTGCTCGCCCCCCCCGTCGAGCGGCTCACCGTAGAGGATCGGCCCGGGAGCCCTGCTCCAGGGGGGCGCCGCCCCGCGCTCCACGAACATGACCGCCGTGGAGCCGAGGTGGAACTTGCCGATCTCCTCGCCACACCGGACCGGGAGGGCTGGCGTGATCGCGTGCACGCCGAGCGGCACGTCGCGCCCGTCGACGGCGCTCACCGTGATCCGTCCGACGATCATCGCGCCCACCATCACGACCGTCACGCGCCCCTGGCGCTCGGTGTCGATCACGATGGCGACGCGCCGGTTGCGCGCGAAGAGGCCCGGCACGTGGCGCTCGCCGATCGAGTTCACCGGGAAGAGCTCCCCCGGCATCGAGCGGATGACGCTGATCTGACCGGCGATCGGCGAGTGGACCCGGTGGTAGTCGCGGGGCGACAGGTAGACGACAGCGAACTGCCCGCCGTCGTACCGGGTGGCCTCCGCGGGGTCGCCCACGAGGTCCTCCACCCGGTAGGGCTGTCCCTTGATGAGCAGGCGCCCACCTTCGGTCACGGGGCCGATCGCGGCGATCCGGCCGTCGGCAGGGCTGGTGATGGCTCCGGGATCGGAGCAGACAGGGCGCATCCCCTCGCGGAGCTTGCGCGTGAAGAACGCGTCGAAGCTCTCGTAAGGGCTCGTCAGGACCTCGGCCGCGTCCATGTCGACGCGGTACGCGCGCGCGTAGAGCTTGACCACCGCGTTCAAGACGGCGGCGGGTGCTCTGGCGTCGCAGAGGCGGCCAACGGCCCGGGTAATGCGCTCTCGCGGAAGCACCCGCAACAGCTGTGCGGCGGCGTAGGTGGCAACGGTCATTGTGCGGAGCGGCGTTATCAATGCGGGAAAGAGAGCGGTGCAGGAATGCTAGGCCTCGGGAAGGACCTGGGTCAACGCTCGGGTCAACCGAACCTCCGCGCGGCGCGATCCCCCATCCAGCGGAGGAGCTCAGCCTTGACGCGACGCGCGACGCACAGCGCGATCCCCGTCGCGCATCGCCAGGCCGTCCCCCGCGATCGACGTTTCTCCACGTCGGTGCGAGCGCGTCAACCGCGAAGCGCCGCTCCGCGCAAATGCGGGGGGCGCGCGCGAGCAGGCCGCCCCGGCCGCGCGCTCCATTCTGAAGCGCCGATCCGGACCGCGCGCTGCAACTTCGATCGACCCTGGCGAGCGCAGCAGAAAAACGGAGCAGTTTCAAGCGCATACGTCCTGGCACGCCGCTCGCTGAAGAGCCCCTCAGGAGGCAGGACACAGCGATGGAGATCAGGTTCTGGGGAGTCCGCGGGAGCATCGCATCGCCCGGGCCGGAGACGGCGTCGGTGGGCGGAAACACGAGCTGCGTGGAGGTCCGCTGCGGAGCGTCGCGGATCATCCTCGACGCGGGGACAGGCGCGCGCAAGCTCGGGGACGCGCTGCTGCGGGAGGGGCCTGTCGAGGCGACGGTGCTGCTCTCGCACCTGCACTGGGATCACATCCAGGGGCTGCCGTTCTTCGTGCCGGCGTACCTGCCGAGCTCGAGGCTGTCGATCGTGGGCAGCGCGCACGGGGTCGGGAGCCTCCGCGACGCGCTCGCGACGCAGATGGCGGCGCCGAGCTTCCCGGTCCGGCTGGACGAGCTGGGCGCGCAGATCGCCCTGCGCGAGGCGCGGCCCGGCGAGGCGTTCGACGTGGGCGAGGTCCACGTGCGGATCGCCAAGCTGAACCACCCGGGCGGCGTGCTCGCCTACCGCGTCGAGCACGGGGGGCGCAGCGTCGTCTACGCGACCGACACCGAGCACTACGCCTGCGTCGATCCGGCGCTGCGCGCGCTCGCAGACGGCGCCGACGTGCTCATCTATGACGCGCAGTACACGCCGGAGGAGTACCGCGGCGACGGTGGCCGCTCGCGGGCCGGCTGGGGGCACTCGACGTACGTCGCGGGGGCCGAGATCGCGAGGGCGTGCGGCGCGCACAAGCTCGTCCTCTTCCACCACGACCCGCAGCGGACGGACGCGGGGGTCGCCGAGATCGAGCGCCTCTCGCGCGAGCTCTTCCCCGCGTCGGTCGCCGCGCGCGAGGGGCTCTGCATCGACGTCGAGGCCGTCGCGCGGGCCGCGTGATGACGCGGGTGACGACAAGGGCGGCGCCCTCTATGCTGGATACTGCTCCGCTATCCATGTCGCGCCTCTCGCTGCTCGTCGATCTCGCCTCCCTCCTCGCCCGGGAGGTCGACTTCGACGCCCTCCTCGGCACGGCGTGCGAGCGGCTCGCGAAGGCGCTCCGCGCCGACCGCGCGACGATCTGGCTCGTGGACGCAGAGCGCGGCGACCTCGTGACGCGCGTCGCCCTCCTGCCCGAGCTCCCCACGCTCCGGCAGCCGCTCGAGCGCGGCATCGCGGGGCACGTCGCCAGGACCGGGGAGGTCGTGCGCGTCGATGACGCCCCGCGCGACCCGCGCTTCGATCCGTCCGCCGACCGGGCGACGGGCTACACGACGCGCTCGATGCTCGTCGCGCCCATCCGCGAGGACGGCGCCGCGCCCGTCCGCGGCGTCGTCCAGCTCCTGAACCGCGCGGGGGCGCCCTTCGACGAGGAGGACGAGCGCTACCTCGTCGCGCTCGCGACGCAGCTCGCCCGCGCGCTCGCGCTGACGACGCTCCGCGCCGCCGAGGGCGGCGGGCCGGGGGTCGTGCTGCAGGGGCCCTTCAACCGGATCGTCGGCCGCAGCGAGCGGCTCGGCGCGGTGTACGAGAAGGTCCAGCTCGCGGCCCAGACCGACGCGACCGTGCTGCTCCGCGGCGAGACCGGCACCGGCAAGAGCCTGTTCGCGCGGGCGATCCACGTGAACTCGCGGCGCCAGACGAGGCCCTTCGTCACGGTCGACTGCACGACCCTGCCGGCGCAGCTCGTCGAGAGCGAGCTGTTCGGCCACGAGCGCGGGGCGTTCACCGGCGCCGATCGCCGTGTGCCGGGCAAGGTCGAGCTCGCGGAGGGCGGCACGCTCTTCCTGGACGAGCTCGGGGACCTGCCGCTCGACATCCAGGGCAAGCTGCTCCGCTTCCTGCAGGATCGGTCGTTCGAGCGCGTCGGCGGCCGCCAGACGCTCCGCGCCGACGTGCGCGTCGTGTGCGCCACGCACTGCGATCTCGAGCGCGCGGTCGCCGAGGGCCGCTTCCGGGAGGACCTCTACTACCGCGCGCGCGTCGTCGAGATCGACCTGCCGGCGCTGCGCGAGCGCGGCCCCGAGGACGTCGAGACGCTGGCGCGCCACTTCGCGGACGTCTACGCGACGAGGTACGGCAGGCCCGCGCCGCGGTTCGATCCGGAGGCGCTCCGCCACATCCGCGCGCACACGTGGCCGGGCAACGTGCGCGAGCTCGAGCACTGGGTCGAGAGCGCCATCGCCCTCGCGCCGGACGGCCGCATCACCGTGGGGCACCTGCCGTCGCGGCGCCGCGAGGGGGCGCCGCCGCCCGCCGCCGCGACGCTCGAGGGCGACGAGCGCGTCGCGCTGCCGCTCGGCCTCACCCTCGACGAGGTGACGCGGCGCTACGTCGAGGCGATGGTCCGGGCCTGCGAGGGGAACAAGACGGAAGCGGCAAAGCGGCTCGGCGTCGGCAGGAACACCCTCGCGCGCGCGCTCCGGGCGAAGGGCTGACGCGGCGGGCCTCCGGAGGACGCTCGCGGCTCGCGGAGGCCTGCAGGCGGCGGCGCGCGGGCGCGGCCAGCGCGCGCGACGCCTCGGTCACTCCGTGTCCACGGGCACCGTCAGGCCGAGCCCGGCGAGCGCGGCGAGATAAGCGGTCTGATCCTGCGAGAAGTTGCCGATCTTCACGACAGGGCGCATCGCGACGACGTGCAGCTCGAGGAAGCCGCGGAGGTGGAGGTGCCGAGAGATGCGCCAGTCGGTGCCGCCACGCCCGCCGACGGTGACGATCCAGGGAGAATGGGGGCCGGACAGCTTCACGTCCGGCGGGATGGGCGTGCCGATCGCCCCGATCTGGAGGACCTGGCACAGGAAGATCGTCTCCTGGTGCCGGCAGATCGAGGCGGCCCCGAGCCCGGCGCTGCTCCTCTCCCCGAGGGGCGGGGCGTTGCTGCTGCTCAACGCCTTGAACGCGCGCGACTCGATCGAGAAGGAGCCGTCGAACCAGCGGAGCGCGATCGTGGACGAGAGGCCGAGGCCCGCCACGGGCATCAGGCCGAACGCCAGCAGGGAGGAGGCGCTGAACTCGCAATACACCTCCGGCCACATGGCGCTCTGCGGGTCGTCGGCGGACGCCCGTGCCGGCAGGGCGAGGCCCAGCGCGACCATCAAGGCGATGCGGGCGGCGTTCGGCATCGCGCGTACCGTAGAGGCGCGGTCCTGCGCCACGAAGCCGGCGCGGGCACGCTCGCGCAAAAACCGGCGCGGGCGTGGCATTGCGCTCAGGCGCGCTATTTCCTCGGGTCGCGGTCTTTTTTCGCGTCTAGCGCGCCCTGCGGCGAGCGGCCTCACAGAGCGCCGAGCGAACGGGATCGCCGGGGAGCTCGGGGGGCAGCTTCTCCTCGCAGGCCACCTCGGGGCTCAGCGGGTCGAGCGCGGTGCCGGCCGAGAAGGCGCGGTCCGCGTCGGGGCCGCCGTGGAGCGACCCGTGCAGCGACCACCACCGGCCGTGGCGGCTGTTCACGTCCTCGACCCGCTCGACGAGCGGCGCGGCGCTGGCGCGCTCGCCCGAGGCCAGCAGGGAGGCGGCGAGGAAGCAGCGCACCGCCGGCTCGTGCGGGGCGAGCGCCTGCGCGCGCGCGTGCTGGACCGCGGCCGCGGCGTAGTGGCCGCGATCGTGGAGGAGCTGCCCGAGCCGCACCCGCTTGCCGACCTCCTGCCGGTGGGGCATGTCCCCGCCCGGCGCGAGATCGGGCGGCACGTCGGCCGGCACGGTGGCGAGGTAGGCGCGCCATCGCTTGTCCCAGGCCGCGAGATCCGCCCCGGAGATCTCCTCGATCGCCCGCTCGAGGTCCGCGTCGCTGCTCGCCGCCTTGAGCCGGACCAGGAGCTGCGGCAGCGCCGTGTCGCCCGCCTCCTTCGTCCAGTAGCGGATGAAGCTCGCCACCTCGGCGAACACGATCGCCGCCTCCTCCGCGCTCGGGAGCATCGCGATCGAGGGGCCGATCTTGTCGAGCGGGCGCCCGAGGCCCTTCTGGATGCCCAGCCAGGCGATGGCGTCCGGGGACGGCACGTCGTCCAGCGGGTCGGGCTCGCGCCAGCGGACCTCCTCGCGCTTGGCCACGCCCTCCTGCAGCCACAGCGGGGCGTTGTCGCGCGTGCCGCGCGAGAGCGCGAGGTGCGTGATCTCGTGCGCGAGCGTGTCCAGCCACGGATAGCCGTTCGGCGTCGCGCGCGGGGAGAGCATCGTCACCCGCCCCCACTTGGCGATGGCGACGGTCCCCGTCGTCCGCGCCGCGTCCTCGGGCAGGCCCGTCATCGCGGAGAGCGTGAACTGATCCCGGACGAGGTCGATCCGCAGCGGCCGCAGCAGCTCGACGCCGAGGTCCTTCGCGAGCACGTCGCGCGTCTTCGCCGCGACCTCGACGAGGAGCGGCACGAGCGCGCGATCGTCGTCGTCCTGGAGCCTGACCCAGACGCCGCGCGCCTCGTCGTTCACGACGACCGTGGCGGCGGTGGCGCGCGCGCAGCCGCGCGCGATGTCGCCGAGCGCCGCGCCCTCCGCCGTCGCCGCGAGGTCGGGGCGCGCGAGGATCGCCGAGGCGGCGTCGCAGTCGCCCTCGTAGATGGCGAGCCGGCCGCGCTCGAGCGCGAGCGAGGGGTCCGCCGGATCCGCGTCCTTCAGGATGTCCCGCGCCGCGGGGACGTCGATCTCCAGGATCGCCGCCCGCGCCCGCGTCGCGCGATCGAGATCGCCGATCGACAGGCGGCCGGACGCCGGCGCCGCCGCCGTCGCGAGCGCGGCGAGGATCACCGCCCTGAGGCCGCGCCTCGCGACAGCCGCCGTCCGCGGCGCCCTGGCCGGGCCCGCTGTACCACCGATGCGCCTCATTTCAACAGCCCCTCCGCGTAACGCTTGACCGCCTCTCTCAGCCGCGGCTCCGACGCGCTCCCGAGCCCCTCGAGCACGCGCCGCCGGAACTCCTCGGGGCCCTTGTGCTTGTCCTTGTCCGGGATGTCGGCCTTCCTCGCCATGTCCCTGTCCCCGTCCGGATCTCCGTCGCCCTCCTGGCCCTGATCTTCGCTGCGCGACATCTCGAGCAGCCGCTGCGCGTCGCGCTGCCGCTCGCTGCCCTGCTCGCCGTCCCCCTCGGACAGGGCGCGCTGCGCGTCGCGCATCGCCTGCTCGGCCTCGTCGAGGCGATCGAGCACCTCCTCCGGCATGCGGCTGTCGCCGCGCTCGCCCCGCTTGCGGAGATCGCGCGCGCGATCGGCGAGCGAGCCCTCGCGCTGGCTCGACCTCCCGAGGCCCTCCCGCGCCCGCTCCGACGCGGCCTGCCGCAGCTTGCGCAGCGCCTCCTCGGCCCACGCCAGCTCCTCGGCGAGCGCCTGCTGCGCCTCGGCGGCCTCGCGGCCGGCCCGCTCCTCGGGGAAGAAGCCGCGGCCCTGCGACCCGAGCCGCTTCGCCTCGCCGAGCGAGCGCATCGCGCCCTGGCCGCTCTGGACCGCGTCCTCGGGGCGGCCCTGCTCCAGCGCGCCGGCCATCGCCTCGGCCTGCTCCCTGCCCGCCGCGGCGGCCGACTCGGCCGATCCCGGCGCCGCGCCGGGCTGCGGCAGATCCCGCACCGCCTCGCGGATCGCCTCGGCGTGCCGCTTCGCCTCCTCGCGGAGCGCCTCCACGTCCTCGGGCCGCGACGCGCGCTCGAGCTCCTCGGCGACCGCGTTCATCTCGGCAGCGTGATCGCGCGCGAGCTCCTCGAGATCGCGCTCGCTCTGCGCCACGCTCTCGTCGGCGCTCGAGGCGTCCCCGGGCTCCGGCCCGCCGCGCGGCGCCCCGGACTCGACCCCGCCGCGGCCGCCGCCGCCGAACGATGGCTCCGGCCGCCTGAGCCGCGCCGCGAGGTCGCGCGCCGCGAGCTCGGCGTGCATCCAGTCGCCGGCGCCGCGCGCGCGCGCGATCCTGCGCAGGTCGTTCGCGACGATCTCGCCGAGGTCGAGGCCGAGCTCGCCGAGCTTGCGCAGCTCGACCCCCCCGCCGCCCAGCACTGTGACCGCCGCCCCAAGGCGCGCCTCGCCGTGGCCGCGATCGCCGTTGCCGAGGAGCTCCGCGGCCGCGGCGGCCTCGTCCGCGACGTCGGCGAGCCGCCGCGCGACGGCCTGGGCGTCGCGGTACCCGAGGCCGCGCAGGCCCGCGTCGAACGCGAGCAGCACGCCCTCGGTCTCGTCGAGCAGCTTCTGGTGCGCCGCGCGCGTGGTCGACCGCCGCTCGGCGGCGAGCGCCTCGTCGAGCCTGGCGAGCTGGCCTCGGGCGAGCGACGCGATGCGCCCGCGCGCCCGGATGCCGCCGTAATCGGCGTCGAGCGCCCGCTCGACCGCCGCCTTCGCGGTCGCCTGCGCCTCGACCTCGTGCGCCGCGTGCGCCGCGGCGCCGCCCGCGTCCGGCGCCTTCTGGCCGATGCGGTCGGCGAGCAGGTCGGTCAGGGCGTCGCGCGCCTTCACGAGCGCGACGTAGCGCAGCGCCTCGGGCTCGCCCACCTGCGGCGGCACGATCAGGATCGCCTCGCTCCGGCCCCACTTCGGGCCCTCGATGGGGTCGTTGTCCCGCGCCTCGATCCGCACCTCGATGGGCACGTACGTCCTGCGGAAGAAGGGGTCGCGCGCCCTGAGCTCGTAGCCCCCGCGGTCGACCTTCGCGTCCCCCGCCGGCCGCGAGAGCACCCGCCGCTCCTCCCTGGCGCCCGCGCGCAGGACGAGATCGACCTCGCGCAGGCCGTGATCGTCGGTGACCTCGTAGCGGAGCGGGATGCTGGGCTCGTCGAGGAGCTTCACCGTGCGCGGGGCCCCCTCGAGCGTGACGCGCGGCGCGTCGTCCGGGATCGACACGACGCGCTGCGCGTCGGCCTGCCGGACGCGCACCTGCCCGAAGCGCGCGGCGGCCTGCAGGGTCGTCGAGCCGCCGAGCGTCCAGCGGGCGATCACGCCGCCCTTGCCGTCGTCGACGAACGGGACGTCGGCGGCGCCGTCGGTCAGCACGAGCGCGCGGCCCCCGCGGATCGGGCGCCCGCGCATCGTGATCACGGTCCCGCGGGGCTGCATCGTCGTCGCGAACGGCAGGAGCACCTCGGTGCCCTCGTGCAGGTACTCGGGCGGGGTGGCCGTCATCTCGATGTCCTCGAGCCACGGCAGATCGAGCGGCGCCTCGCCGCCGCGGGCGGCCAGGACGTCGAGCCCCTCGACGACGCGCGACGGCTCG
>NZ_JEMA01000438.1 GCF_001589285.1 Sorangium cellulosum | reverse complement strand
CCCCGAGAGCCGCCGCCGGCTCCTCGGCTGCGCGGCCTGCCACGCGCGGCGGGAGATCCCACACCTCGACAGCGTCGCCCTGGAGCGTCGCGGCGGCGAACTCCATCGCGTGCTTNCCCTGGAGCGTCGCGGCGGCGAACTCCATCGCGTGCTTCAGCTCGCGCACGTTGCCGGGCCACGGGTGCGCCGCGAGCGCCCGCAGGGCGGCGTCGGACAGCTCGACCTCGGGCAGGCCGAGCCGCGCGCGCGCCCGGGCGAGGAACGCGCGCGCCAGGATCGGGATCTCGCGCGGCCGCTGGCGCAGCGGCGGCAGGTCGACCGCGGCGGCGCCGAGCCGGAACAGCAGATCCTGCCGGAAGCGCCCGGCCTTGCACTCGGCCTCGAGATCCCGGTTCGTCGCGGCCACGATGCGCACGTCGACCTCGCGCTCGCGCACGTCGCCGAGGCGCTGGATCCGCTTCACCTCGAGCGCGCGCAGGAGCTTCGCCTGCGCGCCCGGCGGCAGCTCGCCCACCTCGTCGAGGAAGATCGTGCCGCCGCTGGCGCGCTCGAGGAGGCCGGGCTTCGCGGCCACGGCGCCGGAGAAGGCGCCCCGCTCGTGGCCGAACAGCTCGCTCTCGACGAGCGTCTCGGGCAACGTCGCGCAGTTGAGCGCCACGAACGGCCCGGCCGCGCGCCGCGACCAGCGGTGCACGGCGGCCGCCGCGTTCTCCTTGCCGGCGCCGGTCTCGCCGAGCACGAGCACCGGCAGGTCGCTCTGCGAGAGCCGCCGGATGAGGTCGAAGAGCCGGATCATGGCCGGGTCGGCGAGGAGCACCGCCTCGTCCCCGAGGACGTGGCGCACGGTGGCCTCGGCGGCCGCGGCGACGCCGCCCGGGGCCGCCACCTCGGCGGCGGCGCGGGCCGCGCAGAGGAGCGTGTCGGCGTCGCAGCCGTCGTCCGGCAGGCACGCGAACCCGCCGCGCGCGGCGGGCGCGACCGGGGCGAGCGCCTCCACGAGCTCCGCCGCGGCCGACCGCGCGGCCTCGCCGGCGAGCTCGGGGAAGACGACGACGAGCTGCGCGTCCCCGCCCCAGGCGACGACGTCCATGCGCCGCACAGCGGCCGCCGCCCTCTGGCCCGCGGCGCCGTGCGTCGCGCCGTCGCCGAGCAGGAGCGCGAGCACCGCGAGCGGGCGGCCGTAATCGGCCGCGCGCTCGACCTCCTCCTCGAGCCGCTGGCGGAGCTGCCCCGCGTCGACGGCGCTCCGGCTGCGCGCCGGCGGCTCGCACCGGAGGATGAGCGCGACGTCGCCGAGGGCGATCACGTCGCCGGGGCGGAGCGTCCGCGCCCCCGTGATCCGCTCGCCGTTGACGCAGACGCCGTTGTGGCTGTCGAGATCGGCGACGCTGACCTCGCCGTCGGCGACGACGAACCGCGCGTGGCGCCGCGAGATGGCGCTGCTGTCGATGTGGAGATCGGCCTCCGCCGCGCGCCCCACGAGCAGCGCCCCGCCGGACGGCAGCCAGACGCGCGACGACGAGCCCCCCTGGATCACGAGCAGGTGGGGTCGCACGCCTGTCGGCGCGGCGGACGTGCCGGCGAGCGTCTGCGTCTCGAGGTTCGGGTCCGGCCGCGGACACATTGGCCCGGAGTATCGCTCAGGGGGGCGACCCTCACAACCGGCGGCCAGCCCACGGCCAGCGCGCGGCCAGTCCGGCCAGCTCGCAGGCGAGGCTCGGCAACGTTTGCCGACTCAGCAAGCGTTGCGCGCGGCGGATCCGCGTCGCCGCGCAGCCGTTGCTGACCGCCCCCTCCGCGCGGCGCGGCGAAGGGCGGTACATCGGTTGCTATCCGGAACCTCAGGAACAGCGGCAGGGCAGGAGAGGGCGCCTGAGGTCCTCCGCGCCGCGGCGCGGAGCGCCGGCGCCGCTCCTCCCTGGAGAGGTCATTGAGGGGCAAAGCCCCCAAGGAGCATGCTCGTGCACACGAAACGGATGATGCTGTCGCTCGCGATCCCGATGATCCTCGGCGGATGCGGCGTGAGCGCGGCGGACAGCGACGCAGACGCGGACGGGGGCGAGGAGGCGAGTCAGGAGCAGGCGGCGAGCGCCGCCGACGCCCTGGCCAGGGCCGCGACAGGCACCGTGACGCGCCAGTACGCGTCCCTTTACGTGAAGAACTGGCCCGACACGAACGGCCGGAAGCAATGGACCGACATCACGGTGAACAACCCGAACCCGGTCCCCGCGCAGGTCACGATCACGATTCACCGGACCGGCGGGGGATACCCGCTCGAGGTCATCACGAAGACAATCCCGGCGCGCGGCGCGTACGGCTCGTTCGGCGACGCGGCCTGGCTGGCCATCGACGACAGCGACCCGGCGAACCAGCGCTCGATCGGGTGGATCGAGCTCGCCTCCGACGTCCCTGTGGCGGCCACGAGCCGGGTGGCGCTGCGGGACGGGAGCACGTTCGACGCGCCCGTCGCCCTGCTCGACGACGAGGCGTTCGTGAAATCGCCCTCCACCCGGCTCTTCTCGAGCCTGTTCCTGAAGAACTGGCCCGCCGGCGGCGGCGCCGCCACGCAATGGACGAACCTGATCGTCAACAACCCCGGTGATCAGGCCGCGACGATCACTGTGCGCGTCCACCGGACCGACGGCGGCGGCGTGCTGTCGTCGCTCAGCCGCACCCTCCCGGCGAAGGGCGTGTGGAACTCCTACGGAGACGCGGGCTGGCTCGGCGTCGCGAACTCCGACGCGGCGAACGGGCGCTCGATCGGGTGGGTCGAGGTGCTCTCGACTGCCCCCGTCGTCGCGATGAACCGGTTCACCCTCCGGAGCGGCACAACGTACAGCGCGCCGGCCGTCCACGTCGAGGACGACGCGCTCACGTCGGAGACGTCGACGACCCTGCGCGCCAACCTGTTCGTCAAGAACTGGCCAACGAACAGCGGGCTCTCGCAGTGGTCCAGCGTCGTCGTCAACAACCCGGGCGCGATGGCCGCGTCCCTCCGGGTCGTCGTGCGGGGCAAGGACGGCGCGGTCCTCGGTGATTTCACGAAGACAGTCCCCGCCATGGGGTACTGGAACGCGAGCGGCGACGCGAGCTGGGCCGGCGTCCAGAACAGCGATGTCGCGAACAACCGCTCCGTCGGCTGGGTCGAGATCACGTCGAGCCAGCCTGTCTTCGGGATGAACCGGGTGACGTTTCGCGACGGCAATGCGGCGTCCGCGCCCCTCAGGGACCTCGACGACGGCCCGCTCCAGACGGCCACGTCGCGGAAGCTCTTCGCCCCGTATTACCTCAACAACTGGCCCACGACGAGCGGGCACACGCAGTGGAGCAACGTCATCGTCAACAACCCGAACGATTACCCCACGACCATCACCGTCCGGATCCTGCGAAAGGACGGCACGGGCGACGTGACGTTCTTCACGCGGCAGATCCCCGCGCGCGGCCTCTACAACGCGTACGGCGATCCGAGCTGGGTCAACGCGCCGTTCACGGAAGCCGCCAGCAGGCGCCTGGATGGTTGGGTCGAGATCACCGCGTCGGCGCCGGTCATCGCCATGGACCGCGTGGTGCACCGGGACGGGAGCGCGTTCGACTCGCCCGACGTGCTCTTCGACGACAACGCGCTCGACGGCGGCGTCCTGTCGGCGTGCGACCCGCTCGGGCCGGGGGAGTTCTGCCCGCGGAGCGCCGAGGAGGTGGTGGCGCCGTTCAAGGAGCTCATGATCGTCGACCCCGCGATCGTCGGCGGCGAGCGCGCCTCGAGCGCGGCGGGCGGGCACTTCAGCTTCCGCTGGCTGATGGAGCAGCTCGCGTCGCCCGGCGCCGATCCCTCCGCGCTCGTCGAGCAGTGGCTGTCGGCGGGGTTCTCGGCCGGCTCCGTCAACGGCTTCCCCGTCGAGGACCGCCCGGCCGTGCGCGCCCTGGTCGATTCGTGGCCGAAGATCCCCGGCACGGGCCGGCTCGACCTCTCGCGGTCGCCCTTCGAGCTGCTCGCCATCGTGAACCGGGTCGATCTCTCGTCGGGCGGCGGCGCCGGTGAAGGCCGCTTCGTCTTCGGGCTGAAGCAGGGGAGCTTCGGCGCGCCCATGACCGTGATCTTCGAGTACAAGCTCCCGGCGAGCGCGTCGCGCGAGCTGTGGGCGCAGCGCTTCCACGCGCTCGGCGCCGTCGCCATGGGCCCCGAGCTCGGCGCGCGACTCCAGATGATCACCGACGAGTTCACGGCGCGCGGCGCGAGCCCGTCGGGCGTCAACGGGAGCGCGCTCGGGCAGCTCCGCACGAACGAGAAGCTCGACTTCAGGCCGTGGCAGCTCAGGGAGTTCCACCTGGTGGCCGGCAGCCCGGCACGGCTGCAGATCACGACAACGAAGCAGAACCCGGACGAGAGCCTCGACGTCTCGCGCGCGCTGGCCAGCTTCATCAACGCGAACGCGAGCGGCGTCCTCGCGGGGACAGCGCTCTTTCCGGCGGCGATGCTGGGCGGCGAGTCCAACGCCGAGGTCTTCCGCTGGACGGTGCCCGGCGTCAGCGAGGCGCTGCGCCACGCGTTCGCCACGCAGACATGCAACGGATGCCATGAGTCCGAGCAGCCGAGCCTCGATGGCTTCTATCACGTGTCGCCCGTGACGTCCGGCGGCGCGGACGGCACGGGGAGGCTCTCCCCGTTCCTCCTCGACACGGACCTTCCCGCCCGTGAGCGCTTCCTGCGACAGACGCTCTGCAACGGCAGGTGCCCCGGCGCGGCGCCCGTCCCGGCGGCGCCGGCCCGCGTCCACTGACGACCGGCAGCTCAGATCAGCGCGTCTTCCGGGAGCTCCGCCTGGTGCAGGATCCCATCCGTGAACACCTGGCCGTCGATCTCGTGGTACAGCCGATATTGCACCTTGCGCGCGTCCGGCCGTGGTGACACCGAGCCCGGCGTCGCCGTGGAGCCCTGGAAGAGCTTGCCGTCGAAGCCGTACTGCTGAACCGGGCCCCACCCGGTATACGCCAGCGTGAGCGTCTCGGCGTGGACGAGCGAGTCGCTGCCGTCGAACACATGGACGTCGATCCAGGCGTTCGCGCCCCACGCCGAGCGGCTGACCCACGCCACGAGGTCGAGGTGGACCTGGATGTCCTTGCCGACGCTCGGCCCACCCGCGGGCCTCGGGAACGCGTTCACCTTCGAGATCCGGGCGGAGCGCACGTTGACGAGCTCGGGCCGCTGCTGCGCCCCGGCGCGGTACACGACCGGCTGCGCAGGGACCCGCGGCGGCGGGCCGCCCACGTCGAACCAGTAGTTGTCGCCGAAGCGGCTGTCCCACGCGTCGCACCGCGCGCTGGTCTGAGAGAAGTTGTGAAACCACATCTCCACGTGCGTGGCGTCGTCCGGCACGGAGATCTCCAGCGGCGCGGGCGTGTGCGCGACGACGGCCCCGGGCGGATCCCCCGGAGTCCGCTGCTCCTCGACGACGCTCCCCTGCACGATCTCGCCGCGCGGGTGGAAGCGGACAACCGCGGTGATGTCGCCGATCTCGGCGCCGCGCCACGTCGTGAAGCACCGCGACAGGCGGGCAGTTGCGTAGTCGATCCTGAGCCTCCCCCCGCGCTCGATCTCGCCCTGCTGCGCGTGCAGCCACCCGGGGAAGAACTGCAGAACAGCGATCGTCGCCATGGAACCCTCCTCGATGAGCAGGTGCCGAGGAGCGGGCCAGAACGCGCTTCTCGGCGCCGCGGCCACGGTCGCACGCTTCACGCGCGCGTTCAAGGCCGCCCCGGGCGTCGAGCCCGTCGACCGCACGGGCGCGCGGGACACTCGCGTGTGTCGCGGCCGAGCGCGCGGCTCTCCAGCGACTTCGATCGCGCTGGCCTGCTGTCTTCGCCCATCTCATCATGGGATTCCAGGCGGGCGGCGCGCTGGGGGGAACATCATGGATCAAAGCGGGCGAATCCGGTCGCTCGACGGCCTTCGTGCCGTCTCGGTGACCATGGTCGTGATTGCGCACCTCGCGAGGAACACGGGCGTCTTCGCGCGCTTCGATCTGGGCAACCTCGGCGTGCGCGTCTTCTTCGTCCTGTCCGGATTCCTCATCACCACGCTGCTCGCGCGCGAGCACGCGGCGACCGGGCGAATTTCCCTCTCGGCGTTCTACCTGCGGCGCACGCTGCGCATCTTCCCGCCGTTCTACGCCCTCGTGCTCGCCGTCGCGGCCGCGCGCGCCGCGGGCGTCGTCGCGCTGCCCTGGTCCGACGTCGCCCACGCGGCCACGTACACCATGAATTACAACACGGCAGATCGCGGCTGGATCCTCGGCCACACATGGTCGCTCGCCGTGGAGGAGCAGTTCTATCTGCTCTGGCCCGCGGCCCTCGCCCTCGCCGGATTCCGCCGCGGCCTCGCCGTCGCCGCGCTCGCCATGCTCGCCGCGCCGCTCGTGCGCGTGACGACCTACCTGGCCTTCCCGGCGGCCCACGCCGGCATCGGCGAGACCTTCCCCACCGTGGTCGACGCGCTCGCCGCCGGCTGCGCTCTCGCCCTCGCGCGCGACGCCCTCTGGCGGTGGCCGCTTTACCGCCGCTTCCTCGGCTCACCCGCCTTCATCGCCGTGCCGCTCGTCGCGCTCGTGGCCCACGCGGGCGGCAAGCACCCTCTCTTCTCCTTCTTCGTCGGCACCAGCCTCGTGAACTCCGCCGTCGCGCTCGTGGTCGACCGCGTCGTGCGCTTCCCCGACGGCCCGATCGGCCGCTTCCTCGATCGCCGCCCCGTCGCCCTCGTCGGCGTCGCCAGCTATTCGATCTACCTCTGGCAGCAGCCCTTCCTCGACGCCCGCTCGAACGCCTGGTGGACCGCTTTCCCGCAGAACCTGGTCCTGGCTGGGCTCTGCGCCGCGGCGTCCTATCATCTCATCGAGCGCCCGCTCCTCCGGCTCCGCCTCTCCCTCGACCTCCGCCGTGCGCCGCAGGCGGCCCGGCCGGCGCGGCAGGCCGCGTAGCGGCGCGCCGTCGACCCTTACTTCCCTCGGCGCGGGAGGATCTCCTGCAGCGCGCTCTCCAGGCGCCGCTCGACCTCGGGATCGTCGAGCGTGGGCGTTATCTCGCCGGGCACGACGCGCGCGCGCATGATGACCCGCGCGTAGATGAAGGCGCTGCGCGCGCTCGGAGGGTCCTGGTGGCCGAGGCAGGAGCGGAGGAGCTGGTACGCCCGGCCCTTCATGACGCCTCCGCGGCCCGCATGCGCGCGGCGGTGGTGATGATCCGTCGCACGGCGGCGGAGGCCGTCTCGTGCGCGGCGAACGCGTCCCGCACGACGTGGGCCGCCCTCGCGGCGGCGCCCTGGTCGAGCGTGCCCTGCAGCACGCCCTCGGCGAGGCGGACGAGCGGGCCTATCTCGACCATGTCCGTCGCGAGCGAGCGCGTCGCCTGGGCGATCTCGGCGGCCACCTCGGCCGGGGCGGAGCGCGCGAGGGCCATGGCGTCGTCGGCCAGCTCCTCCGCGATCGCGAACATGTCGCGGTAGCAGTCGACCGCCGCGCTCAGGTCGTCCGGGCCCGGCGCGTCCGGCGGCGCGTCCCCCAGCGCCGCCGCCGCGCTGTGCGCCGCGGCGATCGCGGGCGCGATCGCCGCGAGCGCGTGCTCCAGCGTGCGCGCTGTCTGCTCGAGCCGGGCGAGGCGCTCGTTCGTGGCGCTGCTCCGCGGCGCTGCGTCGGCCACCAGCGCCTCGAGCCGCGCCCCCACCTCGCCGCCGAGCGCCTCGAGCCCCTCGACAACGCGCGGCCCGAAGCTGCGGGGCACGCCGTCGAGCACGCACAGCGAGCCGAGCACGTGACCGCGCACCCGCAGGGGCACCCCGGCGTAGGCGCGGATGCCGTAGCGCTCGACGAGCTCCCTGGGCACCCGAGGGTCGCTCTCCGCGTCCTCGATGACGAGCGGCGCCTCGTGGCGCACCACGAGCTGGCAGAAGGAGTTGCTCCGCGAGGTCGCGCAGCTCACGCACAGCTCCGGCGGCAGCCCGTGGTGCGCGCGAAAGAGCTGGATGTGCCGGACCACCAGGCTCACGAGCGCCATGGGCGCTCCGGCGAGCTGCGCCGCGCGCGCGACGCAGGTGTCGAGGAGGGCGTCCGTGTCGGCGTGCATCAGCACGTGATGCAGCTCGGTGAGGCGCGCGGGGTCGTTCAGATCGGCCATGAGGGGGGTGCTCTTGCGGGCGAGGAGGGGCGTCCGGTCCAGGCCCGGGCAGGACGCGACAGCGCCCGGGGTGAAATGTTAACTCAACCGCGTGCCCTTGGCCGCTCCCCGCAGGACCGGTAGCGCTCAAACGGTCCGGCGCTCCAGGAGGCGGCGAGATTTCCGCCGCCTGGAGCGCGTGGCGCAGGCACGCGATCTCGCGCGCGGCGCGCTCCGGCTCGCCCGGATCGGGCGCGCAGCGCTTCGCGACGAACGCCCGGTCGGCGACGAAGACGTGGTGCTTGTACGCGAGGAGGTAGCTGCGCGGCGCCTCCGGCAGCGCCGCGACGTGGGCGCGCGCCTCGTCGTGGGTCGCGAACCAGTGGTGCAGCGCGCCGGCGTCCCGGCCGTAGAGCAGCGTCCCGAGCTCGGGCGCGCCGGGCTCTCCCTCGAGGGCGCGCCGCGCGCGCTCCCAGCTCGTGAAGCCGCACTCGCGCGCGACCACAGCGAGGCAGTGCTTGCGGCGGACGCCGGGCGCGCCAGAGCGCAGCTTGCGCTCCACTGGCAATCTTCCAGCCAGCGTCCGCAACTCCTCTTGCGGGGTGGGATTGGCCCCGACAACCACGATCATCGGACGCCTTTGCTCTCGATCGTGTACGATGCAAGCGTGGCGGATCTCGACGCGATCTCGGATCGAACCCATGTGGCTGCGGGGGCAGACTTCGCGTTCGTGATCACCCGGCGGGGGCGGCTCGTCACCCGCCGAGCGCCGAGCGACATGCCCGAGGAGGGCCGCAGCCGGATCGTCGAGGCCGCGCTGAGCCTCGGGGATCGCGGCCGGCTCGGGCATGTGGAGCTGCCGCGCGAGGAGCTGGTCCCGTACGGGGGCGCGGCGCCCATCGACGTGTACTTCGGCGTGGCCGCCGAGGCGATCCTCTGCGTCGTCATGCCCACGTGGGCGGATCGGGAGGGCGTGCTGCCCGCGATCGAGCGCGGCCTTCGCTCCATCGACGAGGGCGCCGCGGCGGAGCCGCGCCCGGTCCGTGCGGGGCACCGGCGCACCCGATCGCGCCCGCGCGGGGAGGCGGCGACTTCCCTGGCGCGCCGCCCGGGCGCCGAGGTC
>NZ_JEMA01000437.1 GCF_001589285.1 Sorangium cellulosum | reverse complement strand
GCCGGCGAAGGGAACCGCCCCGATCAGCAGCCCGGCGATGAACCCTCCCTCGAGCTGGACATAGGGGTTCTGCGACCAGTCGATCGGCGCCGTGGTCACCGGCTGCGGCACATGCCCGGACGCGCTCCCGGTCGTGCTGACGTCGATCGGCGGCACGGCGCCGCCCGTCTCGGCAGCTATGGTGTTTGTATCGGCCTCGGAGCGCGCCCCGTGCTTCGGGAGCGGGAGGACCAGCTCGATCTCGATCGGCGGTAGGCCGAGCTCGTCCGAAGTGAACTCCGCGCCAGCCGACAGCGGTGAGTCAGCCCCGTCCCTCGGGAGCGTTTCCTGGAAGCCGCCCGGGTCGACGTACGCGAGCGGGTTGTTCAGCACGTAGCTGTACGGATTCCAGCTCTGTCCGAAGAACATGAAGGAGACGATCGGGTCGGTGGTCAAGAACCGCCCGATCCTGGGATCGTACATCCTGCCCTTCATGTTCACGAGCCCGAACTCGTCGTCGCTCTCGTACCCGGTGAACCCCTGCGTCGTCTTGCTGGCGAACGACGCCGGCGCGGGCTCTCCCCACGCGGGGTTTCTCCGCTGCCCGAACGGATCATAGCTCCGCCGTTCGATCACGTCGCCGTCCTCGTCGGTGAGCGCATCGACCGAGCCGAGGTGGTCGACATGAACATAGCGCGTGCCGTCGTCCGCGCCTCCCCGGGTCACGATCGCCACGACCCGCTCCGGCGAGTGGACGTGGTACCGATGCTCCACGGCGCCCGACGCCGCATCGGTGACCC
>NZ_JEMA01000436.1:2668-23844 GCF_001589285.1 Sorangium cellulosum | reverse complement strand
ACGCCGCCGACGTCCCGCGCCCGGCGCATCGCGCGCAGCTCGTCGATCGACCCCTCCGCGACGAGCCGCCCGCGCGCGATCACGACCGCCCGCGTGCAGGTCGCCTCGACCTCGGAGAGGATGTGCGTCGACAGGAGCACGGTGCGGTCGCGCCCGAGCCGGCGCACGAGCGCGCGCACCTCGCGGATCTGGTTTGGATCGAGGCCCGCCGTCGGCTCGTCGAGGATGAGCAGCGGCGGGTCGCTGACGAGCGCGTCCGCGAGGCCGACCCGCTGCCGGTAGCCCTTCGAGAGGTGGCCGATCATGACGCTCGCCACGTCCTCGACGCGCGCGTCGCGCAGGGCGCGCGCGACAGCCTCGCGGCGCGCGCGCCGGGGCACGAGCTTCAGCTCGGCGCGGAAGGCGAGGTACTCCGAGACGCGCATCTCCGGGTAGAGCGGCGAGGTCTCGGGCATGTACCCGAGCGAGGCCCGCGCGCGCATCGGCTCCTCCGCGATGTCGTACCCGGCCACCCGCACGCGGCCGGAGGTCGCGCCGAGGAACCCCGCGAGGATGCGCAGGGTCGTGCTCTTGCCCGCCCCGTTCGGGCCGAGAAAGCCGACGATCTCGCCCTGGTCCACCCGGAACGAGAGATCGCTCACCGCCTGGTGAGGACCGTAGGACTTGGAGAGGTGCTCGACCTCGATCATCGGGACATCGGGGGGGTCGGGGCCGTCGGCGCGGGCGAGCCGTGCGTGCACGCGCGAGCACGCTGGAACGATCGCGCGGAACGCTTAGCGCACCGGGCGGGGTAGGGGAAGCGCGCGCCGGGCGTCCGGGCGCCGCGGTGGAGGCGGGGCGCGACGATCGCCGCCGAGTAGCCAGAGCCGCGCGTCTCTGGTAACCCTCCGCCGTCGCGCCCGGCGGCCCGGGCGCTCAGGCCACGGGCCCCTCCGCGATGCGACGCACCCGGTGCGCCGAGCGCCGCGGCCCCCTCACACCCACCGCTTCACCACGATGGATCAGACGCTCCTCCGGTCGTATTTCTCGACCATCTACGAGTTCCCCACGGCGGCGGGCACGCTGCGCGTGTCGCTGGACGGCGAGATCGTCCAGGACCAGGCTGGGCTCCCGGACCTGCTGACCCGCAAGTTCGCCGTGCTCACCGCCTACAACCCGCGGTCGATGCTCATCCCTCGCCGGGTGAACGATCAGCGCCACCACGTGCTCCGCGATCTGTTGATCCTCGGGTGTTACAGGGTGGAGCCGTGCGTGGGATCCGAGGCCGAGCCGGAGGGCATCTGGCGCGAGCCGGCCTGGCTCGTCCACGGCATGGACCGCGACGAGGCGATCGCCTTCGGCCGGGTCTTCCGGCAGAACACGATCGTCTTCGCGCAAGGCGGCCGACCGGAGCTCATCATCACGGACCCGACGGCGGACGACATCGGCCGAACTTTCCAGGGCAACTGGCGCGTTCGGTCGTGACGCTGAGGGCGGACGCGGACGCGGATCGCCGATTCCATGTTGAAACATACCCGCAAAATGTGGGTTCATGCCCAGGCGTTTAGGGATGGGCGGACCGGCCTCGCTCACCATATGAGGAGACACAGCAGAATGCGCACCCAGGTCACCCTCGCGGCGCTCGCCGCGCTCGGGCTCGTCGCCGGCGCTGGCGGCTGCGGCCAGAACAAGGTCTCGGAGTGCAACGCGCTCATCGAGGTCATCAACAAGGGCGTTCAGAGCATCGAGAAGGGCACCAAGGCTGGCACCGACCAGGGCGGGTCGAGCGAGCTGAAGGCGATGGCCGATGCGATGGACAAGGTGGCGGCCGACGCGGCGCAGGTGAAGCTGACCACCCCGGAGCTGCAGAAGTTCTCGGGCGAGTACCAGGCGATGGCCAAGGACGTCGCCAAGGCCGCGCGCGACCTCGCGACCGCCGCCGACGCGAACGACGCGGACAAGAGCAACACCGCTCAGGCCGCGATCGAGAAGGCGATCAAGCAGGAAGATCCGCTGGTCGACAACATCAACAAGTTCTGTCAGGCGCCCTGAAGAGGCCGGCCCGCCGGGCCGGGCTCGAGCGGGCGATCGCGTCGGTCGTGGACAGGCAGACAGGCGCGCGCGAGCGTCGCGCGGCGCGACGATGCGCGCCGCGGCCGGCGCCCTGTGATCAGGGCACGAAGCGATAGCCGACCCCGCGCACCGTCACGAGGTGGCGCGGCGCGGCGGCGTCGTCCTCGAGCTTGTTGCGGAGCTGGAGGATGAAGTTGTCGATCGTGCGCGGGGTCCCGTGGTGCGTCGGGCCCCACACCTTGGCCTGGATCTGCTCCCTGGACAGGACCCGGCCGGCGGCCTCGGCGAGGCAGAGCAGCACGTCGAACTCGGTCGCCGTGAGCTCGATCAGCGCGTCGCCGCGGCGGACCTCGCGCGTCGCCGGGTCGATCACGATGTCGCCGGCGCGGAGCTGCTCCGCGTTCGCGCGCGCGATCGCGTCGCGCCGGAGCACCGCCTTCACCCGGGCGAGCAGCTCGGCCAGGCTGAACGGCTTCGTGATGTAGTCCTCGGCGCCGAGCTCGAGGCCCATCACCTTGTCCATCTCGGCGCCGCGCGCGGACAGCATGATCACCGGCAGGGTGCGCCGCTCGCTCCGCAGGATGCGGAGCAGCTCGAAGCCGTTCAGGCGCGGGAGCATCACGTCGATGATGATGAGGTCGATCCCGCCCGCGCGGGCGAGCGCGAGCCCGGCCTCGCCGTCCTCGGCCACGAGGATGCGGTAGCCCTCCGCGGTCAGGTTCATCTCGAGACCCATCGCGATGCTGGGATCGTCCTCCACGAGCAGGACGGTCCGCGCTGAGGCTTGAGGGTTCCGGGTCATGCTGGGGACGTCCTCTAGCATGTCCATGTCCGGACCGGAGGCGCCGCGCCTACGGCGGCGCGTCCGCTCCGGCGGCGTGGTTCGCGACCTCGGGGGGCGCGGCGACGGCGACGGCGTCACGCGCGGGGACGCCGCCGGGCGCGGCGCCCGGCGCGTCCGCGGCGCCCGGCGCGTCCGGCGAATGCTTCACGGCGGCGCTCGTCCTGGGCGCGTTCCGGATCGGCAGCATGAGCGTGAACGTGCTGCCCTTCCCCGGCTCGCTGTCGACGAGGATCCTGCCCCCGTGCGCGCGGATGACGTGCTTGACGATCGACAGCCCGAGCCCGGAGCCCTCCTGCTGCCGGGCCAGGAGATCGTCGACCCGGTAGAACTTCTCGAAGATCCGCTTGTGTTCCGTGCGCGCGATGCCCTTGCCGTTGTCTCGGACGGTGATCAGCGCCGACCGGTTGACGACATGCGCGGAGACGCAGATCTTCCTCGGCTGACCGCCGTACTTGTAGGCGTTCGAGAGCAGGTTGACGATCGCGTCGACGAGCGCGCTCCGGTCGCAGAGCACGGGCGGGAGGTTCGTGTCGACGTCGATGTCCAGCTCGACGCTGCGCTTCTCGCGGGTCGGCTCGAAGGCGTGGACCGCCTCGTCGACGACGTCCTCGAGGTGGTGCTCGTAGAGCTCGTAGACGCGACGGCCGCTCTCCATGCGCCCCCAGTCGAGCAGCCGGTCGATGAGGTGCTGGAGGCGGGCGCTCTCCTTGGTGAGCGCGTCGATGCAGCGGTCCTCGCTGACCGTGTCGCCGCGCCTCAGCTTGAGCGTCTCGGTGAACATGCGGATCGACGTCAGCGGCGTGCGCAGCTCGTGCGAGACCTTGGACACGAAGTCGGCCTGGAGCTCGGACAGGTTGCGCTCGCGCCGGAGGAAGACCCACACGAGGATGACCCCGGTCGCGAGCGTCCCGCAGAACGTGAGCACCAGGATGCCCATGATGAGGTTGTACTGGGCCTCGCCGAGCACGAGCAGGAGGAAGCCGACGCCCGACAGGAGCACGCCGGGGACGATGACGAGGTAGACGAGGAGCTGGATGATCCGCCGGTAACCGAGCGTGGTGAGGTCGCGCCGCGGGGTCCGCATGACCGCAGCTTAGTTGGACCCCGCGCCGCCCGCGAGCGGCCTCGGGCGCAGGCCTACGGCTCGATCCGCTCCAGCACGAGCGCGGGCGCCTCGGCCGGCGCCGGGCCGAGCCGGAACGCCGCGCGGACGCGATCGGCCGCGGCCTGCGCGTCCTCCGTCCGGCGGGCGTGGATGCGGGCGAGGGGCGCCCCGCGGTCCACGCGGTCGCCGCGCGCGGCGGCGAGCTCGATCCCCACGGCGGGGTCCACGCGCTGGTCGGCGCGCGTCCGTCCGGCGCCGAGCGCCACCGCGGAGAGCCCGATCTCCAGCGGATCCACGGCGACGACGTACCCCTCGTCCTGCGCCGCGACCTCGACCACGACGGGGGCGCTGGGGAGCCGGCCGACGTCCTGCACCACGGCTGGATCGCCCTTCTGCGCCGCGATCATCCGCGCGAGGACCTCGGCCGCCGCGCCGCTCGCGATGGCGGCCTCGAGCTTGACGCGCGCCTCGGCGGCGCTCGCCGCGGCGCCGCCGGCGATCAGCATTTCCTCGGCGAGGGCGAGCGTGCACGCGACGAGGTCGGCAGGGCCCCCGCCGTGCAGCACCTCGATCGCCTCGCGGGTCTCGATCGCGTTGCCGACGGTGCGCCCGAGCGGGGCGCTCATGTCGGTGAGCAGCGCGGAGACGCGCTTGCCGGCCGCGGTGCCGACGCGCACGAGCGCGGTCCCGAGCGCGCGGGCGTCGTCCAGGGTCTTCATGAACGCGCCCCGCCCGACCTTGACGTCGAGCACGAGCGCGTCGATGCCCTCCGCGAGCTTCTTCGAGAGGATGCTGGCGACGATGAGCGGGATCGACTCGACCGTGGCGGTCACGTCGCGCAGCGCGTAGATGCGCTTGTCCGACGGCGCGATCCGCTCGGTCTGCCCGATCATGCACGTCCCGACCTCGCGGACGATGCGCGCGAACGTGGCGGTGTCGAGCCCGACGTCGAACCCCGGGATGGCCTCGAGCTTGTCGAGCGTGCCGCCCGTGTGGCCGAGCCCGCGGCCGGAAACCATCGGGACGGGCACCCCGCAGGCGGCGACGAGGGGGGCGAGGCAGATCGAGACCTTGTCGCCGACGCCGCCGGTCGAGTGCTTGTCGACCTTCCGCCCGGGCACGCTCGACAGGTCGAGGACGTCGCCCGAGTGGAGCATCGCCTTCGTGAGCGCGACGGTCTCGGCGTCGTCCATGCCGCGGAAGAAGACGGCCATGAGCAGCGCGCTCATCTGGTAGTCGGCGAGCTCGCCTTCGCCGTGGGCGCGGATGATCCGCGCGATCTCGTCCTCCGAGAGCCGCCCGCCGTCGCGCTTCTTCGCGACGAGCTCGACAAGGGTCTGCATCGGCGCCGAGCTTAGCCGGGTTCGACCCTATTTGTCCCCGGCGCGGTCGTCCCTATGGTGCCCGGGAGCGCGCGGGCCGCCTTCGCAGGAGAGCAGATCCGGTGCCGGTCGCGTTCGCTCTGGAAGGGAGCCGCACGGCGCCTCATGGACAGCCTCCTCTACGCCCGGGCCCAGATGGGCCTGTCGCTGGCATTTCACATGATCTTCGCCGCCGCCGGGGTGGCGCTGCCGCTGATCATGGTCATCGCGGACGCGCTCTGGCATCGTACGGGCGATCGCGACTACCTCGAGTTCTCGAAGCGCATGGCGAAGGGGACGGCGATCCTGTTCGCTGTCGGCGCCGTGTCGGGGACGGTGCTCTCGTTCGAGCTCGGCCTCCTCTGGCCGAGCTTCATGGGGACCTTCGGCGAGGTGGTCGGGCTGCCGTTCTCGCTCGAGGGCTTCGCGTTCTTCACCGAGGCGATCTTCCTCGGCATCTATCTCTACGGGCGCGGCAAGCTCCCGCCGAAGCTGCACCTGCTCTCCGGCGCGCTGGTGGCCCTGAGCGGAGCGCTCTCGGCGTTCTTCGTGATCCTGGTGAACGCCTGCATGAACGACCCGGCCGGCTTCACGATGGCGTCCGGCCGCCCGGTGGACATCGACCCGATCGCGGCGATGTTCAGCCCGCCGTGGAAGCACGAGACCCTGCACGGCATCCTGGCGTGCTATCAGGCGACCGCGTTCGTGATGACGGGGATTCACGCGCTCGTGCTCCTGCGGCACCCTGGCAGCCCGCTGTTCCGGAAGGCGTTCGCGGTGACGCTCGCGATCGCCGGGGTGACGGCGCTGGCTCAGCCGTTCGTCGGCCACTACGCGGCGGTGCAGGTCGGGGCCGGGCAGCCGGCGAAGCTCGCGGCGATGGAGGCGCACTTCGAGACCTCGGCCCGGGCGCCGCTCCTCATCGGCGGCCTGCCTGACGTCGAGCGCGGGAAGGTCGACCATGCGATCGAGATCCCGGGCGGGCTGTCGATGCTCCTGCACGGCGATCCGGACGCGGTGGTGCCGGGGCTCGACGCTGTCCCGCGGGACGAGTGGCCGCCGGTCACGGCGACGCACCTCTCGTTCCAGGTGATGGTGGCCGCGGGCTCGGCGATGGCGCTGCTCGCGCTTGTCGCGGCGGTGCTCGCGTGGCGCCGCAGGGGGATCCCGGATCAGCGGCCGTTCCTCTGGGCGGTGGTGCTGGCGAGCCCGCTCGGCATCGTGGCGATGGAGGCGGGCTGGCTGGTGACGGAGTTCGGGCGCCAGCCGTGGATCGTGCGGGGCGCGATGCGCACGCGCGACGCGGTGACCCCGTTCCCGCACCTGGCGGCGCCCTTCTGGATGTTCATGGCGCTCTATGTCTTCCTGGGCGTCATGGTGACCTACCTGCTCGTGCGCCAGCTCCGCGCGGCGCCGCTCGGGGTGACGGGCGGCGGCCCGCGCGCGGGCAGGGGAAGCGCGACGGGCGGCGGGGGCCACGGGGCGCCCGGGGTGACGGCCAGCGGCGGCGCGCCGCGCGCGGTCGAGGGAGGCGCGGCCGATGCACGTTGAGTGGCTCCTCGCCGGGGTGATGGTGGCGGCGCTCATCCTGTATGCGCTCTTTGGCGGGGCCGACTTCGGCGGCGGCGTCTGGGATCTGCTCGCGTCCGGCCCGCGGAAGCAGGAGCAGCGCGCGCTGATCGAGCGCGTCATGGGCCCGATCTGGGAGGCCAACCACGTGTGGCTGATCCTGGCCATCGTGCTGCTCTTCACCGCGTTTCCGCCGGCCTTCGCGGCGATCTCGATCGCGCTGCACGTCCCCCTCACGCTGTTCCTCGTGGGCGTCGTGTTTCGCGGCTCGGCGTTCAGCTTCCGCAGCTACGACTCGCGGGGGGACAGGCAGCAGAAGCGCTGGGGATTCGTCTTCTCGCTGGCGAGCGTGATCGCGCCGGTGCTGCTCGGCATGATCGTCGGCGCGGTGGCGTCGGGTCGGATCCGGGTGGCGTCCGGGGTGGTGACGAGCGGCTTCTTCGCCTCGTGGCTCTCGCTGTTTCCGTTCGTGGTCGGCCTGTTCGCGCTGGCGCTGTTCGCGTTCCTCGCGGCGGTCTACCTGACGAACGAGGCGACGGAGCCGGCGCTGGTCGACGATTTCCGTCGGCGCGCGCTCCTCTCGGGCGGCGTGGTCGCGGCGCTCGCGCTGGCGTCGTTCGCGGCCTCGTACCAGGGCGCTCCGCTCATCCGAGAGGGCCTGACGGATCATCCGATCACGTGGCCGCTTCACGTCACGACGGGCCTCGCCGCGACGGCGGCGTTCTTCGCGCTGTGGACCCGCCGCTTCCGTCTGGCGCGCCTCGCGGCGGCGGCGCAGGTCACGCTGATCTTGCTGGGCTGGGCGGCCTCTCAGTACCCGTTCCTCGTCGTGCCCGACGTGACGCTCGCCGGGGCCGCGTCGAACCCGAAGACGCTGCGATTGCTGGTCTGGGTGCTCGGCGTCGGATTCGTGCTGCTGTTCCCATCGCTGTACGTCCTTTTCCGGATATTCGGGAGCGGCCGGGCGGGGGCTGCGCACGACGGCGATGAGGCTCATGAGCGGGAGTAGGGTCGAGGTACGTGGAAGTCGCAATCGGTCGCAATCGGTCGTAATTGGTCGCAACGGGTGGCGGTCGGCCGCGAACGGCCGCGAACGGTCCCAATCGGGCGCGACCGGTCGTGAGCGGGTCGTAACTTCCTGAACACCTCGCCCCACCCGCTGGAGAGGCGTGAGGTCGGCTCGCTCAACAGGGCGGCTATCCGTCCGGGCGCTAGACGGTCGTGGCGCGGGGCTGGTGGCGCATTGCATTCCTGAAACCCAGAACCCCCTCTCACGAGGCCGGTGAAAAAACGCGAGCGCTTTCGCGGGCCTCCCCAGGGCGCGGGAACCGTGTTAGGCTCGCAGTCAAGAGTTTCAGGATGCTTGTGGGGGAAGGAGCCCTGTAGAGATGGCGAACATGGCTAGATACCGTCGACACGCGATAGTGAGTCTTCTTGCAGCGACAGCCGGTGTGACGGGCTCGTTCGCCGCCTGCTCGGATTCGTACCGTAGCGAGCTCACCGGCAGCGGCACGGGCCCCGGCGCGACGAGCAGCGGCGGCGGCGGCGAGGGCGGCGCGGACACGGAGAGCGCCGGGACCTTCGGGGAGGGGGGGCGGTGCGAGTACACGTGCTCCAACGATCTGAAGAAGGTGATCAGCTGCAATGGCGTGACGGTCGAGGAGTGTGAGCCGGAGTATGGGTGCGTCAACGCGAAGTGCGAGCCGAACCCGTGCGAGGCCGCGGAGAAGTCGAAGAGCTCGTACGGGTGCGACTACTGGGCGCTGAAGACGGCGCTGATGCCGACCACCAAGGGCGCGTGCTTCGCCGCGATGATCGCGAACACGTGGGACTTGCCGGTCAAGATCAACGTCGAGCGCGGCGGAGAGCAGCTCCCGGCCGAGAACTTTGCCTACATTCCCAAGTGGAATGAGACGCTGAGCAAGGTCGATTACGACAAGTACGACCCGAACAACGGGCTTGCCATCGGGCAGGTCGCCGTCCTTTTCCTCTCGAGGAAGTCCGCCGCGGCGAGCGTCGAGGACTGTCCTGAGCCCGGCGCGCTGGATCTGGAGACGGGCGTCCCGGGGACCGGGCGCGGCTCGGCGTTCCACATCACGACCGACTATCCTGTCGTGGCATATCAGATGCTCCCCTACGGCGGTGGCAAGGCCGCCTTCACATCCGCGACCTTGCTTCTGCCCACGAGCGCGTGGGACGTCAACTACGTCGCGATCAATGGTTACTCGGAGTCAGAGTCGGTGTCGCCGGAAGACTACCAAGGCGCATATCCTTCGCTGGCCATCGTCGCCCATCAGGATGATACCGACGTGACCATCCTGCCGTCGGTCGACGTCCTGGGAGGTACGAACGTCGAGCCTGCCAGCCAGGGTGAGGCGAAGACTTACTCGTTGAATGCGGGTGAGTTCTTGCAGATAACCCAGGCAGAGGAGTTGACCGGAAGCCCCATCGAGTCGACCAAGCCTGTTGGCGTCTTCGGCGCTCATGCCTGCATGGTCGTGCCGAATACAACCGGTGACTGTGATTCGGGACAGCAGCAGATTGCTCCCGTCAGAGCGACTGGCAACGAGTACGTGGCGGTCCGCTACCGGAACCGTATCGCGGATCGCGATGAATCTCCGCCCTGGCGGATCGTGGGCATGGTCAATGGTACGGAGCTCTCCTGGGAGCCGTCCAAGCCGAACGGCGCCCCGGATACCATCAACCTGGGCGAGGTGTACGAGTTTGAAGCCGGTGAGCCCTTCGTCGTCAGGAGCCAGGGGGTGAACTCTCCCTTCTATGTTGGCCAGTACATGACAGGCGGTAACGCGTACATGACCATCGGAGATCCGGACTGGATCAACGTGGTTCCTCCGTCTCAATTCCTCGACTACTACGTGTTTTTCACGGACCCGACCTACCCGGAGACGAGCCTCGTCGTTACCCGTACCCGGTCGAAGCTGACCGGCGAGTTCGCCGATGTCGACCTGGATTGCGCAGGCACGCTCAGCGGGTGGAAGACTGTTGGTGAGTACGAGTACACCATCGTCGATCTCTCGACGGGGAACTTCGAGTCTGTAGGTGATTGTTCGAACGGACGACACGAGATGCGGAGCGAGCTCCCGTTCGGCGTTACGGTCTGGGGGTGGGGGGCGATCCAGCAGAACTACCGGGTGTCCTACGCCTATCCTGCCGGCGCCGGGTTCCTGCCGATCAACGAGGTCGAGATCCCTCCCACGGCCAATTGAGCGCTGTCCGGCGAGTCGCCGAGCTGAAATGCCGTACCTTCGAGGCCGGAGGCTGAGCGCCAGCCTCCTTGCCTTGCGTCGTTCGCGGCGCATCGCCTGCGTCAACCAGAGCGCTGAACCAGAGCGCTGAACAGGCTGAGTGGCGCTCAGGTTGCCCCGATCCAGCGGGCGGCATCGCTGGATAGGCGGGCGGTGATGGCCTACGGATCAAGATCGGCTACGAGGTCCCTCGCGCAGCGAGCGCCGAGGAAGGCATTCCTGTTGCGCGGGCTCTCCGCTGACTGGGCATCGGTGGCAACATAGAGATCATCGGTCCATGCCGTGCCTCCGCGAACGATACGACCTTCTGTGTTCGCTTCGAGCCGAGCACAATCGTGGCACGGGGTAGGAAACCCGATTTCGTACATATCCAGTACCAGCTCTCCGGCGTTACCTGCCATGTCAGCCATCCCCCACCTGGCGTCGCCGTCCGGAGATTTTGATCCTACCGGTAAAAAGTCAGCCATGCTGCACTTCGCCGCACGATCCCCGTCGCCATAACATTCGTAGGCTGCTTTCGAAGGGTCGATCGACGCTCCCCATGGGTACAGCCTCTGCTCGGCGCCGCCTGCGGCCGCGTAGTTCCACTCCGCCTCGGTAGGTAAGCGTCCGCCGTCCCATATACAAAACGCGAACGCTTCGAACCATGTCATGCAGGTCATGGGGTGGTTCTCATTCTGTTCCGCAAAATCGGTCCAGAACGCATCGGGGCATCTGAGCGCGACCTTCATGGCTGCTTTGTCGGCCGTCAGCTCGCTGTTCCAGTCAGAGTCCCATCCACTCTCTCGAATCCTGGGATGCGCGCCCGCATCAGGGAGGGGTGGATCGGCTTGCGTGCCTTTCCCTGCTTCCACGAACGCGCGGAACCGCCCCACGGTTATCTCGTAGATATCCAGGCGGAAATCGCTGACGCTCGCCGGGTACACCGGAGCATTGATCCGATCAAAGGTCCCACCGGGGATGCTCGCCGTACCGCAGCAGTCGGCGCCCGGGCCGGCGCCGCAGTCCGTTCCCGCGCCTGGCCCGCCTCCCTGGCAGCTCGGCGCCACGCAGACGCCGAGCCGGCATCCGGGGAACGGAGCTCGGCACGGCATCTCATCTTCCCAGACGCCGTCGACGCAACGGCGCGGCGTACGGCCGCTGCAATCTCGCTCTCCTTCGCGGCACGCAACGCAGCTTCCCTGTGAACACACCGGCCGTTCTCCGCTGCACGGTCGCTGGGCGACCCACTCTCCCGACGCGCACTGCCGCGGCACGTCGCCCACGCAGTCTCGATCGCCGTCGCTACAGGGCGCTCCTCCGGCCGCGGAGCTCGCGCTGCCTCCGCCGCTCCCGGAGGGGGGAGCGTCGGCGAACTCATCGAGCCCCAGCACGAGCCCACATCCAGCGGTGGTCAGGCCTGAGACAAGGGAAACCAGCAGTCGTGGCGCCGCTGAACGACGTGTCTTGTTCTTTGCTTGTGCTTGTGTGAACATCGGATCCGGAGCGCTTGATTCGCGTTATGACTCGCTGTCGTTGAATGCTCGTTCGTCGGTGGTTCGCCGGGCCGCGCGGCCGCCGTGCTTCGGTTCCCGTTCCGGCCAGGTGACCCCCGCCTCGGCGGCTCGCTTCGGTCGCCCCTCACGCGGGGAGCATACGTGCGTTCTCGTGCCCTGTGGCCATCACGCGCGCCGCCCTCGCCGCTTGTCCGCCAGCGCCGTCCACGTGGACCGCATCGATGAACCTCGTCAGGTGGTTCCTCATCCCACCCCGCGGCGCCCTTCGCCCCGGCCGCGCTCATCGCTGCGCGCGCCGCGCTGCGCCCGCCGCGCTTCTCGCCCATCCCCGCCGCGCCCCTCCCCCCCGTGGCGCCCTCCTCGCACCTCCTGGCTCGACCCAGGAGACATCCTCCCCCGGCCCGAGTAATCTCCCGCCCGGACGCCGGCCCGCATGCGGCGGAAAGCTCGCGTCAACCTCGTTTTTCGAGCGTTGCTTGGAGGACAGCTCACCGTGATGGATCGACGACACCTGCCGGGCCGGAAGCCGCGACGCACGTCGCGCCTTCGCTGCGCGTTGACCGCAGCGGCCCTGGCCGCCCCGGCCCTCGCCGCGCTGGCGCCCTCCGCCGCGCACGCGCAGGACCGGACCTTCTACCTCGATCGCCTCAGGATGGCCGGCGCCCCCGACGACGGGTTCGGCGTCTGGCGCCCCCACATGGGGGAACGGACGCGCCTCTTCGGGCAGCTCGGGCTGGGCGTGTCGGTCCACCCGCTCCGCGACGACAACTACGTCGACAACCTCGCCATCGAGGAGCAGATCGCGGGCGACGGGCCCGTCACCTCGCAGCTCATCACCTACCTGAACGCGGGCGTGGAGATCCTCGGCCGCGGCTCCCTCCAGGTCTCGTTCCCGGTCATCCTCTTCCAGGACGGCAACCAGACGTACAACCGCGACCTCGGCCTCAACCAGAGCGTCGACCTCAAGACCGCCGCCCCCATGGACCTCCGGATCGACGCGCGCGTCGTCCCGCTGGAGCTCGATGAGCGCCGCTTCCGGCTCGGGCTCACGGGCGCGGTCTTCGTGCCTCTCGGCAACACGTACTCGTTTGCCGGCGACAGGACCGTGAGCAGCGCGTTCGGCCTCGGCGCCGAATACGACTTCAAGGACTTCATCGTCACCCTCAACACCGGCGTCGCGATACGGCCCCACGTGCAGCTCAACGAGCTCCATGTCGGCACCGAGCTCACGTACGGCGTCGGCGGCTACGTCCCGCTGCGCGACGACACGATCCGCATCGGGGCCGAGGTCTTCGGGTCGTTCGGTCTCATCAAGGAGACGCGCGGTGAGCTCGACGCCTCGCCCATCGAGTGGCAGCTCAACAGCCGGATGTTCCTCACCAAGGACAAGGCGCTCTACGCCGGCGCCGGCGTCGGCACCCGGATGAGCGGCGGCTACGCCCCCGACTTCCGGGGCGTCGCCATCGTCGGCGGCTCGTTCAGCATCGAGGAGTCCGACACCCGCTCGCCCGGCTTCAACTTCGTGATCGAGCAGGAGAAGGACGCCGACGGCGACGGCTACCCCGACGTCATCGACCTCTGCCCGGAGGACCCGGAGGACGGCAAGCAGCCGAAGCCGAGCGACGGCTGCCCGGACATGCCCGATCGCGACGGCGACGGCATCCCCGACGTGGTCGACAAGTGCCCGGACGACCCCGAGGACAAGGACGGCATCGACGACCGCGACGGCTGCCCCGAGGAGGACGCGGACCAGGACGGCATCCCCGACGCCGTCGACAAGTGCCCGAAGGAGCCGGGGCAGGTCGTCGTCGACGACCCGGAGAAGAACGGCTGCCCGTACTACATCCGCAGGATCCAGGGCTCCGCCGAGATCGAGATCATGAAGCAGGTCGAGTTCGAGTTCGACAGCTCCAGGATCCTCCCGCAGAGCTATCCGATCCTCGACGAGGTCGTGCGGCTGCTCAAGGCGAACCCCGAGATCAAGCTGCTCAGCATCGAGGGGCACACAGACAACCAGGGCACCATCGACTACAACGACAGGCTCGCCCAGAACCGCGCCACCGCGGTCAGGATCTACATCATCAACAAGGGCGTTCAGTCGGAGCGGCTCACCTCCGCCGGCTTCGGCTCCCGCCGGCCGCTCGTGTCCAACGACACGCCGGAAGGCCGGCAGCGCAACCGGCGCGTCGAGTTCCACATCAAGTCGCAGGCGATCGAGGGCCGGTAAGCTCCGCCGAGGGCGGCTGACCGGCTCACCCCCGAGATCCAGCGAGGTTTGCGTGCGCGCGGCTCGTCGCGCGCACGCAGACCTCCTCTCCGACGGCCGTCAGGCGCCGGTCTGGCACGCGCGGCGCGCGCGCGTGCGCTCCCGGGCGTGCGCTCCCCCGGGCGTGCGCTCCCCCGGGCGTGCGCTCCCCCGGGCGTGCGCTCCCCGGGTGTGCCCCCCGGCGCTCTCCTCGCACGCCGCGACCGCCTCCGCGGCTCCGCGGCTCCGCGGCCCGACCCTCAGTCGTCGCGATGCCCGAGCGCCGGACGGCGATGGTCGCACTTGCCGGGGATCGGGAAGCCGCAGACCCTCTCCTCGGTCAGGCAGTCCTGCTTCGCGGGGCACTGCTCCGGATCGAGCACGTCCGGATCGCACGGGCGAGAGCAGAAGTCGGGCAGCGGCAGCGGCGCGTCGTAACGGCCGTTGCCGTCCGCATCGATGTATATCGGGTTCGTGACCGCGTAGGGCGGGACAGGCGACCAGTCAGGCACCGTCGGCGTGGGCGCGAACAGGGCGTTGATCGCGGGGATCCTGCCGAACGCGTCGCTCGCCAGCCGGGAGAGCTGGATTTCCCCGAACGGGACGTCCAGGGCGACTGGGCTCATCAGATTCCTGTCCTCCAGCCCCATGGCGATGATCACCACCCAGGAGTCCCTGTCTGGCACCGTGAACGTGACCTTGCCGCGAACGTCCACGAGCGCGCTCGGCGGCATGTCCGGCTCCAGCAGGCGGATCATTCTGCCGTTGAGGTAAAATTCCACCCTGTCGACGCCGAACCAGCTCGCCGTCTGGACGTCGAAGAGGACCTCGAGCGGCCTTCCCGCGCGCCCTGCCGCCACCTCGCCGTACGTCTTGCCGCCGATCGTCGCCCGGATGAACGGCCCGTACGTCGTGAAGGCGTGCGCGCCCCGCAGGCTCGTGACCGCGGCCGGCGTCTCGAGGGCGGCAGGGGAGTCGGTAGCGCTGCGGAAATAGGTCCGCGGGAAGCCCGGCTCCTTCGAGCTGTCGTGACCGTCGCTGCTCGCGATCTGCGCCGGGACGAAGCCCCGCTCGAGGTAGCGGAAGTAGTCGTCCACCTGGCCCGCCCGGTACGTGCACGGCTCGTCGCGCGCCTCTGGGTCGACCGCCTTGTCGCCGAGCGCGGCGGGCCCGCAGAGCTCCTGGCTGTCCGAGGTCGTCCCGGCGAAGCCCCAGTTCTTCTCCTGCTCGTCCGGCGTCCGCGCGAGGATGCGCTTCGTGAGCGCCCACGCGAGCTCGGTGCGCGCGCGACGCCTGCAGTCCGCGATCGCGATCGGCCCCATCGCGGCGCCGGGGCCGCCGCCCGGCGCGGGGGGCTCCGCGCAGGGCGCGCGCAGCCAGCCCTGCACCTCGGGGCACGCCGCCTCGATCTCGGCGGCGCTCCCGGCGGCGCTCAGCCGCGCGAGGCAGCGGTTCCAGTCGACGACCTCGGCCAGGCTGGGCGTGCGCACCAGATCGAACCGCTTGCCGTTGATGAGCTCCATCGCGTCGAACTCGCAGCTCGCGGTCCGGAAGACGGGGTTGTTCTCCTCGAGGAACGTCGGCGTCCGATCCATCGTGTACGTGTCGACGCCGAGCTGCTCGACGTAGCCGAAGAACCCGTCGCGCGGGTGGGCGACGATCGTCAGCGGCTCGACGGTGCCGTCGCCCGAGGCGCGGATCGCGTCGAGGATCGTCCCGCCGGGCTCGCAGGTCCAGTCGTGCGCGCCGTGGCTCGGCACGTCGAGCTCGTCGTACAGGAGCGGGAAGCCGATGAAATGCCCCTGCTCCAGCGTCGTGATCTCCGCCCCGATCGCCGTCGCGAGGTGGGGCGCGAGCCCGAGCGCGCGCACGGTCGGGCGGTAATCGGTCTCGACGTCGTGATCGGTCGCCACCGCGAATTCCACGCCCTCCGCCGCGATCGTGGCGACCCGCCGGGGCAGCGGCATGCCGCTGTCGAAGCTCGGCCTGGAGTGGAGGTGCATGTCGGCCGACATCCACCCGGCCGTGTCGACCTCGCGCACCAGCGTCGCGTCGAGCTGGAACGCGCGGCCCGGCGCGAGCGTCACGTCGCGCTCCACGTGGATGCCGTACTCGATGCCCCGCGACACCGTGATCTGGTATCGCCCCGGCTCGATCTCCACCTCTCCCTCGCCGGTGGCCGTGACCTCGATGGCGCGGTTGCCGTTCCCGAGCCGCCCGTCGCCGAGGTACACCCTGCGCCGGCCGTCCCCCGGGAGCCTCCGCCCCGCCGCGTCGAGCGAGGCGAACGCGATCTTGGCCGGTATCCGCTGGCCGTTCCCGTCGGCGACGCGGTAGCGCACCGTCGCCGGCGCGGGCAGGCGCGGCGAGACAGCGACGCGCTCCCCGGCCCGCAGGCTCACCCGGACGGGCGCCGAGGTCGCCGTCCCCGCCGCGTTCCGCGCCACGAGCACGTAGCTGCCGGGCGGCAGGGCGCCGCGGAAATCGCCGTCCTCGGACGGGTCGAGCCCCACGTCCGCGTCGATCTCGTTGACGAGGCCGACGTCGCCGCGCGCCTCCCGGTTCGCCGCCACGAGCTCGTCGAGCGAGCCGAAGGGCCGCGACGGATCGGGGTCGGAGAAGACGAACACCCGCGCGTTCGGCGCGCCCTCCAGGGTGCTCTCCCACAGCACGTGGCCGCTGACCGTGCCCGTCGCCGTCCCCCGCAGCGCGTGCATCACGTCCGTCACGCTCGCGATGTCGCCGTCGCCCACGGCCAGGTAGCGCTCGTAGCTGAACGCGCGATGGACGTCGCACGCCGCGTCGTCCTCCTCGCCGAACAGGCACGATCGGCTGGCGGACACGAACGCCGTCGCCGCGCTGGCGAAGAGCGGCACGTTCACCACCGAGGGCGCCGCGCCCTCCTGCGCCTTCGTGAAGTAGCCATAACTGACATCCCCGCCGGCCGCGGCCACGAAATCGAAGGTGAGCGGCTCCTGGAACGAGTTCCGCCCCGCGTTCCAGGCGTCCTGGACCGCCGTGTCCTCGTCGAAGCCCGCCCCGGGCGCGAAGACGTCGTTCTGGTTGCCGAAGAACACGAAGTCTCCGGCGACGATGCCCGCGCGGCGCGACGGCGCCTCTTGCGCCTCGTCCGGCGGGTCTCCGAGGATGCCGCCGAACACCGAGACAGGGGCGGTCGCGTTGACCAGCGGGAGGACATCGCTGCACGCGCAGGTCGGGCAGCCGCCCGGGTCCTGCTGGTATCCGTTCGGGCACGCCTCGCAGCTCCGCTGCGGCGCGCAGCCGGGCGGCGGTTTGTCGTCGAGCAGGAGCGTGGTGCGCACCGTCACGAACCGATCGCCCGGGCGAAGGAGGTAGTCTGTCCGGAAGCGGATCCTCGATCGCACGTTGGGAAAGAAGAGGCCGAGCAGGTCTTCCTGGGCCCGGAGCAGGCCTATCGCCTCGAACAGGAACTCGCCGTCTCCCTCGACGCGGATGCCGGCCTCCGCCCCGTCGGACCCGTCCGCGAGCACCGAGACGTCGGTCGCCGTCGGATCGGGCACGATCAGGTTGGCGAACGAGAACATCTCCGCGAACCGGTCTCGCCCCTGTCCGCCCTCCTCGCCGATCCGGCCGCGCCGCCGGTCGACGTCGACGATGGCGCCGCCGAAGATCCCGGGCCCCGGCGAGTCCCGCCCGCCCAGGATCGCCACGCGGATCTGGTCGTTCTCGAGCAGGAAGTCGCCGATATCCGCCATCGCCACCGGGCCGCCGACGAGCTCGGCGCGGTGCTCGATCTGCTTGGCGCGGAGCAGCCGTTGTTCTCCGCAGCTCGGGAGCGCGGGCGCGGCGAGCGCGGCGGCGGCGAGCGGGAGGAGCGCGACCCTCGTGAACCAGCGGTGTGTTCGCCGCACAGCGATCTCCCCTACAGCGAGAGCTGGAGTTGCAGGATCAGGGCGTCGTTCGAGAGCGAGAGCCCGCCGAGCTCTTCACGGTGCGTGTAATCGAGCTGGGCCTTCACCAGATCATCGACAGCGTGGTAGCTCACGCCGCCCGTGAGCACGAGGTTGTCCCCCTCGTCCTCGACATCGACGTTGGGGTCGATCCACTCGACCCGACCCGAGACGCCGAGCTTCCGGGCGAGGATCATGTAGCCTGCCTCGAGCACGAGCGCGAGCGAGGTGACCGACGTGACCTGCGCGATCGGCTGGGTGGGCACCGATTTCGGGCTCGCCCCCGTCCAGAGCACCTCGCCGAGCGCGTGCAGCCCCGAGGCGTGCAGCAGGACGTCGGCGCTCGCGCCGTAGAGCGTGCGCGCCCCGCCGTCGCTGAAGAAGCCGTCGGCGCCCGCCCCGATCCGGAAGGGCGAGCGCGCGACGTCCTGGATCGTGCGGCCGAGCGGGCCCTGCGGCTCGGTGGCGATCCGGCCGGCGACCGCGATCCCCTCGAAGCGGTTGCCGAGGGGGGCGACGCTCTCGGAATGGCCCGTGTAGAACTGATCGGAGCGCTGGAAGGCGTTGTAGACGCCCGCGTTGTAGCTGAAGGCGCGGTCCTGGAAGTGCCCCTCGGCCTGGATCCCGACCTGCGTGAACGGGGCGATCGCGCGCACGGCGAGCGGCCGCTCCGTGAGGGACCCGTCGCCGGCGCCGGCCATCGCGGAGCGCGAGAAGGGGACGGTCCGCGCGCCCGCATAGACCTCCAGCGCGGGCATCGCCGTGACGCCGCCCCACGCCTCGTGGATGCGCGCTGTCCCCTCGTCGCCCCCGGCGAGATCCGTCGAGATAGCGAACCGGACGAGCCCCGCGACGTCGCCGTACAGCCCGGCGCGGACGCGGCGCAGCCGGAAGCCGGGCTGCTCCGCGCTGTCCCCGGCCTGGCTCAGCGCGTCGTCACCCACGAGCGGCGCGGCCTGCAGCGCGATCAGCGCGATCGGCGCGACCTCCAGCGGCCCGATCGCGAGCCGCATCCGCTCCCGGAAGCCCGGCCCGAGGGGCTCGTTGCGCGGTGTCGCCGGCGCGGCCGGCGCCGGCGAGACCGCCGCCGCGGCCCGCGCCGGCCTTTCCCGCGCCGGTCGCGGGCGCTCCGGGGCCTCCTGGCGCGCGGCGCTCTCCGGCGCGCTCTCCGGCTCGCCGGTCGACTCGACCACTCCTCCCTGCGCGTCGGCCGGCGTCGCGCCGGCGGGCTCGTCGGCCGCGGGCTCGGGCTCCTGCGCGCGCGGCGTGGAGAGGGCGAGCAGGACGGCGGCGCCGCCTGCGACGCCAGCAAGGTGCCTCATGGATTCAGGTCTCCTGGAGGGCTGCGCGGAGCGCCCCGCGCCGCTCCGGATGGCCAGTGGGTGTCATCTCGTGCCGTGTCCGCCCGACGAGGTGCCGCTGAAACTAGAGGAAGACGCGCGGCGCTGCAATCGGCGCGGCGTCCTGTGGTAAGGCTCGCAGCGCCTCGATCGGCCCGCCCGCAGCGCGGAGGGCAGGGAGGGCCACCCTTCTCATGCGAACGCCCGAATCGAGCCCGCCCGACAGCGATCGCCCGCCCGCGACCGCCGAGCCCGCCGACGACGCGCCGGGCCGCCCCGCCGGCGGTGCGGACTCCCCCGCTGCGGCGGCGGGGCCGCGACGAGGGTCGTGCGACAGGGCGTTTGTCGCGACCTTCGCGCTCCTCGCCGTCGCGGCCATCGTGCCGATATGGCGCGTGCGGTTCCTGCCCCTGCTCGACCTGCCGAACCACCTCGCGGCCGTCCACATCTGGCATAACTTCGACGCGCCGTGGACTCGATTCCGTGACTTCTACGAGCTCAGCCTGCGCCCGGCGCCGTACGGCGCCTATCACATCCTGACGCACGTCATCGCCCACGTTGTCAGTCTGGAGAACGCGAATCGACTCGTGCTCTCCGGCTATGTGCTCGGCGTCCCCGCGGCGGCGCTCGTCTGGGCGCGCCGGACGCGGCGCAGCCCGTGGCTCTCGGTCCTCACGTTCCCGCTCGCCTTCAGCCTCTCCTGGGCGTGCGGCTTCCTGCCGTTCCTCGTCGGCATTGCCCTGCTGCTCGCCGGCGTCGTCGCGCTCGACGCCCACCTCGAGCGGCCGAGCCGCGGGCGCGCCGCCGCTGTGGCGCTGCTCAGCGTCGGCTGCGGCCTCAGCCATCCGCTCATCCTCTTTGGCTACTACGTGTGCGTCGCCGTGCTGATGCTCTGCCACCTGCCCCGGTGGTCGCGGATCGCCCGCGCGCTCCCGCTCTTCGCGCCCGCTGTAGCGCTCCTCCTCTGGCAGCTCGTCGCCTTCAAGAGCCCCATGGTCGACCTGCGGAGCGGCCCGCGCTTCCAGGGCGCCTGGGTGCCCTGGCACGAGATGATCCGATCGTTTCCCGGGTACACGCTCGACTCGGTCTCGGGCGATCTCGACACCCGGCTCTTCTGGGTGCTGCTCGCCACGGCGTCGCTGCTCGCCCTCTGGAGCGTCGCCTCGCGCTTCTTCCCGCGCCCGGGCGCGGAGCCTCCTCCGCCCCCCGGCTCGCTCCTCGACCGGCTGCACCGCCATCGCTCCCTCGCCCTGTGCGCGGCGATGGCGGCCTGTTATTTTCTCGTGCCGCTGCACCTCGCCCGCCCGTTCGACTGGTGGTTCGTGAGCGGGCGCTTCTCGCCGCTCATCTGCTTCTTCGGCTTCCTCGCCATCACGGCGCCGCTCCGGGGCCTCTCTCGCCTGCTGATGGCGCCAGCGGCGGTGGCGGCGCTGGTGCTGCCGCTGCACCTCTCGGAGAAATACGCGAGCTTCGACGAGCGACTCGAGCCGTTCACGCGGATGGTGGAGCGGATCCCGCCCGGCGCCGAGGTGCTCTTCGTGTCGCTGCCGCCGCGCACCGATGAGGCCTTGATCATCGAGGGCACGAATCACTTCTCCTCGTGGGTGCAGATCATGCGCGGGGGCTTCAGCGCGGACGGCTGGCACAACGTGGGTTTCCCCTTCACGCTGAAGCGCCGTCTCCCCGCGCCGCCGTCGAACCGCGGTGAGCGGTTCAACCCGGATGTCCACGGCGTCGCCTACGATTACGTGATCCTCCGAAACGAGCGGCCGGACAGGTCGGTGTTCGCCGCGGCGCGCACCCCCTTTCGCCGCGTCGCTCGCGAGGGCGCCTTCACGCTGTACGAGCGCGCGCGCTGATCGCCCGCCTCGGCGCGTCTCCGCCCTGGCCGCCTCGGCGCCGCCGGTCGCGCCGCGCGGCGCGCGCGTCACGGCGGGGCCGCGGCTCGCGGATCGGCCGTCGCGCT
>NZ_JEMA01000436.1:0-2645 GCF_001589285.1 Sorangium cellulosum | reverse complement strand
GGCTCGCGGATCGGCCGTCGCGCTCGCCGGCGGCGGGGTAGTCTACGATCTTGCGGCCGGCGCCCCCTCGGGTGTGCCCGCCTCGCGGAGGGGAGCAGCTTGCCCATGTCGAAGAGAACCCGCGCCGTCCGTCGCCGTCCGCTGGCCTGGACCGGAGGGCTGGCCGCCCTGGCGGCGCTCGCGCTCGCGTCCGGGGTGGCGCCGTCCTGCGCCAGCGCGGAGCCCTCCGACGTCCCGCTCGGCGGCGGCGGGGAGGACGCCGTCGACTGTCCGACCGACTGCGCCGCGGACCCGCGCGCTCCGCTGTGCGACAGGGCGACGGGGAGCTGCGTCGCGTGCCTCCCCGGCGCGGCCGCGTGCCCGGCCGGCCAGCACTGCGACGCCGAGGCGAAGCGCTGCGTGGCCGGGTGTGAATCCGGGTCCGACTGCCCTGCTCCGCTCACGTGCGATCGCGCGAAGCGCGCCTGTGTCGGCTGCGCCGCGAGCGACGAGTGCCCGGCGGGCATGTCGTGCACCGGAGAGGGCGAGTGCGTGGAGGGGTGCTCGGCGGCGCGCCCGTGCCAGGGCGACGCCGCGTGCTGCGACGGCCTCTGCCGGGACCTCCAGACCGACGCGCGGAGCTGCGGCGCCTGCGATCGCGCCTGTCCGTCGCTGGTCCACGGCGAGAGCGGCTGCGACGACGGCGCCTGCGCGCTCAGCGCCTGCGACGACGGGTTCATCGACTGCAACAAGGACCCGGCGGACGGGTGCGAGCACGACGTCGCGGCGCGCGGGCCCTGCTCGTGCGCGCCGGGCGAGACAAGGGCGTGCTACCAGGGGCCGCCGGGCACCGAGGGGGTCTCTCCCTGCGCCCCCGGCGTCTCCACCTGCAGGGCGAACGGCCTCGGGTGGGGTCCGTGCCTCGGCCAGGTGCTCCCGGAGCTCGACGCGTGCGCCGACGGCATCGACAACGACTGCGACGGCGCGGTCGACAACACCCCCGATCAGGACGGCGACGGCTGGACCGCCTGTGACGGCGATTGCTGCGACTCCCCGTCGGACGGGTGCAGCACCCCGGCCCTCGTGAACCGCGGCGCCTTCGAGGTGGCCGACAACGGCGTCGACGACGACTGCGACGGCGCCGTCGACAACGCGGCGCCCTGCGACGCGGGGCTCGCGAGCGACTCGACGACGGCGCTCGATTACGCGAGGGCGATGGACCTCTGCGTCACCACGGCCGCGTCCCCGGCGTCGCCCGCGGCGCGCACGTGGGGCGTCGTCTCCGCGAGCTTCCACCGCGCCGACGCCGCCGGAGCGCCGGCGGCGGCCCAGCGGTCGATCCGCCAGGGCTTCGGCTCCGGCATCGCGCCGCTCCGGGGCGCGCGGCTCGCTGTGCTCTCGACCGGCGTGGCCGCGGCCCAGGCGGCGCCGAACAACACGAGGCCGAGCTTCGCCCCGTTCCAGGGCGGCCGGGACATGGGGACCTCGAGCAGCGTACCCGAGGACTGGCTCGAGGCGAACGGCGGCAACCTCCCGAACGCGCCCGGGTGTCCGGAGCCTCAGGGCGGGTCGACGGCCCACGATCCCGTGATGTTGCGGCTGCGCGTCCGCGTCCCGACGAACGCGAGCTCGTTCAGCGTCTCGACCTACTTCCTCTCGTCGGAATACCCCGAGTGGGTTTGCAGCCGGTTCAACGACTTCTTCCTCGCGCTGCTCGACTCGTCGTTCGCGCCCCTCGCGGGCGAGGCGCCGAACCCCGCGGACAAGAACCTCGCCTTCCACGACCCTCCGCCCGCCGGGGCGCCCGTCTACCCGCTGGGCGTGAACCTCGCTTTCGGCGGCACAGGGCTCTTCACCCAGTGCGTCAACGGCCAGACAGGGTGCGGCGGCGGCGCCGTCCCCGGCACGACGGCGACCTGCGCGGGCGTCGCTCAGCTCCAGGGGACGGGGTTCGACATCGCGCGGCCGGCCGCCCAGTTCGACGGCGAGCCGGGCTGGTGCGGCGCGAGCGAGCTCGCCGGCGGCGGAACAGGGTGGCTGGTCATGAACGGCAATGTCAGCCCGGGCGAGATCATCGAGCTGCGGTTCGTGCTGTGGGATACCGGCGATCCCTGGAACGACTCCGTCGCCCTCCTCGACAACTTCCAGTGGTCGAGCTTCGCCTCGACGCCCGGCACGCGCAACTGAGGCGCCCCCGGCGCGGCGGTCCTGGCGGCCGGCGAGCAAGGCCCCCGTGGTCGCGGGCGTCAGGGAAAAGCGCTCCTCGCCAGGCGAATGCGTTCGTGAACTTTTCTACCGGCCTTCCGGTCCCCGTGGTCCAACCTGCCACCACCTGCCGGAATGGGCGTCCGTGAAGGCGTATCAGGGCGGGCTCCCGGGCCAGCAGCGCTCCGCCGTGGCCGCGCGCGAACGCAGCGGACGGACGGCGACCCGTTTACACTGCGCGACGAGCCCGGGGACCGCGGCACGCATCCCTCGGACTCGCGCTCACGGGAGCGCTTCTGTTCATCACCCAAGGAGACTGCATGAGGAGAACGATCACCCCGCTCGCGCTGTTGCTCGCGGGCCTGTCTTTCGCCACGCTCGGCTGCGACAGCAAGGGGAACGACGCGACCACCCCGGGGGCGGTCGCCGAGGACAAGCCGACCGAGAGCGCCGCGCCCGCG
>NZ_JEMA01000435.1 GCF_001589285.1 Sorangium cellulosum | reverse complement strand
GACATGGCGCGCGCCGCCCTGGCCCGGGTGGGCCTCGCGGCCGCCGGCAAGCGCGNCATGGCGCGCGCCGCCCTGGCCCGGGTGGGCCTCGCGGCCGCCGGCAAGCGCGCCCTCCAGACGCTCGCGCTGCCCGAGCGCCGCGCGCTCGTCCTCGCCCAGGCGATCGCTGCCTCGCCCGCCGTGCTGATCGCCGAGGATCCGCTCGCCGGCCTCGACGACGGCGCCGCCGGCTTCGTCCTCGCCGCGCTCGCGGGCGCCACCGAGGGCCGCGGCGCGCTGCTCACGGCGGCGCGCCTCGACGCCGAGGGCCCGCGCGGCGCCCTCGCCCGCGGCGCCACCGACGTGCTCGTGCTCACGGGCGGCGAGCTCGCCTTCTCGGGCACGCTCGCGGAGATCGCCGCCGGGGGCCGCGTCTACGCCCTGACCGTGCGCAGCCACGCCGAGCTCCTCCGCGACGAGCTCGGCGCCCGGGGCATCGCCCTGCGCGGAGGGCCGGCGCGCTTCACCGCCGCGCTGCCCGAGGGCGCGACCTCCCGCGACATCGTCCTGGCCGCGACGCGCTGCCGCGCCGCGATCGTCGAGCTCATCCCCCTCTTCTGAGGGCCGCCGCGCCGCCGCGGCCCGACGTCCCGCGCCGCGCGCCGCCCTCGCCACTGTTCGCCACCCGCCGGGCGCCGTAGTACCGTGGGCGCGATGTCATCCGAACCCGCCGCGAACAAGCCGTCCGCCGCCCAGGTCACCCCGGGCGGCCAGCCCTCCGGAGGCCGACTCGCCGTGCTCACCGCGTTCGCGGTGGGCGCCTCCTGGATCCCGGTGCCGGTGCTCCCCGATCGGATGCTGCTGCGCATCCGCGGCGCCATCGCGCAGGACACTGTCGCCCGCCACGGCCTCAGCCTCACCACCGACGCGCGCACCCTGCTCGCCCAGCCCGGCGCGGAGCAGACCCCGATCCGCAAGGCCGCGCAGCTCGTCACGAAGGAGGTCCTCCGGCGGCTCAACCCGGCCCTGGCGCTCGCCGCCGCCGCGCGCGGCCTCGAGGTCTACGCCCTCGGCCACCTCCTGAACCGCTACATCACCCGCTTCCGCCGGACCAGCGCCGTGCGCATCCACGCCGACGAGGCGCGCTGGATCCGCGACGCCATCGAGCGCGCCGTGCGGCGGTCGCTCTCCCCCTCGCTCCGCCCGGACGCCACCGTCCTGCCGAGCGGCGCCGAGGACCTGCGCGACGAGTTCACGCGCTGGATCGACGCCTTCCTGCTCGCGGGCGCCGCCGTCCCCGAGTACATCGAGCGCCGCCTCGACGCGGCGTTCGACGAGATCGCCGCCGCCGGCCTCCCCCATGATTGACCCCGAGGAACGCACCGCCACCAAGGACACGGAAGACGGCCGCGGCGCCGACGACGCGGCCCCCGACGGCGACGCGCCGGAGGAGCGCGCGCGCGCCGCGCTCAAGCGCTGCCGCCGCGTCATCGTCAAGATCGGATCGAAGAGCCTCTCCGACGACGCCTGGGACCGGCTCGCCGCCGAGGTCGCCGCGCTCCGCGGCCGCTCCGGCCGGAGCCTCGTCATCGTGTCGAGCGGCGCCATCGCGCTCGGGGTGGCGAAGCTCGGGCTCAAGGCGCGCCCGAAGGACATGGCGTGGCTCCAGGCCGCGGCCGCGGCGGGCCAGAGCGTGCTGATGCAGCGCTACGAGGAGGCCTTCGGCAAGGTCGGCCTGCTCGTCGCGCAGGTGCTCCTCACGCACGCCGACCTCGCCGACCGCACCCGCACCAACAACGCGAGGAACGCCCTCGCCGCGCTGCTCGAGGCCGGCGCCATCCCGATCATCAACGAGAACGACGCGGTGGCGGTCGAGGAGATCAAGTTCGGCGACAACGACCAGCTCGCGGCGATGGTCACCCCGCTCTGCGAGGCCGACCTGCTCATCCTCCTCTCGGACGTCGAGGGCCTGCTCGACGGCGACGGGCGCCGCGTGCCGTTCGTGCGCAGCGTCGCCCGCGAGGCGCGGCACCTCGCCGGCGGGTCGACCTCCGGCGTCGGCACAGGCGGCATGGCCAGCAAGGTGGAGGCCGCGCGCCGCGCCACGCTCGCGGGCTCGCACGTGGTCATCGGCGCCGCGCGCGAGCCGGGCATCATCACGCGCATCGTCTCGGGCGAGGACGTCGGCACCCTCTTCGCGGCCGTCCCGCAGCGGCTCAGCGCGCGCAAGCACTGGATCGCGTACACGCTCCGCCCGCGCGGCGCGATCCTCGTCGACCGCGGCGCCGCCGAGGCGATCGGCTCGAAGAACCGCAGCATCCTCGCTGTCGGCGTCCTCGGCGTGCGCGGCACCTTCCTCCCCGGCGACGCCGTGGCCGTCTTCGACCCCGACGGCGTCGAGATCGCGCGCGGCCTCGCGCGCATGTCCGCGGGCGACGCCGCGCGCATCGCGCGGAAGAAGCGCGACGACGACGCCGACGACGACGTCGTCGTCCACCGCGACGACCTCGTGGTGCTCCCGAGCGAGTAGCCCCCGCCTCCCAGCGCCCTGGAGACCCCGCCCCCGGCCTCCTGTAGGTGCGCCGACCACCCGTTTGCGCGCCCCCTCCACGATCGCGGGAACCTCCGCGCCGACCGGCTGTCGCTCCTTCCTGTCGGCTCTGACAGCTTCCGGGAGGACGGGTGATGCGCTTCGGGTTGTTCGTCGCCAACGGCTTGGTTCTCGCTGGGGTCGCGTGGACCGTCGGGCTCGGTCCGAGCGTGAAGGCCGCGCGGCTGCTGCCGCCGCCCGCCGCGGCCGGGCTCGGCGAGCTCGCGGAGCTCGAGGCCCGCTACGCCGAGCGCCGCTCGCCGGAGCGCGTCACCGCGCTCGCCGCGGCCTACCTGGAGCGCGATCAGCCCGGGCTCGCCTCCTCCGCCCTCGACGCCGCGCCCCTCGAGGTGCGCGCGCTCGCGGAGCCTTCGCACCTCGCCGCGCGCGCGCTGCTCCGCCGCGGTCGCGTCCGCGACGCGCTCGCCGCGGCCGAGCAGGCCTCGGCGGCCTGCGCGACAGGCGCCTGCCCCGCGTGGCTCGAGGCGAAGTCCGCGCGCCAGCGCGCCTTCCTCGAGCAGCTCGTCGCCGCCGGCGTCGAGGACCCGCAGGTCGACCCGTCGGCGGCGCGCGCCGCGTACGAGCGCAGCGCGAGCGAGGTGCGCGTCGTCGCGATGCGCTGAGCGGAGGCGATGGATGCGGCGGAATCGTGCGGGGCGCGCGAGGCGCGCGAGGCGCGCGGGGCGCGCGGGGCGTTCTGCCCTGGGCCAATCTGGCTGGACAGAAGGTGGCAGTCCGCCGGGAGCCCTCCGTGAAGACGAGGCGACGCGACCTCGAGGCCGCGGCGGGCGTGACGATCGTCGAGGTCATATCCAAGCTTGGAAAACCTGTCGTTGTCGAATGACGGTCACCGCCTTCTGTCGTAGCCTTGGGACTTGCTCGGCGCGTCCGTACCGGGGGCGCTGTCCGATAGAACAACCGGTTGCGCTTGGGAGGGTCTCCCTCAGGTGGAACAGCCGCAAGCTCGCACGCGGGGCGTCCTGGCGACCGCATTGAGAGGCTTTTACCGATGCGGCGCCGCGGCGGTGATCGCGCTCGCGCTCGCCGCCGCCGCGGGCTGCGCGACGCCGATCACGAACGCTGGGCTGCCGATCCCCGCGGCGAAGCCGGGCCAGGAGGAGCGCGCGGTCCACTTCCGGCCGCCGTTCGAGCTGGCGACGAACGAGGACGCCATCGTCCGGATCGTCACCGACGTGACGTGCACCGGGACGCTCATCACCGAGGACCTGGTGCTCACCGCGCACCACTGCGTCGCGGCGCGCGACGAGAACGGCAGGACGCTGCGCCGCGATCAGGAGCCCGAGGCGATCACGATCGAGCTCGGGGGCGACCACCTGCCCTGGGGCGACGCCACGGTGCGCGCGGTGGTGTCGCCGGACTGCGGGTACACCTCGGGCGAGGGCGACATCGCGCTCCTCGTGCTGTCGCGCCGGCTGATCGGGATCCCGACCCTCATGCCGCGCATCGAGGCCCAGCCGGAGTCGAAGGAGACGGTGACGCCGTACGGCTTCGGCCGCTGCGCGCTCTCGCGCGATCCCGTCCACCTCGTGCCGCGGCTGGGCGGCAGCATCGACAGGCTGAGCCCGGGGCACTTCGTCGCGACCGCCTCGATCTGCCCGGGCGACTCGGGGGGCCCGGCGCGCAGCGACAGGGGAGGCGACGTCGTCGGCGTGATCTCGTCGAGCGTGATGGACGGCGACGAGCACACGACCGGCACCTCCTACTTCACCCGCCTCGACGTCTGGCCCGAGCTCTTCTCCGCGGCCCGCGAGATCGCGGCGGGCGCGAGCCCGAGCGAGCTGCCGCCGTACAGGAGCTGCCTGCAGTGACGGCGCCGCGGCGTCGGCGCGCCTCCCTTCCCTGCCGCCCGCGGCCGCCGCTGCGCTAGGCTGCGGGGTCGCATGCGGAAGCTGCTCAACGGCCTGCTCTGGATCCTCGGAACCCTCCTGGTGCTCGGCGTCGTGCTCCGCGCGCTGGTCCTCGACGTCTGGACGGTGCCGGACGACCCGATGCTCGGCGCCTCGATCGCGCCGAGCCTCGCCGCGGGCGACACGGTCGTCGTGCTGACGCGCGGCACGCCCGGCTTCGGCGAGCTGGTCCGGTGCCCCGACCCCGAGACCCCCGGCGGCCACATCGTCGGCCGGATCGCGGGCGTGCCGGGCGACACGGTCGAGGTCGATCACAGCAGCCTTGTCGTGAACGGGCACCGCTACGACGCCGAGGTCGCGTGCACCGAGCCCAGGTTGAGCATCATCGACCCGGCCACGGGCAACGCGGCCCAGGTCTCGTGCGACATGGTGATGATGGGCCCGGGCCTCCACCTCCGGGCGACCGGGCGCAAGCCCCCGCTCGAGCGCCGCCACCGCGTCGAGGTCCGGCCCGACACGGTCTTCCTGCTGAGCGACAACCGGAGCTACCACGACGACTCGCGCGATTTCGGCCTGCAGCCGCGCGCCGCGTGCAACCAGCGGATCGTGTTCCGCCTCTGGGGCGCCGGCGGCTGGGCCGACGACCAGCGCCGCTTCACCTTCGTGCGCTGATCGCTTGACCCCTCCGCTCTTCGACGTCTAGAACCGTGGTTCTCTCCACCCGGGTCGGGAATCCAGCGCGAGTTTCGGGCCGGGTCTTCCGTCCGGGCTAGCCCATCGGTCGGAGGTCCGCCGCGGCGGCCTTCCACTGGCGCGGGTCGGGGAACCGCCATCCCGCGGTCCTCCAATGCACCGAGGCGACGTTTGCACACCGAGCAGCACGAGATTGGCATCGTCTGTGGCCAGTGCGATCTGTGGAGCCCGATGGGCACCGCGCGTTGCCCTGAGTGCGCGAACGACCTGGCCCTGTTCACGCCGCGCCGGGCGAGCTCTCCGGCGACGTCGGCCCGGCGCTCCCCGACGCCCGCGGCCGGCAGCATCGCGGGCACCAGGGCGGAGGCTCGGCTCGACCCGACGAGCGCGCGCGGCCCGGCGCGAAGCCCCAAGACCACCTCGTCCAAGAGCGAATTTGCCGAACTCTCCCAGGAGGAGCTGATGGAGCAAGCCCGTAACTACGTCTGCCGTTCCTGCTCGAGCGGTGTCCCCTCGGGCCACAAGTTCTGCGGAAGGTGCGGGACCGCTGTCCCGCCCGAGATCCTGAGCGCGCAGACGCTGTTCTTCGGGGACATGCAGAACCCGGCGAAGGCGAAGCTGATCCTCATCCGCGGCGAGGGCATGGACGGCCTCTCCTTCCACCTGAAGGCCGAGCAGCACATCGTCGGCCGCAACGGGCAGCTCGTCTTCCCGGACGATCCGTTCGTCTCGCCGAAGCACGCGAACTTCTTCTACCGCGACGGCAAGCTGGTGGTGCGCGACGAGGGCTCGCTGAACGGCGTCTACATCCGCGTGCGCGGCACGATCGACATCACGCCGGGCGACACCTTCCTCGCCGGCGAGCAGCTCTTCCGGCTCGATCCGACGCCGCGCGCCTCCGACGGCCAGGATCCGGACGGCACGTTCTTCTACTCCTCGCCCAAGCACCCGAGCCCGTTCCGCCTGACGCAGGTGCTCCAGGGCGGCGCGGTCGGCATGACGGTCTGCGCGCGCGGCAGCTCGCTGCAGATCGGGCGCGAGGGCGGCGACCTGAACTTCCCCGTCGATCTGTACATGTCGGGCTCGCACTGCCGGCTCGAGGAGCACAACGGCAAGTTCACGCTCACCGATCTCAACAGCCGCAACGGCACCTACGTGCGCATCAAGAGCGAGCGCGAGCTCGCCCACGGCGACTACCTCTTCATCGGCCGCAAGCTCCTGCGCGTCGAGCTCAACACCAACTAGCTCGGCCCCGCCGGGAGCCCGGGCAGGCCGCTCGCCCATGACCACCGCTCGCTGGCCCCTCGACGTCCTCCGCGCCGGACCGGTCGCCGCGGGCGTGAAGCTGTGGCGCAGCCGTGACCAGCTCCATGTGACCGTCATCGCCAAGGTGACCTTCGCGATGATCGCCGGCGGCGAGGCGCAGCAGATCGAGCCGCTGGAGGTGATCCAGAGCGAGGTCTACACGCGGGGCCACCCGATGATGCCGCTCCTCGCGGCGAGCGAGCTCGCGCCGTGGCTGGAGCGCGCGGAGGTGGTGGTCACCGGCCACGCGTGGGCGCCGGGCGGGGCGCCTGTCCGGCGGATGCCGGTGCGGCTCGCGATCCTGCGCGGGGCGGCGGCGCTCGTCGACAAGCGGATCGAGGTCGTCGGCGATCGGGCGGCCACCGCGGCGTCGCCCGACCCGGAGCCCCAGCCGTTCGTGAAGATGCCGATCGAGTACCAGCGCGCCTGGGGCAACCTCGGCGATCCGGAGAACCCCTTCGGCGTCGGGGTCCTCGAGGACCCGCACGGCAGGACCTCGCTGCCCAACCTGCTGCCGCCGGGCGGGGGGCGCGCGCCTGTCGGCCTCGGGCCTGTCGCGCCGTTCGTGCCGAGCCGGGTGCGCAGGCTCCGCGGCCTCGCGCCGACCGCGCTGGAGGGGATCGCGGCGATCCCGGACGACTTCGACTGGTCGTACTTCCAGTCGGCGCCCGCGGATCAGCGCTTCGACAGGGTGCTCGGCGGCGAGCAGATCGTGCTGGAGGGCCTGAGCCCGCACCACCCGGCGCTGGCCACGCGCCTGCCGGCGCTGCGGGCGCTCGCGACGATCTACCTGCCGAACGGCGCGCAGCGCTGGGTGCTGCTGACGGGCGACATGCTGGTCGTGCACCCCGACGCCGAGCGGTGCGCGGCGGTCTTCCGCGGCAGCTTCCAGGTGGCCCAGGAGGAGGCGCTCCTCGCGCTGCGCGTCGCGGTGGGCGTCGAGGTGGGGGGCCGGCCCGTGCCGTGGCCGGACGTCACCGAGGTGCTCGCCAGCGCGCCGATGGCGGCGGCGGCGGCGGCGGAGCGCGCGATGTCGAGGGACTGGAGCACCACGGTGAAGCTCGACGACGAGGACATCGTGGACGCGCCGGAGGGCGCCGCGGCCGCGCGGGAGCACCCGCTCGCGGGCACGCTGCCGCTCGACGGCGCGGGGTCGCCGCCGGGGATCGCGGCGCGGGCCGCTTCCTCGGCCATCGCAGAGCGGGGGGTCCAGGGCCCGGGCGGCGCGGCAGGCGCGCCGTTTCCGCTCGCCCCCGCGGGGGCGCGCGGCGATCGGACGAGCGGCGAGCCCCCGGACGCTGCCTGGACGGCGGCGCGCGCGGCGGCGACCCTGGTGGCCGCGTCACCGCTGGAGGGCACGCTCGATCTGGGCGTGACGGCCACCGCGCCGCTGGAGGG
>NZ_JEMA01000434.1 GCF_001589285.1 Sorangium cellulosum | reverse complement strand
TGATGCCCGGCATGATGGGCATGATGCCCAACATGATGAGCATGATGCCCAACATGATGGGCATGGGCATGCCGATGATGTGCAAGATGTCCTGTGAGATGACCAAGGACGGGATGACCTGCAAGATGATGCCGCCCGAGGGCATGTCGATGGACATGCTCAAGGAGCGCTGCGACATGATGACGAAGATGATGGCGTCCGGGATGCCGATGATGATGATGTGCGGCGGCATGCCCATGATGATGGGCATGTCCACGATGACCAAGTAGCCCGTCCCAGAGCCTTCTTGGAACGACAGAACGCCGGCGAACGCCGGCGTTCTCGCATTTCGCCGCCCTGTTCGCCGTCCCCTGCTCCCCGCGGGGAGCGCGCCCCTCCTCAGGGCGCCGGCAGCGAGTAGGTCATCACCAGGTACATCAGCGAGTCGACGTTCGCCGGATTGCGGTAGACGTGCGGGACATCCGCCTGAAACACGAGCGCGTCGCCCGTGGCCAGCAGGAAGCGCTGTCCGTCGACGCTGATCTCGACCGTCCCCTGGCTCACCACGATGTTCTCGGACGTGCCGGGCGGATGGGGGTCCGCGTTCTCGATGCCGAGCGGCGCCAGGTGCAGCTCGTAGAACTCGACCGTTCTTGGCGAATCGAACGGGAAGAGCGCGCGCGACGTGAACTTTCCGTCATGAGAGGTCAGCCGCTTCGCGCGGTCGCCGCGCAGCAGCATCGGCCCGCCGGAAGCGCGATTGCTGACGAGCGCCGAGAACGGCACCTCGAGCGCGCGGGCGATCTTCCACAGCACGTTGATCGTGGGCGCGCTGCGGCCGAGCTCGATCTGTCCGAGCATGGCGCGGCTGACGCCGGAGACCTTCGAGAGCCGCTCCAGCGAGAGCCCGCGCCGCGTGCGGAGCCGCCGGAGGTTCTCCCCGACGACCGCCGTGAGATCCGACGGCGCGTCGGGGTGAGCGACCTCGTAGGTCCACGCCTCGTCCTCCTCTACCTCTCTCGCCTGCGCCACCGGCCCGGCCTGTTGCACGTCGAGCGCTATCGGAACTGTGCTGCTCGCCGCGGGAAGGTCGCTGTTCTGGCGAACCGATCTCATAGGAGGTGGGCGGCACTCTACACTGGATCACCAGGCCGGCAACACAGCCAAGTTCGCCACCTCGATGTGACAAATGTAAGCAATCATCAGGTAATTTCCGTCACTCCTAAGATGGCGCCTGAGCCCGGCGCTGGGCGTCTCCTGCAGCGTCTCCCCTCTCCCGCAGTCGCCCTCCTGGCGAGCTCGCCGTTCTCTCCCGCGCTCGCCCTGCCGGCAGGCGGGCTCGCTCCTTGCGCGCTCGCCCCCACCAGCAGGCCCGCTCTCCCTTGCCGCGCGGCTCCCCCCGCCCTCGGCCGCCCGCCCGGCGCGCCCTCCACCCGTCCCTACCGCCGGAGCGGCGGAGCGGCTACAACCAGGGCGCGTCTCGCGCGGGCTGGCCGCCGCAGCGCGCTCGGGACAGCGAGGACTTGCCGATGGCCCACGACATCGACGACGTGATCGACGGCCGGTACAAGCTGCTCGAGGTGGTCGGTCGGGGAGGGCACGGCAGCGTCTTTCGCGCCCTCGACCAGCGAACCGGCGCCCACGTCGCCGTCAAGTGCCTCCACCCCGAGTTCGCCAGCGACCCCGGCTTGAAGGCCCGCATGCGGCGCGAGGCAGGCGCCATGGGCGCGCTGGCCGGCACCAGCGCCACGCAGGTCTTCGCCTTCAGCGAGGCGCCCGACGGCACGCTCTACATCGTGATGGAGTTCCTGAAGGGCAGCGATCTCGAGACGACGCTGCGCCGCCTGGAGGCGCGGAACCAGCGGCTCCCGGTCGACCGACTCCAGGAGCTGTTCCGTCCGATCCTCGACACCCTCGACGCCGCGCACGCGCGCGGCATCGTCCACCGCGACCTGAAGCCCGCCAACATCTTCGTCTTGGAGGGCGACGCGACGGATCCGTCCTCGTCCTCCCCGGCTCCTCCGGGCGATGATCCACCGCAGATCCCCGCCGATCGTGCCC
>NZ_JEMA01000433.1 GCF_001589285.1 Sorangium cellulosum | reverse complement strand
GTCCACCCCGTGTAGTGCACCGTCACCTTGTCGTCCGGGCCGGGGTGCGCCTGGTCCTTGCCCGGCGTCAGCACCTTGAACGCGAGGCCCGACGCCGTCTTCTGCGCGTCGGCGGGCGGCGCGGCGACGTCCGGCGGCGCAGCCAAGCCGGCGGGCTCTGCAGGCGCCTGTTGCGCCGTCGGCTCGGCGGTCGGCGCCGCCGGCTGGGCCGAGGCGGGCGGCGGGGGCTCGGCGGTCGGCTGCGAGCTGGGCTTCTGGTCGCAGGCCGCGAGAGGGAGGGTGAGCATCGCAAGGAGGAGAGCGCAGCGCTTCATGGGCGGCTTCATAGCTCGTCTGCCGTCAAGGGCCGGTATTTTTGGCGAGGTGCGCGCCACCTCACGCGCCGTCCGTCGGTCGCGGATCGGCGCGGCGGACGGCCGCCCTCGCCGGCGTTCGAGGAGCTCGACCAGCCTGCGCGGACGGTCTAGCGTGCGCCCCGCCATGGCGAGATCACTCTATTTCTTCGGTGCGGGGGAGGCGGACGGGGACGCACGACAGAAGGACCTGCTCGGCGGAAAAGGAGCAGGGCTCGCCGAGATGGCGCGCCTCGGCATCCCGGTGCCGCCGGGCTTCACGGTCACGACCGAGGTCTGCAACGCCTATGTCGCCGCCGGCAAGGCGCTCCCCGCCGGCGTCGAGGACGAGATCAAGGCGGCGATCGGCCGGCTGGAGTCGCTGCTCGACGCGCGGTTCGGGAGCCCCGAGGCGCCGCTGCTCGTGTCGGTCCGCTCGGGCGCGCGCGCGTCGATGCCAGGAATGATGGATACAATCCTGAACCTCGGCATCAACGACGAGATCGCGAGGGGCCTGGCGCGGCGCACGGGCAGCGAGCGATTCGCGCTGGACGCGTATCGGCGCTTCATCCTGACCTATGCCGATGTCGTGCTCAGGGTGCCCCGCGACCGCTTCGACGAGGCGCTCGGCCGCGCGCGCCGGCAGGCCGCGGCGCGGCTCGGCGTCGACGCGACGCGCCTGAACGCCGCAGAGCTCGAGCGCGAGGTGCCCGACTCGCTGCTCGACGCAGCGTCGCTCGCGTCCCTGATCCAGCAGCAGAAGGACATCGTGCGCGAGGCGGCGGGGCGGCCGTTCCCCGACGACCCGTTCGAGCAGCTCCAGGGCGCGATCCGCGCCGTATTCGATAGCTGGAACAACCACCGGGCCCAGGTGTACCGGAAGATGCACGATATCCCGGAGGCCTGGGGGACGGCCTGCAACGTCCAGGCGATGGTGTTCGGCAACCTGGGTGACGACTCCGGCACCGGCGTCGCGTTCACGCGCGACCCGTCGACGGGAGAGCGGCGCTTCTTCGGCGAGTGGCTCCCCAACGCGCAGGGCGAGGACGTGGTGGCGGGGGTGCGCACGCCGCACCCGCTGTCGAGGTCCGGGGCGGGCGGCGACGACGACGAGCGCTCGCTCGAGGCGCGGATGCCGGAGGTGTACGCGAAGCTCGTCGCGGTGCAGGGCAGGCTCGAGCAGCACTTCCGCGACATGCAGGATCTGGAGTTCACGATCCAGCGGGGCGAGCTCTTCCTGCTCCAGTGTCGCACCGGCAAGCGCACCGGCCGGGCGGCCGTGCGCATCGCTGTCGAGATGGCCCGGGAGGGGCTGATCAGCCAGCGAGAGGCGATCTTGCGCGTGGACCCGGGCTCGATCGACCAGGTGCTCCACCCGAGCATCGACGAGGCCGCGCCGAAGAAGCTGCTCGCGCGGGGGCTGCCGGCGAGCCCCGGGGCGGTGACGGGGCAGGTGGTGTTCAGCGCCGACGAGGCGGAGCGGCGCGCGGGCCAGGGCAAGGCGGTGATCCTCGTGCGCTCCGAGACGTCGCCCGAGGACATCCACGGCATGAAGGCGGCGCGCGGCGTGCTCACGGCCCGCGGCGGCATGACGAGCCACGCGGCCGTGGTGGCCCGCGGGATGGGCAAGAGCTGCGTGGCCGGCTGCTCGGCCATCAGCGTGAGCCAGGGCCAGATGGCGGTGACGGTCTACGACGACAACGGGCACGCGACCGGCGCGATCACGGTGAAGGCCGGCGACCTGATCACGCTCGACGGCGGCACGGGCAGGGTCTACCTCGGCGCTGTGCCGACCGTGCCGGCGGCGCTGAGCGGCGAGCTCGAGGAGCTCATGGGCTGGGCCGACGCGGTCCGGCGCCTGCGCGTGCGGGCGAACGCCGACACGCCGCACGACGCGAGGACGGCGCGCAACTTCGGCGCGGAGGGCATCGGGCTCTGCCGCACCGAGCACATGTTCTTCGACGAGGAGCGCATCCAGGCGATGCGCGAGATGATCCTCGCCGAGGACGAGGCGGGGCGGCGGCGCGCGCTCGCGAAGCTGCTCCCGTTCCAGCGCGGCGATTTCGTGGGTGTTTTCCGCGAGATGGCCGGGCTGCCGGTCACGATACGGCTGCTCGATCCGCCGCTGCACGAGTTCTTGCCGCAGGACGACGCGCTGCTCCGGCAGCTCTCGAGGGCGATGGGGGTCAGCGCGGAGGCGCTGCGGCGCAAGGGCGAGGAGCTCGCCGAGTACAACCCGATGCTCGGCCACCGCGGCTGCCGGCTCGCGATCACGTCGCCGGAGATCTACGAGATGCAGGCGCGCGCCATCCTCGAGGCGGCGTGCGAGGTCGCGGCGGCGGGCATCGAGGTGAAGCCCGAGATCATGATCCCGCTCAGCATGACCCGGCGCGAGCTCGCCATCGTGCGCGGGCTGGTCGAGGGCGTGGCGGAGGAGGTCTTCGCCGAGAAGGGGCGCAGGGTCGATGTCCGGGTCGGGACGATGATCGAGCTCCCGCGCGCCGTGATCATGGCCGGCGAGCTGGCCGAGGAGGCGGAGTTCTTCAGCTTCGGCACGAACGATCTCACGCAGACGACGCTGGGCATCTCGCGCGACGACGCGGGCCGCTTCCTCGGCGCGTACGTCGAGGCCGGCATCTTCGCCAAGGATCCGTTCCAGTCGCTGGACGTGCCCGGCGTCGGCGCGCTCATCGAGATCGGGCGGGATCGGGGGCGCGCGGCGCGGCCCGGGCTGAAGCTCGGTGTCTGCGGCGAGCACGGCGGCGACCCGAGCTCGATCGCGTTCTTCGAGCAGGTCGGGCTCGATTACGTCTCGTGCTCGCCGTTCCGCGTCCCCGTCGCCCGCATGGCCGCGGCCCAGGCGGCGCTCGCGGCTGGGTCCTCGAGCGGTCCGCGCGCGACGGACTGAGTCTCCCCGCCTCCGGGACGTCTCCAGAGGACAGCGCGACATCCGTTCTCACGAGCGTGCTTTGGCGCGCTCACGAGCGTGCTTTGGAGTTTCGCCAGGTCTGCTAAACCAGGAACCTCGCTGTTCACCGCCGGTGTCTGGCTGGGCGCTCGTGTTGCCCCAGGCCGCCTCACCGCGCGCAGGCGACTGGAGGTTTCATGCGTCATCTCGGCGTCTCCTCTGCGCTCCTCGCTGTTCTGGGGGCCGCGGTCTCGGGTGCGTTCGTCGCGGTCGGCTGCAATGCCTCGGGGCCGGGCCACGATCCCGGCGGGGGCGGCGGCGGCGCGTCGCCCGGCGGCTCCGGCGGGGGCGGCGGCGCGGGAGGTAACGGGGGCATCGATCCCGAGGACGCTCCGGGCGGGGTCATGCCGCCCGGCGAGGACGCCGGGGCCATCGACGCGGCGGTGAACCCGTGCGGCACCGAGTGCGGCCCGGAGGAGCTCTGCGATCTCAACCACCTNCCCGGAGGAGCTCTGCGATCTCAACCACCTCGGGCTCGATGACGACTGCGACGGTCAGGTCGACGAGACGTGCTCCTGCATCGCGGGGCAGGCGCGCGCGTGCTTCATGGGCGACCCGTCGTACCGCGCGGCGGAGGGGTGCTTTCCGGGCACCGAGCTGTGCAACGAGATCGGCGTGTGGGGGCCGTGCCTCGGCGGCCGGCACGCGACGGAGCAATGCTTCAGCGAGAACCCCGCGGGCTGTCACCCGCTGCAGGTGCCCCCGTTCGCCGACGTGAACCTGAAGGACGGGACAGGCACGTTCAGCGCGGACGCGGAGCCCGGCTCCGAGACCTGGACGGTCGTTTGCCCGACAGGCATCGATCCGTGCCCCGGGGTGTCCGGAGCGAGCCCGGCGGATGACTACAAGCCGCTCCAGTCGGGGGAGTACAAGGTCGTCTACACGAAGCGCCTGGCGGACGGCACGACCGACTCGTGCGAGTATGCCCTCTACGTCGGCGCGCCCGGCCTGCGGGTCGAGCTCGAGTGGGAGCACGACCTCGGGGGCGGCGGGGTGGATCTCGATCTGCACCTGCACCGGCCGAACGACGTGGAGCCGTGGCGGATCGGCGGCTCGCCGAGCGACTGCGGATACAACAACTGCACCATCGAGACGCTGGAGCCGGATCCGGAGATCCGCTGGTTCAGCGACAACGCGACGCCGCCGGAGCCGGTGAGCTGGTACGCGGACCCGATGGAGGCCAGGAACACCTGCTATCATGCCCCTCGCGGCGCCGGGCAAGCGTGGCGCGACGTCGGCCGGGGGTGCCACAACCCGCGGCTCGACATCGATAACATCACCTGCGACCCCGCCGTCACGGACCCGAACAGCGAAGATTTCTGCGCGCCCGAGAACATCAACGTCGATTTCCCGCCGCTCGGGCAGTGGACGAGGATCGGCGTCCACTACTACTCGAATCATGGGCAGAGCTACGCGGTGCACCCGCGGATCAAGATCTTCTGCAACGGCGCCCTCGGGGCGGATCTCGGCCCGACGGGGTTCCACGACCCGGAGGTGCCCGTCACGTTCGACGCGAGCGACGGGAGCGTCCGGTACTGGCTGGTCGCCGACGTGGCGTTCGTCGACGGGGGCGAGTGCGGCGAGGACACCTGCGTGGTGAGGCCGCTCTACCAGGACGAGGCGATGAAGACCCCGCTGCTGACGACCCGTTCGTCCGTGGAGTCGAGCTTCGGCCCCGCGTACCCGCCGCCGCCCTGACCGGCGGTCGTTCGCGGTGGACCCGCGGGCGCCCACGGCGGGCCGCGGGGCGCGCCCCGGGGGCCTCCGGGGCGCACGGGCTTCCAGGAGGTCGCAGGGGCGCTTCCAGGGGGCCGCGGGGCGCTCTCGGGGGCGCCGGCGGGCGGGCGCGCCGGCGCTTTACAGGGGCGGCGGGGCGGTGCACGCTACCGGCATGGGCATCTTCGACCGCATGGGAAAGGTCATCTCGAGCAACGTCAACGCGCTCCTCGACAAGGCGGAAGATCCGAAAAAGTCGCTGGATCTCATCGTCGAGGAGATGAAGGACCAGGTCCGCGCGGCGCGGAAGGAGATGGTCGACGCTGTGGCGGCCGAGAAGGTGCTGCGCAAGAAGGTCGACGAGCTCGACGCCGAGGCGGAGAAGTGGGAGAAGCGCGCCGAGCTCGCGCTGAAGGCGAACGACGAGAAGCTCGCGCGCGAGGCGCTCGTCCAGAAGAAGCGGGTCGTGGGCGAGCGCGACCGCGCCGAGGCGATGCGCGCGGAGCAGCGCTCGGCGGTCCTCTCGATGAAGGCCGAGCTCGAGCGCATGGAGGCCAAGCAGGAGGAGTTCCAGGCGCGCAAGGGCACGCTCGCGGCGCAGATCCAGCAGAGCCGCGCCGGCGGCGGGGCCGAGGGGCTCGGGGCGCGGGGCGGCCAGAGCGCCTTCTCGGAGTTCCGGCGCATGGAGGAGCAGGTCGAGGGGCAGGTCGCGCAGGTCGCGGCGTCGCGCGAGGTGGAGGAGGCGATCTCCGGCGGCGGGCTGTCGGCGGCCGAGCTGGAGGCGAAGTTCGCCCATCTCGAGCACGGCCGAGGCAGCGCGGGCAGCGCCGGCGCGGACAGGCCCGGCGGGTCGGCGGTCGACGATGAGCTCGCCGCGCTGAAGAAGAAGATCCGGATCGGGTCCTGAAGGCGGCGCGGCGGGCGGCAGGGGCGCGGGCTGCGCCCGCTGTCGCCGGCTGATCTCGCCGCCGTCGCCATCACCGGCGCTCACCGGGCGCCGCGGCTTCGATCGCTCGAAGATCCAGATCCAGCAGACAGAGAAGGCCGATCAGGCAGCGTCACGGACCGGCGCGGGTCACGAGCTCACGCCGCTGTGAGCGACCGCGGGCGCCGGAGCGGCCGAGTCGATTACTTTGGCGTGCATGTCGCGCATGTTATGCTGTCATGCGTAATTTTCATGCGTGACAGACAGCCGAGGTGCACATGAAATGGAGTTCGATAGCCTTTCTTGGATGCTTGCTGGTGGCCTGCGGGGACGATGACCCCAGTGCCGGGGCCGGCGGCGCGGGCGGCCATGCCGACGGCGGCGGGGGTACCCATGCGGAGGGCGGCGGGCCCGCGGGCGAGGGCGGCAATGCGGAGGGCGGCGGGCCCGCGGGCGAGGGCGGCAATGCGGAGGGCGGCGGGCCCGCGGGCGAGGGCGGCAATGCGGAGGGCGGCGGGCCCGCGGGCGAGGGCGGAGGGCCCACGGGCGCGGGCGGCCTCGATCCGGTGGAGCTCGCGATAGGCACCGACGACGACGCCACCTCGGGGTGCGCGACGTTCGTGAACGGGGTCTGGGGCGTCGATGAAACAGCGTTCTTCGAAGGCGAGGCGACAAACCTGGAGTGCGCCCTGGTGCCCGTGTGGGTCGACGGGGACGCCTACTGGATCACGTCGCGCGATTTCGGGGGTGAAATCGATGTCTACGATCTGAACTACAACATCCTCGCCGCCGATGCGCGGATCGAGAAGGCGAGCTCGTCGTTCGTCCTCCTCGATACGGCGTTCGAGGAGATCTTCTCCGGCACCATCCTCGTGACGTCGCTCACGGACGATAGCGTCACCCTGTCGATCGAGTAGGGGGAGGAGGAACGCAAGGGCGCAAGGGCGAGCCGCTGACTTCTTCTCTGCTCCTTGCGCGCCTCGCGCCCGTGCAACGTCTCTTCGTCACCTCACCCCGTCAGCGCGCTCGCCGGCTGCTCCTGTGGGCGCACCGGGAGCTCGATGTCCGCGCCGAGCGCTTCAGCGAGGTGCCTCGACGGGCTCGAGGGAATCGACGTGGAGCTTGCGGGTGGGGGCGGAGCTGCCCTTGTAGCTGCGGGCGGTGGCGGAGATGCGGTAGGTCTTGCCGGCCTGCATCTCGGAAGAGAAGGAGACGGCCGGGCCAGCGCAGAAGCCGCCGTCGAAGAAGGGAGTCCAGGCGCCGAGCGACTCCTTGGTGGTCTTGTAGACCCAGCTCGAGCCGACCTTCTCGAAGAGATCCGCGGCGACGTAGGTGCTATTGCACTTCGCGACCCGGTCGACATCCGAGAGGGCGGGGAGGCCGTCGGCCCACGCGACGGTGGTGCGGCCCGGGAAGACGGAGCCGCTCGGGCTCTGCGCGTAGAGCGAGGAGTACTTGCTGACGTCGAGGACCACGCCCTTGTAGCAGCTCGTCGTGTTGTAGGTCTGCGGCGAGCTGTAGTCGATGCCGCCGACGAACGTGGCGGTGGCGGCGGCATTGGCGCACTCGACGCCCATGGCCTGCTCGGCCTCTTCCACGTCCGCTTCCACCATGTCATCGACGAGCGAGTCGTCTCCGGCGGCGTCGACCGCGCAGCCCGCGAGGGCGAAGGCAACCACGCTGAAGCAAACGAAACCGAGCCCGTTGACGATGCGAAGCGTGTTCATGATGATCCCTGACTCCTGCCGCTGGGCGCAGCGGGCCGGCCGGACCGAAGGGGCTCGGACCGTGCCGCGCTCGCCGCGCGCCGCGAATGCGTTGCTTTTTCGTCCGGCGGCGTCGTTTGCGCGCCGGACGCCAACCGATAGAGCAACCGATGTGCCAGCGAGTCGGCGCGAAGGATTCGAAGAGAAGGAGCCCGCGCAGCGAGGTGATCGCGGCGCGCTCCAGGGCGATGGTGGTGAGCTATCTTGTTGAAATTACTTTGATTTGTGGCTGCTTCGGCGCGCGTGGCGCGCCCGCACACGCCGGATGGAGGCGCCGGCCGGCGCCGGACCGCGGGACGTCGCGGCGCGTCCCCCTGGTGGCGCCTCCCTCGAGGTGGCGGCGGCAACCTCCATGGGGCTGGAGCGGGCCACGGCCTTGCGCGCGCTCGGGGCCATGAGCTAGCTGACGACGTTCATGGACACGCTCACGCACGGGCTCCTCGGGCTGGCGGTCGGCGCATCGCGTCGACCCGACGTGAGGCCCGGCGAGGGGCGCGCGTCGCCGACCGACAGCGCCGTGCTGCTCGCGTGCGTGATCGCCGCCGAGCTGCCGGATCTCGACTACTTCTGGCCGGCGGGGGACGCGGTGCTGCGCACGCTGCGCGCGCACCGCGGTCCGTCGCACGCGCTCCTCTTCGCGCCGGCGGTGGCGGCGGTGGCCGCCGGGATCGCCTGGCTCGTCCTGGGGCGGCGGGCCCGGTTCGGCCCGGTCTACGCGTTCAGCGTCCTCTCGGTCGCCCTCGCGCACCTCTTGCCGGATCTATGGACCGGGTGGGGGACGCGCCTGCTCCTCCCGTTCTCGGACGCGCGCCTGACGCTCGACTGGACAGGCGTGCTCGACCCGCTCGTCACGCTGCCGCTCGCCCTCGGCGCGCTCGTCGCGTGGCGCCGGCCGGCGCGCTGGCGGCGCGCGCTCCTCGCCGGGGCCGCCGTCGCCGCCGTGTACGTCGGCGGTCGGATCGCGACGCAGCAGGTCCTCGTCGCCCGCGTCGCCGCCGCCTACCCCGAAGCGCAACGCGTCGCCGTCTTCCCCGCGATGCTCGGCGTGACGACATGGCGCTTCCTCGCGACGCACGAGGACGCGTACGCCGCCGGCACGGTCAGCCTGCTCGGCGGCGCGCCGATCGAGGAGCGCCGGGTCGCGCGCGCGCCGAGCGGCCCCGTCCCCGCCCGCGTCGCGGCTGTGCCCACGGTGCGCGAGGCGCTCGCCTGGGCCCGCTTCCCCGTGGTCCGCCACGCCCCCGCCGGCGACGGCGGGACCACCGTGCGCGTCGCCGATCTCCGCTACCACCTGCGCGGCGACCCGACGCTCGAGTTCATCGTCGACGTCGCCCCGGACGGCGCGGTGACGCGCGCCCGCCTCGAGCGCGGCGGCTCGGCCCGCGAGCTCCTCGACCGCTGGCGAGAGTAGCCGAGCCGCCCGCGCGCTGTCGAAAGGCCGCGGTCCGGTCGTCGGAGGACCGACCCTCGACGAGGGTCAGAGGGCGTAGGTCACGCCGGTGAGCCGCTCGGACTCCTCCCAGAGGCGGCGCTGCGCGACCTCGTCACGGGAGCGGGCGCTCGACGCGACGCGCAGGGGGAAGCCCGTGATCCCGAAGAGCCCCGTGGGCCCGTAGTACTCGCCGCCCCGCGCGCCCGGATCGACAGCGCTGCGGAGCGACGCGAGGGCGGCCATCGGGACGCTGTGCCCGACCCGGAGCCACGCGCCGACCTTGCCCATGCGGCGAAACCAGCCAGGGGCGCTGCGGGTGATCGAGGTGGACGAGCCGCCGGGGTGAGCGGCCAGCGCGATCGTCTTCGCCCCGCTCGCGGCGAGCCGGCGCTGGAGCTCGTAGGTGAACAGCAGGTTCGCGAGCTTGGAGCGCCCGTACGCGGGGAACCCCCGGAACGCCCGCTCGCTCTGCAGGTCGCCGAAGTCGATGTCGCCCTGGTGGTGCGCGAGGCTGGACACCGTCACGACGCGCGAGCCCGGCACGTCGCGCAGCCGATCGAGCACGAGGCCGGTGAGGGCGAAGTGGCCGAGGTGGTTCACGCCGAGCTGGAGCTCGAAGCCGTCGGCGGTGACCTCGCGCTTGAACGACAGCACGCCGGCGTTGTTGATGAGCAGGTCGATGCGGTCGTGAGCGGCCCGGAGCTCGCCGGCGGCCTCGCGGACCGACGCGAGCGAGCCCAGATCGAGGCGCACGGCGCGCACTGTCGCGCCGGGGGCGCGGGCCTTGATCTGCTCCACCGCGGCGCCGGCCCTCTCCATGTCGCGGCACGCGAGCACGACAGTGGCCCCGCGCTCCGCCAGCGCCCGGGCCGTCTCGAGGCCAATGCCTGTGTTTCCGCCCGTGATGACAGCGACTCGGCCCACCTGGCTGGGGATGTCGGCCTCGTTCCACCGCGCGCGCGAATCTCTTCGTAAGTCCATCGTCTTCTCCTCGGATACCATCGAAATGGTCGTTCCGGTTTCAACAATCGCGCGGGGGTGGGGTCGGGGGCGGTCTACAGGCGCTCCCCGACGAGGGCGTCGCGGGTCGAGGCGATCGTCCGCGACAGCGTGGAGCGGCGCATCGAGGGGGCACCGGCTCGCGTGCCCGCGCGGGACCCGGCGGACCGCTCGGCGGCGCGCCCATTGACCGCGGCCCGCGCCGGCGCGAGTACTCCATCATGAACGCGCCAACGTACGAGCTGTATTACTGGCCGAGCATTCAGGGCCGAGGCGAATTCGTGCGCCTCGCGCTCGAGGACGCCGGCGCTCCTTATGTCGATGTCGCCCGCCTGCCCGCGGCGAAGCACGGCGGCGTCGCCGCCATGCAGAAGCTCATGAAGAGCCACGCGCTCGCGCTCGAGCCCTTCGCGCCGCCGTTCCTCCGCTCCGGCGAGCTCGTGATCGCCCAGGTGGCCAACATCCTCTTCTACCTCGGCCCGCGCCTCGGCCTCGCGCCGGACGACGAGGCGAGCAGGCTCGGCGCCCATCAGCTCCAGCTCACCATCACCGATCTGGTCGCCGAGGTGCACGACACGCATCACCCCATCTCCGTCGAGCTCTATTACGAGGACCAGAAGCCCGAGGCGCTCCGCCGCAGCCAGTCGTTCGTCGCCGAGCGCATGCCCAAATTCCTCGGCTACTTCGAGCGCGTCCTCGAACGCCACGGCGGCGGTCACCTGCTGGGAGGCGCGATGTCGTACGTGGATCTCTCGTTGTTCCAGGTGATCGAGGGCCTCCGCTACGCGTTCCCGCACGCCATGGCCGCCTTCGCGCCCAGGATCCCCGGGCTCGTCGCGCTGCACGACCGCGTGGCCGAGCGCCCGCGGATCGCGGCCTACCTGGCCTCGGATCGGCGGATACCGTTCAACGAAGACGGCATCTTCCGGCGCTATCCGGAGCTCGATCCGGCGCCGTCGAAGAGACGCTGAACCTCGGCGGCGAGCCGTTCAACGGGGAGCCGTCGCGCACCACGAGCTGGCCACTCCGCGCACGTGACGATTCCCGCTCCCCTGAGCGGCGCACGTGCCTCGTGCTCGCCCGCGTCCCGATGTTGGCCGGTCCGAGGTCACTGTACTCGGTCGCGGCACATGCTTGCACTTCCAAGGCGATCTTGCGATCGATAGATCAGCGGAGAACAAATGCGTCGAAGATCGATGATCTCGGTACTCTGTTCCTTCAACCTCGCATGCGGCGGCTCGCAAGCCAGTCCGGATGCATCAGGCGTCGCGGAGCACGCTGCGCCGCCCATCACTCCATCTGCCGGTCGTTTTCAGCTCAAGGTGTCGCCATTCCCGTGGATCCCTGGCGATGCGTCCTACGTCAAGTGGATCGAAGAGGAGTTTGAAAGGTCGAACCCCGCGATTGACCTCGTTGTCCGCGACCCTGCGAAGTCCCACGACTGGAAGCCGAACGAGTACGTCGGCGACCTGTCTTCATGAGCAGCTTGCCCCAGATCAAGGCGGCTTCATCTCTCGACCAGATTCTCGGGACGCTCGCCGCTGCCGGGCGAGCGGCTAGCGTTGACGTGGCGGGTGATATGGACGGTAGCTGAGAATCCATCATGCTGTACCTCGACGCCTATGTCGATGCTCACCCCACCGCGTCAGCATCAGAGGCGACGACGCACTCCAAGCTCGACAAGGATGTCGAGGCGAACCTGACGAAGGTAGGTCGAGCGTGCACCCACGAGGGAAAGAACCACTGCGGCGGTAACGCCGAGGAGGCCTTCGCCGCAGGGCGAGTCGACGCTCTGTTCGGATACTCGGAGCGGCTGCACGACGCTGCGCGCTAGGGCACAGACCCCAGCAAGGTGACGATCGTGCCGGCGACGCTTGGCCAGGCGAACCGACTTCTCCTGTTCACCGATGCGCTCGTACTGTCGCCGCAGTGCAGCTCTGCGGAGTGCAAGGATGCTGCTGTCAAGTTTGCAACCTTTTACACGGACGCGAGGGTTTACGAGACGGTCATGTTGTCCCGCGATGGGGACCAGGGCGCGAAGCCGCGATATCTCCTGCCTGCCACCCCGGCAGCGTTCGAGCGTACCGATGTCCAAGCTGACCCGATCTACAACCAGCTCCAGGGGTACGTGGGTGGCGCGGACGCTTATCCCAACGAGGGGGTGCCAGCCGTGAAGCAGAGCGGGGTCCTGCGTGGACTCGTGGCGAAGGCGCTCGGGATCAAGAGAGATGACTGACATGCTGCAGACTTCAACCCAGAGCGCCGCGGGCGAGAGGCGGCCGAGGGAGGGGAGAGCGGCCGTGCCGAGGATGCGCGGGCTGACGCCGGGCGGGCCGAGCACCATCTCGAGGAGGGCGGCCTCTGTCGCGGTCGGCAACTCGGCCGCCGTCGCGGCCGGAGCGTCGACGGGGGCGCGGCTCGTCGCGCTCATCGGCATCGAGGACCCGCTCGCGCCTCCGTCCGGTGTAGAGACCGCACGGTCCTGCGCTGGCCTCCTTGACAAGGTGGGGCAGCCGTCGGCTACGCTACCTTTCCACGATGCGTGGGGGCGGCACGTTGGGGTTGGGTCGGAGTTCAAGACGCTCCACGCGGAAGCGACGATCAGCGAAGATATGGCGCGCAGCACAGCTGATTGAGACGTCAGGGCGCAGAGAGGAGCCGCCTCACCAATGATAATCGAGATCGACGACCTCTCTCGACCGGCAATCCATGCATTGCTGAATGAACACTTGCAGAGCATGTACGAGCTGTCTCCGCCCGAGAGCGTTCACGCGCTCGATCTCGAGAAGCTTCGCAGGCCCGAGGTCACGTTCTGGTCCGCTTGGGAGGCCTCGCTCCTGCTTGGTTGCGGTGCCCTCAAAGAGCTGGACCGCAAGCACGGCGAAGTGAAGTCCATGCGCACCCCTGCCGCACTTCGTCGCAGAGGCGCGGGACGAGCGATCCTCGCTCATATAATTCACGTCGCTCGGTCTCGATCCTACGAACGCCTGAGCCTTGAGACTGGCTCGGCGGAAGCATTCAAGCCAGCTCAACGACTTTACGAGAGCTTCGGCTTCGCGTACTGCGGGCCGTTCGGCGAGTACATGGAAGACCCGAACAGTGTGTTCATGACAATGTGCCTGTAGGCGAACATGTGGCCTGATCCTTCGCTGCGCCCGACGCGCTACAGCCGGCTTCCGCGCGCGGGTGAGCTCAAACGTTAGACCGACACGGAGGCTACCCTGATGGCAGTTGCCAGCGTTTTCGAGGTTGTCGTGCCGGACTCCATATGGGTCACCGAACGTCCGATATGGTTCGGCGGTGTTCGGATGCGAGCGAGAACTACCGTCGTCCGACTCTCGGGTGATGCCCTGTGGGTTCATAGCCCCTGCACACCCACTGACGATGTATGCGCGGCGCTCGACGCGCTCGGCGAGGTGCGTTGGATCGTGGTGCCTAATCGGTGGCATCATCTACAAGCTCCAGCTACTGCCGCTCGATACCCAAAGGCACATGTCGTCGGACCAAGGTCTGCCCAGTCGCGCAACCCGCACGTCAGCTTGACCATGGGCACGGACGAACCGGCGTATGTCCGCTCCACGCCTGAGCTGATCCCTGTCCAGCTAAGGGGCGTTCCCTTTCTCGATGAGACCGTCTTCTTCCACCCAGCCAGCGGTTCCCTGATCGCTGCAGATCTGCTCATTTCCGCCTGCGCGCGCGACCACTGGAGCTGGCGGATTGCAGCGCGCGTCTGGGGACGCTACGAAAAAGTCAGGACGCCCCCTGACGTCCGAATGCATACTCGTGCGAGCACGCCGGTGGCTGAATCGATCGCGCAGATGCGCGCGCTGCCGCTCCAGCGAATCCTCGTGGCCCACGCCGATCCGATCACGGATCGACCCGTTCAACAGATCGCCGAAGCCTGGAACTTCGCGATTCCTTCTCACCTGGGGCAATGATGGTGGTGAGCGGCATCGAGTACCTGGACGAGGGCGCGGAGTTGTTCCCCGACGGCTCAATCCACGGCGCGACCCTTGTCCGCGACGCGGACATCCAGGGACTTCCGTGCGCCGGCGGCTGCGACGTGGTGTTCTTCCCCGGCGGCCGGCTCCGGCTCGCTCGGCTCTCCCGACCGGTGGTCATCGGGGGCGTGGCCTGCGCCCCCGGCATCGTCTACGTTCACGAGAGCGGCGCTCTCCTGAACGCCACCCTTGCCGCCGCCCACGAGTTCGCGGGCGTGCCGGTCCCGGCCGGCGCGCGGGTCACGCTCGACGAGGCCGGGGGGCTGCTCGAGCACTCGCAGCGGCTGGAGGCCGATCAACTGGTCGGCGGGCTCCCGTGCTCCGCCGAGTTTCACGCCTGGGTCTACCCGGATGGCCGTCCGAGCCTCGTCGTGCTCGCCTCGCCGTCAGTCATCGACGGGCGGGAGTACCCGCGCGGCGCCGAGCTGTTCCTCGATGAGGGCGGGCAGGTTCTCGACTGGCGGCAGGTCGACCTCGACGCGGGACGGCGGTACAAGCAGCGCGTATTCGGAGTCCACGAGGCTCCGTTCGAGTAGGCCGCCGCACCGGGCGCTGCAGCAGACGGCGGCCGTGGTTCTCCGATATACGCGTACCTGGACCTGAACCACTTCATTTCACGTGCGAAGCCGCGGCAGGCAGGGACAGTTCCATGACGACCTGGATCAGCGGAGTCTGCGAGACGAACGGCATCAACATCCACTACCTCCAAACTGGAGGCGCCGGGTATCCCGTCGTTCTGCTCCATGGATTGATGGGGAGCGGCGCCTGCTGGACTCCCCTGGCGCGGGCGCTCGAAGGTGAATTCGACGTCGTCATGCCCGACGCCAGAGGGCACGGCGCCTCGAGCGCGCCGCACCACGGATACCGGTACGACGATCACGCGAGCGACGTCGTGGGCCTCATCCGTGGTCTGGAGCTCTCTCGTCCGGTTCTGCTCGGCCACTCGATGGGCGGCATGACCGCTGCGGTCGTGGCGAGTCGAGCGGCGGGGGTCATCCGCGGCCTCATCCTGGTCGACCCGACGTTCTTGAGCCCCGAGCGCCAGCGCGAGGTGCGCGACAGCGACGTCGCCGATCAACACCGCCAGGCCCTCGGCTTGCAGAAGTCTGACCTCGTCGCGCAGGCCCGGGCTCGACACCCGGGTCGCTCGCCCGAGCTCGTCGAGCTGCAAGCCGAGGCGAGGCTGAAGACCCGCATGGGCGCGTTCGACGTCCTCACGCCGCCGAGCCCCGAGTACCGCGACGTGGTGAGCGCGATCGACGTCCCGAGCCTGCTCGTCATCGGTGACAGCAGCCCCGTCGTCACGCTCGAGATGGCAGCGGAGCTGCGGAGCCTCAATCCACGCGTACGGGTCGAGCAGGTGCAGGACGCCGGCCACGGCCTTCCATTTCAACAACCCGAGCGCCTCGGAGAGGTGGTCCTGTCGTTCTTGCGTGAGCTGATGTAGCTGCTGCCGTCACTCCGGCTCGCCCTCGGCGAGCGCGACGGGCTGGGGGGTCTCGGTCGGAAAGCCGCGCCCCTGCCACACCATCAGCACCGCATAGAGCGCCGCGAGCACGCGAAAGCCGCAGAGCAGGCCTCTGGCGACCGCCTCGCCGCCCCCGGCGCCACGGCACGGGGCCGGCGCGTCAGCTCGCGGCGTCACGCCGCGCCGCCCGCCGCCTGCTGCGCCAGCAGCACACGCGCAGCACGCGCCCCCTGCTGGCGCAGCAAGGGAAGCTGCCGACAGTTCGGGTGTGCTCGACCTGCTGGAGAGGTCCGACTGCGCTGCGTGGTTCGCCGTCCGATGGCCGGGCGACCTCCGAGCCCGGTGCCGCCTGCTTCGCCGCGATACCCGGGCCGGAGGTTGAGACCGGGGAGGCGTGAGCCGAACGACACGCCTCGACCGGGGACGGAACGGCTCCGCCTGGCACGCCGCTACACCCGACCGCTCCGGAGTTCGTCTCTCTCCTGCATCAGATGCAACTGCCCATCGGCCGTTGCCCTCCCAGGGAGGGATCCGTCGCTCGCCGGCCTACCCATGTTGCTGGGTGACGAGCCAGGGGCGGCCGGGGTACACTGCAACCGATGAAGCTCGCCATCGACCTGTCGCCCGCGCAAGCAGACCGTCTCAATGAACGCGCAAAGAGTCTCGGCTTGCAGCCGGAAGAGCTGGCGCGGGCCGCTGTGGCGGATCTGCTGACGACCCCGGAGGACGAGTTCCGCGCTGCCGCCGAGGTCGTCCTCCAGAAGAACGCAGAGCTGTACAGGCGGCTCGCCTGAAAGTGCGCTACTTGACCTTGGCGGAGGTCTTCTTCCTCCACGAGCGGGTTCTGGCGGCGAGCGGTGGGGCCGCAGGCGTTCGAGACCTGCGCGCCGTCGAGGCTGCCGTGGCCCAGCCAAAGGCAACCTTCGGAGGCGAGGACCTCTATCCTACTGTCGTCGCCAAGGCAGCGACGCTGTGCTTCTCACTCGTGCAAGGCCACCCGTTTGTCGATGGAAATAAGCGCGTCGGTCACGCCACGATGGAGGTCTTCCTGATGCTGAACGGCTACTCCCTTGACGTGAATGTCGACGAACAAGAGCGCATGATGCTCTCGCTTGCCTCCGGCACGCTTTCACGGGACCAGCTCCTCGCCTGGCTGGAACAGCATGCTCGGCGACGGGAGACTCTCGTCTAGCAGGGCATCCCACCTGGCGGCCTTCGACGCCGCCGATGCTGCCCTCGCTCAGCTCTCGAAGGGGGCGCCCTCCAGGAGGGCGCTGGCGTCGAAGGGCTGAAAGCCCGGCACGTGGCGGCGGCCGAAGTCCGAGAGGAAATTGCCGGCCGCTGTGTGCGGCTTCCGCTCCACGGCGCCGCAGAGGGCGCGCCGGAGCTCCTGCTTCATCTCGAGCCGCGGATAGGCCCTCAGGATCTCCTCGACCGCCTCGCGCGGCAGCGCCTCCAGGCCGAGGCCGCCGTAATCGATCGAGATCCCGAGATGGGCGACGGCGACCTCCGGCTCCTTGTGCGGGGCGATGCCCAGGCTGGTGTGTGCGATCGAAGCCGCCGGCGCCGGCGCCACGACGCGCCGTGCCCATCCCTGGCGGACGGCGCCGTCAGCGCCGCGCGGCCCTTCCCTTGGGCGGGCGCCACGCGTGCAGGCTCTCCACGAGGAGCTCGAGCACCGCGCGCACGCGCGGAATGGCGCGTGCGCCGCGCGGGCAGAGCAGGACGAGCGGGCGTCGGACGGGCGGCAGGTCCACCTTCAGCTCACAGAGCGGCGGCCGCCTGCCGAAATGCGGGTGCTCGCGCGCGAGCAGCATCGCGCCGAGACCGAGCTCGCACGCGCGGATCTGAACGAGGTAGTCGTCGGACGCGAAGGACGGGCGCCATCCCGGGATCCGGCGCCGGAGGACGGTGTTCGGCGAGAGGTCGTCGAACGGCGGCGCCCAGCCGATCCAGGCAAGATCGGCCGGGTCGGTCTTGCCCGCCACGCGCGCCGCGTACTGCTCCGACGCGAAGGCGCGCAGCTCGAGGTCCACCGAGGCGACGCTTGTCTCATCGGCGGGGGCGCCCAGCCGCAGCGCAAGATCCGCTTCCCGCCTGATCAGATCGAGCGGGCGCACCGTGGACACCACGTGCAGCTCGATGCCCGGCGTGCGCGACGAGATCGCCGCGGCGAAGGGGGCGAGGAACACGTGCGCGACGCCGGGGGGCGCCGTCATCCGGACCACGCCCGCGGGCGCGTGTCGCCGCTCGGCCGCGCGGGTCAGCTCGGCGGCCCAGTCGGCCATCCGCTGCGCGGGCTCGAGGAGGCCGGCCCCGTAGGCCGTCAACGCGGCGCCAGCGACGCCCCGGTCGAAGAGGGGCTCGCCGAGGACCGCCTCCAGCTCGGCCAGGCGCCGGCTCACGGTCGGCTGGGTCATCTGCAGCTTGCGCGCGGCGGCGCTCAGGCTGCCTGCCTCCGCCACCGCGAGGAACAGCCGCGCGTCGTCCCAGGAGATATTCATCTGCGTATACCTACATGCTGGTTTCGTCAGTTCTCATCCGTTTTTTCGAGAGCACACTGGCGGCATGTCCATCCACGCCACCGCTCTCGTGTCCCGCACACTCCTCGCCTCTGCGCTGCTGCTCGGCGCCTGCACGGAGCCATCCCCGGCGCCGAAGGCCCCGCCCGCGTCGACGCATGACGCAGGGAAAGCCACCCTCGGCGAGCCGACAACGCTTCAGGCGATGGAGGCGCTCCTCGATGACGCAGGCCCCATCACCGTCGAGAGCGTCGTCAGCGCGCGCTGGGAGTCGAGCCGCAGCGGGCTCATCAACCTCGAGCACGAGCGCGCCGCCGCCTTGACCGACGGCGCCGAGCCGGTCGAGATCAGCTTCCACGCGCTCGCCCACCCGATCCGGGGCCTGTACATCATCGACACCGGCGCGGCGCAGGCGCTCGCGGCGCACGACCATCCCCTGAGGACTGGCGCCGTCGGGCAGGCGTTCAACTTCGGCGCGTTGCGGGTGGAGGCCGGCCTCGGCGCCTGGCGCGGCGACCGGCCGCTGGCCGGCGTGCTGCTCACGCACCTGCACTTCGACCATGTGCTGGGTTTGGCCGACGTGGCGCGCGACGTCCCGATCTTCGTCGGACCCGGCGAGTCCGCGTTCGAGAGCCCCTTCCATGCGCTGACGCAGCCTGTCGTGGACCAGCTCCTCGAGGGCCGCGCGGCCCTTCAAGAGTGGGTATTCGACGAGAGCGGCGCGATTGACGTGTTCAGCGACGCCTCGCTCTTCGCTCTCGCGGCGCCGGGGCACACCCCGGGATCGGTCGCCTACGTCGCGCGAACCCCCGAGGGACCCGTGCTCTTCACCGGCGATGTGTGCCACACCGTCTGGGGCTGGCGCAACGACGTCGAGCCCGGGACGTTCTCGTACGACAGCGCCGACAGCGCCAGGAGCCTCGCCTTTCTCCGCGCCCTCGCTGCCCGCCACCCGTCGATGCAGGTGCGCCTCGGGCACCAGTCGCTGTGACCGCGCCCGGGCAGGCGCTCCGTGACACGCCGGAGGCCCGGAGGACGAGGCGAGCGCCCCGGGGTCGGACCTTGACTTTTCGCCGGCGACTGAACTCGACCTCATCGTAGGGGCTCGGCCCGAGAGCGAAGATATCGATCTTCGTCACCATCGGTAGGTAGAAGATGTTCGCGCAGCTTCCGCGGGCCAGGGCGTCGCGAAGCACCTCTTGATCCACCTCGAAGTCCGGGCCGAGCAGCTCCGCGAACGCGCGCACATGACGGGGCGTCATCGCGACGACCAGGTCGATATCGTTCGTCGCGCGCGGCTCACCTTGGAGGGAGCTCGCGAGGCTGCCGCCGATGAAGTACTCGCAGCCAAGGCTCTCGAGCGCGGCGGCCACGCGCAACGCCACATCGAGCGCGGAGACAACATCCGTCGAGCTGCTCATGACGTCACATGGCGTCGGCCGGCACGTGACCGAACAGCCGGCGCGCGCAGTCGTGCCCGTACAGTCTCACCGTGAGGCGAACGCGAAGCTCCTGTTCGTCCGCCCCTGGGTGGCGAGAACGGATGCTCGCGAGGGCGAGCTCACGGACCGCCTGGCTCAGCCGCATCGCAGCCTCGAGCCGCTTTTCCGGAGGCATGCGCCGGAGCAGCTCGTGGTAGCGTGCGTCCGCTTGCGGCGAGGTGTCGACCATCGACATACAGCATGAGTCTAACAGAAACCGCTCGCACGGGAAGGGCTGGTCGCTTCGCCGATTCCTGAACACGAACAGATGTCCACAAAGCGTTAATGTGTCGCGACACATTAACGCTTTGCGGAGCGCTGTTCGCGTTCATCGGCAAGCGGCGGACCACGATCAAGATTCTCTTCTTCGATGGCAGTGGAATCTGCCTGTTCTCAAAACGCCTTGATCGCGGAGCGTTCGCACTTCCCGACCCCACGACCGAGGGCGCCACGCACGTCGAGGTGGACGACGCCACGCTCGAGACGCTGCTCGACGGCATCGAGATCGCGCCCACGTCCAAACCGCGAAGACGCGCACCGCGCCGCGTCCACTGAGCCGCACCGTTGAACGGCGCGCTCCGCGACCGGATGGTCGCGAGTAACCGCCCAGCCAAGGGCATCGTGATCGTCCGCGCGGCGCCGGTTACCTGTTCCCATCAGGGGCCTGGCTGCGGCGCGGCCTGGCACGTGCCGGCCACGCACGCGAGCGGCGGCGGTGGCGGGCACGGGGCGCATTGGAGGTTCCGGCACGCGGGGGGGCTACGGGCGTTGAGCTCACGGAAGAAGGCTCCGCTGCCGTCGTAGACCATCAGGTTGGACGCACTCGCCGCGACCGCCCTCGACGAGATCGTGCCGCAAGCGCAGCAGCGGTCGACCGCGAACACGATCACGCAGTCCGACGCGGCAGCGCAGGTCGCCGGGCCGGGCGGCAGGGGCGACCCCGTCGGCCAGCCGGCGACGGTCGCCGTCGATGCCGCAGTCGGCGTCACGGCGGCAGCGGGCGGCTGCACCGCGCCCCGCGGGGGCCCACTCGGACGGTGTGCGCCGCCGCACGCGGCCAGCAGCGCGGCGATCGCGATCACGAGACGATCAGCTCCTCGGCCCAAGCTCGTAGGCATCCCGGGTGAACGCTCGACCTTCCTGCCCCCTTACAGTGCTTCACTGGGCACGTGCGGGCGACGACCGTGAAGATCCAGCTTCTGACTTCGTCCCGCAACGCCTGTGGCGCTGGCAGCCCTCGCTCACGGGGAAGTCGAGGCGCGCACCTTGCTGGCTTTGCTCTGGATTCAAAAGGCGCTCTGCTCGGAGCCCCCGTGGCGCGGGCGGCGAAGGCGACCTACCTGGCCGCGAGGCTCGCCACGGCCTGTGCGATACGCGGCGCTGCGTTGGGGCGGGCGTACATTCGCTCCATGTAAGAGATAAGTTTCGGGCAATCGCCCAGCAGCTTGGCCTCGTTTCCCCAGTCGAGCGTGTAGGCGAGCACGAAGTCGGCGACGGTGACGCCGTCGCCCACAACGAATTGGCGGCCCTGCATGTGCCCCTCGAGCACCGCGGCCATCTGTTTGAACTCGCGGCCGGCGAGGTCGACCTCGGCAGGCACGCGCAGCTCCTCGGGGTAGATCGACGTGTGCCTGACGATGCGCTGGAGCGGCTGCTCGAGTTCGGTCACGGTGAACAAAAGCCAGCGGTCGACCTCGGCCCGCTGCCGTAGATCGGTGGGCAAAAGGCGCTTTTGCGGGTACTTCTCCGCGAGATAGAGCGCGATCGCCACCGACTCGGTGACCACGAAGTCTCCGTCGACGAGCGCGGGCACCTTGCCGGCGGGGTTGATCTTGCGAAATTCGGGACGGTGATGATCGCCCGCGATGAGGTTGACTTCGATGGCTTCGAAGTCGACCCCCAGCTCCTGCAGCGTCCAGCGGGCACGAATTGATCGGGTCGGCGCAAATTCGTACAGTTTCATCGTCGGTGCTCCTGTCGAGGTGGGTGCCCCATGCTTCGAGGCACGTTCCCCTTGAGACCGGGGCGGCGGCGAAGACTCATCGGTCGCCCTCGTTTTTTTTTCGACACGGCCCTGCCCGCCCTCAGCCGGGCAGCAGCGCCGGCGCGCCGTAGCGCTCGAACTCGCCCGCCGGCAACAAGAAGACGTAGATGGCCCCCCCCCCCCCCCCCGGGCGCCCGTGAAAATGTTCAAGAACTTATCGAACAGTCCACCGGCTCGCGGAGCAGCCATACCGCCGGGCTTTGCTCCACACGTTCGCCGGCAAGCGTCGCAGCGCTGTCGAGGATCTCCGTCCACGGCGACTCTGCGTACCCGGCACGGTGGGCAAGGTCGGCGCCGAGCGCAGCGACAAGCAGGGCGTGCGCGGAGGGCACGTTGTAACCCGCTGCATAGAGCGGGTTGAGCTCGAGGACCACTGGCTGGCCGTCTCGAACGAAGGCCACGTCAGCCACGTAGTTCGCCGGGAGGTCAGCCGTTAGAAGAGCTGGGAGAAGGGCGCGAACCGCCCTCTGCACCACCTCGCTCCTCGCAGTGAGTTCATCGGAGAGGGGCCGGCGCACGTCGTCGGTGAGGGCCTCGAAGGGGCCGTGGTAGCTGGCCATGAGGAGACGGCCGTCCAACACCGTCAGCCGCACTTCGAAGGGCACCCGGATGGGGTTGCGGTCGCCGGGCGCGGTGGCGAGCTCGATGCGCTCAAGGTCGAGGTGCTCGCGCAATGCGAGGCCGCCGACATCGAGAGCGACACGCAGGCGGCGGATCACCTCGAAGACCGTGGCCTCGACGTCCGCTTGGTTGCTGCCGTAGTAGAGCTCGGGGTTGGCGGACTTGGCCGACGAGTGGGACACCAGCGTTCGTGAGCACCGAGTAGAATTGATCGAGCCCGAGGACCCGCTCCACATTGTCGGGGAGGTCGAGCACGCACGTGGCGCCGGCAGCAACCGCCCGAGCGACGACGGTTTTGTAGGCGGAGTGAGGGAGCATCGGCAGATCGACCCAGGACACACTGCCGCGGACCCCCTGCGGCGCGTCGAGCAAGGCCACATCGCAGACCGCGAGGTCCCAGCCATGAAGGCGGGCGAGCTGGGCCCAGAACGCATGGCGACGCCGGATCATGGCCACGTTGCGGGGGTCGGCCTGGGCATCGAAGGCACGGTCGAGGTCGGAGATGAGAGCGACGCGGGACACGGGTCAAGCATCGCACGTTTTCCCGGCTCAGGAGGACTCGGCGCCCTCGGTGACAGCGTCTTGATGAGGGCGTCGCCGGGTAACGTACGCTTGCCCCTCACGGCGCGATCCCTGGCCGTGAGCGGCAGAGCGTATTCCGTGGCGTCAGAGCGACTCGAGGT
>NZ_JEMA01000432.1 GCF_001589285.1 Sorangium cellulosum | reverse complement strand
GAAAGCGTAATAGCTCACTGGTCAAGCGAACCCGCGCCGAAAATATAACGGGGCTCAAGCTCAGTACCGAAGCCACGGGCTTTCTAACGGAAGCGGTAGGGGAGTATTCTCAAGGAGATACACGCCGGACGGTGACGACCGGTAACGGCCTTGAGAAGAGCTTATGCAGGCATGAGTAGCGATAAACCGAGCGAGAAACTCGGTCGCCGTAAGCCCAAGGTTTCCTGGGGAAGGATAATCCTCCCATGGGTTAGTCGGATCCTAAGCCGAGGCCGAGAGGCGTAGGTGATGGGAAGCAGGTTAATATTCCTGCACCACCAAGGGTGACGTTGAAGTAAGCGGGGACGGAGAAGGGTAGGCCGAGCACGGTAGATGGCTTCCGTGTTCAAGCCGGTAGGGTGAGCAGTCAGGACCCGATAGGGACAAACGACTGCTCGTAAGCCCGAGAGGTGATGAGGTCTGGGCTTCGGCCCGGGATACTCGGTGATCCCAAACTTCCAAGAAAAGCCGCGTACAGAGTCTCTTTGGTGTCCGTACCGCAAACCGACTCAGGTGGGCGGGGTGAGTATCCCAAGGCGCGTGAGAGAACCCTGGTTAAGGAACTCGGCAAAATGACACCGTAACTTCGGGAGAAGGTGTGCCGCTTTGCGTGAGGAGACTAGCGCTCCGTAGCGTGAGGTGGTTGCAGAGAAATGGGGGTTGTGACTGTTTACTAAAAACACAGGACTCTGCGAAGTCGTAAGACGACGTATAGGGTCTGATGCCTGCCCGGTGCTGGAAGGTTAAGGGGACGAGTCAGCGCAAGCGAAGCTCTGAACCGAAGCCCCAGTAAACGGCGGCCGTAACTATAACGGTCCTAAGGTAGCGAAATTCCTTGTCGGGTAAGTTCCGACCTGCACGAATGGCATAACAACATCCCCGCTGTCTCGACCAGGGACTCAGCGAAATTGTATCGGGGGTGAAGATACCCTCTACCCGCGGCAAGACGGAAAGACCCCATGAACCTTTACTGCAACTTGGCAGTGATTTTCGGGATATTCTGCGTAGGATAGGTGGGAGGCTATGAAGCCGGGCTTCTGGGTTCGGCAGAGCCAACGTTGAAATACCACCCTGGGTATTCTGGAAATCTAACCTGGGCCCATGAACTGGGTCGGGGACACTGCCTGGTGGGCAGTTTGACTGGGGCGGTCGCCTCCTAAAAAGTAACGGAGGCGTGCGAAGGTTCCCTCAGCCTGATTGGAAACCAGGCGTAGAGTGCAAACGCACAAGGGAGCTTAACTGTGAGACCGACAGGTCGAACAGGTGCGAAAGCAGGCGTTAGTGATCCGGTGGTTCTGTATGGAAGGGCCATCGCTCATCGGATAAAAGGTACTCTGGGGATAACAGGCTGATCGCGCCTGAGAGTTCATATCGGCGGCGCGGTTTGGCACCTCGATGTCGGCCCATCGCATCCTGGGGCTGGAGCAGGTCCCAAGGGTTCGGCTGTTCGCCGATTAAAGCGGTACGCGAGCTGGGTTTAAAACGTCGTGAGACAGTTTGGTCCCTATCTGCCGTGGGCGTAGGACACTTGAGAGGAGCTGCCCATAGTACGAGAGGACCTGGGTGGACGTACCTCTGGTGTTCCGGTTGTCCTGCCAAGGGCATAGCCGGGTAGCCATGTACGGAACGGATAACCGCTGAAAGCATCTAAG
>NZ_JEMA01000431.1 GCF_001589285.1 Sorangium cellulosum | reverse complement strand
GGCCGGGCGGCCACGGCGCCTTGGCGCTCCGGCAGCAGCCCGAGGATGTCGCGCCCGAGCGGGGCGCCGCCCCAGAGCCGATCGAGCTCGGCGCGCGCCTGATCGAGCGTTGTCGAGCCGTCGCGCAGCCGATCGAGGACGCGCCGGGCGTCGAGCAGCGATCGCAGGAGCGGCACCTCGGCGCACAGGGCGTCGGGCCGGAAGCTCTTCAGGCTGGTGGGCGACAGGTCGACGCGCGCCGGCCGGCCCCCCGCGAGCACGCTCGGCACCTCGATCGCGATCCGCGGCCGGAGCATCGCGAAGAGGTTATCGAACCGGCCCGCGTCGACGCGGATCGCGCCCACGGGCGGGCTCGCCCCGGCGTTGTGCGGATCGCGGGGGACGAGATCGGCGACGACGAGCACGCGCAGCGGGAGCAGCGGCCCCCGCGCCGCGGCGCCCCCGTCCTCGCCCACGTGGAACCTGAACTCCTCGCCCAGAACGCCCTTGATCGTTTCCGCCATGGCCCGCGCAGCATAGGCGTCACCTCTCGGCGCGAGAAGCGCTAAGCTCCGCGCGCATGAAGACGGAAGGCGGTCCGCCCTTGAACTTGAACCCTGAACCCCACGCCGCCAGCGATCGCAGGCGCCTGCGCGGCGGCGCCCCGATCCAGATCGGGCTCCTCGGCTGCGGTACTGTCGGCGGCGGCGTCCTCCGCCTGCTCGCCGAGAACTCCGGTTACCTCGCGGAGCGCGCCGGCGTGCCCCTCGTGGTCAAGCGCGTCGTCGTGCGGGACCTCGAGAAGGAGCGCGTCTCGGCCCTGGATCGCGGCCTGCTCACCACGAGCGCGGAGGAGGTGGTCGACGACCCCACGATCGACCTGGTCGTCGAGGTGATGGGCGGCGAGACGCCCGCCCGCGCGCTGATCGAGCGCGCCATCGACCGCGGCAAGGGGGTGGTCACCGCGAACAAGCTGCTGCTCGCGGCCCACGGCCCCGCGCTCATCGCGCGGGCCGCGGCGCGCCAGGTCGACCTCGCGTTCGAGGGGGCGGTCGGCGGCGGCATCCCGATCATCCGCACGCTCCGGGACGCGTTCGCGAGCGACTGGGTCGAGCGCGTCACCGCGATCGTGAACGGCACCTGCAACTACATCCTCACGCGCATGCGCGACACGGGCGCGTCGTTCGAGGCCGCGCTGCGCGAGGCGCAGGACCTCGGCTACGCCGAGAAGCCCGATCCGTCGCTCGACGTCGACGGCCACGACGCCGCGCACAAGCTGATCGTGCTCGCGATGCTCGCCTTCGGGGCGCAGGTCGACAGCGGCGCCGTCCACACCTCCGGCATCCGGACCATCGAGGAGGCCGACCACCGCTACGCCGACCGCTTCGGCTACACGATCAAGCACCTCGCGATCGGCCGCGATCTCGGCGATTCCATCGAGCTGCGCGTCCACCCCACGCTGATCCCGAAGCAGAGCGTGCTCGCCAACGTCTCCGGCGTGCTCAACGCCGTGCTCCTCGAGGGGCGCGCCGTCGGGCCGTCGCTCGTCTACGGCCGCGGCGCCGGCGACCTGCCGACCGCGGTCAGCGTCGTCTCCGACGTCCTCGACGTCGCGCGCTCGATCGCCTCGGGCGTCGCGGGCATGCAGGGCCGCGGCATGTCGATCAAGCCCCGCCGGGTCCGCCCGCTCAGCGAGATCGTCTCGCGGTACTACCTGCGCTTCGCGGTCGAGGACCGCCCGGGCGTCATGGGGCGCCTCGCCGGCGCGCTCGGCGACGCGGGCGTGAGCATCGAGCAGATCGTGCAGCAGGGGCCGACCAAGGCGAGCCAGGGCGCGGCGCCCGCGGGCGGCGCGGCGGCCCGCGAGCCCGCCGTCGACGTGGTGCTCATCACGCACGACGCGCAGGAGGGGCTCGTGCGGAGCGCGCTCGACGCCATCGCGCGCGAGGAGTTCCTGCGCGAGCCGCCGCACCTGTTCCGCATCGAGGAGCCGTGACGTCGCCCGGGGACGCGCCGCTCGGGGTGTTCGACTCGGGCCTCGGCGGCCTCACGGTCGTGCGCGCGCTGCGCAGGCGCTGCCCGGCGGAGGACATCGTCTACCTGGGCGACACGGCGCGCGTCCCGTACGGCACCCGGTCCCCCGAGACGGTGGTCCGCTACGCGCTCGGCTGCGCGCGCGTGCTGATCGAGCGCGGGGTCAAGGCGATCGTCGTCGCGTGCAACACGGTGAGCGCCGTCGCGCTCGACATGCTCCGGGTCGAGCTCGACCTGCCCGTCCTCGGGGTCATCCTTCCCGGCGCGCGGGCCGCCGTGGCCGCGTCGCGCGGCGCGACGATCGGCGTGCTCGGGACGGCGGGGACGATCGCGTCCGGCGCCTACCCCCGCGCCGTGGCGTCGCTCAGCACCCGCACCGAGGTCGCCGGCCAGGCGGCCCCGCTGCTCGTCTCGCTGGCGGAGGAGGGGTGGATCGAGGGCGAGGTCCCGCGCCTCGTCGCGCGGCGCTACCTGGAGCCGCTCATCGGCGCGGGCGCCCGCTCGATCGTGCTCGGCTGCACGCACTTCCCGCTGCTCCGCGCCGCGATCGAGGCCGAGACGGCGGCGCTCGCCGGCGGCCCCCTCCCGATCGTGGACAGCGCGTCCGCGACAGCGGAGGAGGTGGCGTCGTTCCTCGCCGAGCGGGGGCTCGCGACGTCCCGGAGCGCGCCGGGCAGCCTCGCGCTGCTCGTCACGGATCTGCCGAAGAGCTTCGCCTCGGTGGCGGCCCGGTTCCTCGGGGAGCCGGTCGTCGGAGCGGAAGGCGGCCGGTCCCCGATCCGCCCCGAGACGGACGGCGCCAGCCGATCCGGGGCCCAGGGCGTCGACGTCGAGCAGATCGACCTGTAATAGGCAGCAAGCTTGGCCCGGAGCCCCGGGCGCAGAGGAGGTTTTCCAGACGATGACGCAGCTCAGGTGGCTTTCGGCCGGCGAGTCGCACGGGCCGGAGCTCGTGGCGACCGTCGAGGGTATTCCGGCGGGCATGCCGCTCCTCGCGGAGGACGTCGACGAGGATCTGGCGCGGCGCCAGCGCGGCTACGGGCGCGGCGGGCGGATGAAGATCGAGACCGACCGCGTCCGCCTCGTCGCCGGCGTGCGCGGCGGGGAGACGCTCGGCGGCCCCATCGCCATGGTGATCGAGAACCGCGATCACGCGAGCTGGGCCGGGCGCATGGGCCCGGAGCCGTTCCCCGAGCCGCCCGAGGCGCTCACCCGCCCGCGCCCCGGCCACGCGGACCTCGCCGGCGGCCTGAAGTACGCCCGGCGGGACCTGCGCGACGTGCTCGAGCGGGCGAGCGCGCGCGAGACCGCGGCGCGCGTCGCGGTGGGCGGCGTCTGCCGCAAGCTCCTCCGGTCGGTCGGCGTCGAGGTCTTCGCCCACGTCCTCTCGATCGGCCCGGTGCGCTCGCAGATCTCCGCGGCCTCCGGCCTCGGCGACCTCCCGCTCACCGAGCTCCGCGAGCGCGCCCGCGCCTCCGACCTCGCGTGCGTCGACGCCGCCGCGGCGCAGGCGATGCGCGACGCCATCCGCGAGGCAGCGCACCGGGGCGACACGCTCGGCGGCGTCTTCGAGGTGATCGCCACCGGCCTGCCGCCTGGGCTCGGCAGCCACGTGCAGTGGGACCGCAAGCTCGACGGCCGGCTCGCGCAGGCGCTGATGAGCATCCAGGCGATCAAGGGCGTCGAGATCGGCATCGGCTTCGAGGCCGCGCGCATCTCGGGCTCCGAGGTGCACGACCCGATCGGGTACGACCAGGCGTCGAGCGCGTTCACCCGCCCGTCGAACCGCGCCGGCGGCCTCGAGGGCGGCATCACGAACGGCATGCCGCTCATCTGCCGCGCCGCCATGAAGCCGATCGCCACGCTGAAGCGCGCGCTCCCCTCGGTCGACGTGCGCACCAAGGAGCAGTTCGACGCCGCCTTCGAGCGGAGCGACGTCTGCGCCGTCGCGGCCGCCTCGGTCGTCGGCGAGGCGATGGTGGCGATCACGCTCGCCGCCGCCCTGCTCGAGAAGTTCGGCGGCGACAGCCTCACCGAGCTCTCGCGCAACGTCGACACCTACCTCCAGCAGGTCCGCTCTTACTGAACGCCATGCAACTCCTCCCCGACGCACCTCCGCTCCTGCTCACCGGCTTCATGGGGGCCGGAAAGACGACCGTGGGCCGCCTCGCCGCCGCGCGCGCGGGCCTCCCGTTCATCGACCTCGACGACGCCATCACGGCGGAGGCCGGCGAGAGCGTCCCGTCGCTCTTCGCCTCGCGCGGCGAGGCCGGCTTCCGCGCGCTGGAGGCGGCGACCCTTCGCCGGCTCCTCGCGACGCGCGGCCCGCGCGTCATCGCCCTCGGCGGCGGCGCCCTTGTCGACGCCGCGCTCCGCGCCGAGGCGCTCGAGCGCGGCTGCGTCGTCGCGCTCAGCGCGACCCCGCGCACGATCGCCGCGCGCACGCCGGGCGGCACGCGCCCGCTCCTCGACGGCGCGCCGGACCGGGAGGCGCGCATCCGCGAGCTCCTGGCCGCGCGCGCGGCCGTGTACGCGGAGGCCCACGCGCGCGTCGTGACCGACGGCGTCGCGCCCGAGGAGGTCGCCGCGCGGGTCCTCCGCGCCTACGCGGATCGCCCGCTCTTCGTGCCGCTCGGCGACAAGAGCTACGCGGTGCGCATCGCCTCGGACGCGCCGGCGTCCGTGGCCGACGCCGTCGTCGCGCTCGCGCCCTCGTCGGTCTTCGTGGTCACGGACGAGAACGTGAGCCGCCTCTGGGGCGCGCCGCTGCTCGACGCGCTCGCGGCGCAGGGCAAGCCGGCCGCCGCGGTCACGGTGCTCCGGCCCGGCGAGGAGCACAAGCGGCTCTCGGCCGTCGAGGCGGCGCTCACCGCGATGATCGAGGCGGGCGCCGATCGCGACGCGGTGGTGCTGGCGCACGGCGGGGGCGTGGTGACCGACATCGGCGGCTTCGCCGCCTCGACGCTCCTGCGCGGCGTCCGCTGGGTCGGGGCGCCGACGACGCTCCTCTCGATGGTCGACGCGTCGGTAGGCGGCAAGACCGGGGTCGACCTCGGCCCCGCGAAGAACGCCGTCGGCACCTTCCACCAGCCGTCCGCGGTCGTCGCGAGCCCGGCGGCGCTCGCGACAGAGACCGACCGCGCCTACCGGAGCGGGCTCGCCGAGGTGGTGAAGACGGCCTGCATCGGCGACCCGGACCTGCATGTGCTCCTCGAGCGCGAGGCCGATCGCGTCCTCGCGCGCGACCCCGGCCTCCTCGCCGAGATCATCCGGCGCTCGATCGCTGTGAAGGCGGCCATCGTGGCCCGCGACGAGCGCGAGTCGGGCGACCGCGCCCTGCTCAACCTCGGCCACACGCTCGGGCACGCCCTCGAGGCGGAGGGCGGGTTCGTCCGGCTGGCGCACGGCGAGGCGGTGTCGCTCGGCATGGTGGCGATGCTCCGGGTCGGGTGCTCTCTCGGCGTGACCGACAGCGCGTCGGCCGACAGGGTGATCTGCCTGCTCGCCCGGCTCGGGCTGCCCACCCGGATCGAGGACGAGCCGGTCTCCGCCGCGCTGCGCTTCCTGTCGCTCGACAAGAAGCGCCGCGGCTCGACGGTCCGCGCGGTCCTGATGCGCGACATCGGCAGCACGTTCGTGGAGCCCATGCAGCTCGACCGCCTCGCGTCGCTGCTCGAGCGCGCCGCGTCCGGCGCCGCCTGAGCCTTCCGGCTCGGTCCATCTCCGAAGAGGTGATTGCGCTCACGTCCAGGCGCTCTCCCGCTCGCCCCTGCCGGCGCGAGCGGGAGCGCGCCCCGAGCGGTCCTGGCGCGGGCCGAGCCGGCCTTTGCCCCGTTTTCCGGCGAGCGGCCCGGGAGATGGCGAATGGCGCCGGCGCGGCCGGCTCACGAAACATCGCGCCGTGTGCCTGAGACAGCCCTGCTCCGCGCGGGGGCACCGCGTTTCACGCGGCGCGCGCCCTTGTTGTCGCTGGCCTCCGGTGGCAGCGGGCGATTGCGGTGAGGGTGAAGAAAATCAGCGCGGTTCCAACATCCTCGAAAAAGTGCCCCACGCGCGGCCCGCGTCGTTCGCTTCGCGCTATCCTTCCGGGCGCAGATGGTGACCGCGACAAAAAAGAGAGTTCTGGTGGTGGAGGACGAGGAGGACACGGCGGCGATGATTGCCCGGTTCCTCAGCGACGAGTTCGACACCGTGGTCGCGACGAACGGGGTCGAGGGTCTGGCGCTGGCGCAGCAGGAGCCGCATCCGGATCTCGTCATCGTGGACATCATGATGCCGAAGCTCGACGGGGTGAGCATGACGAAGCGGCTCCGCGAGAACGACCAGATGCGCCGGGTGCCCGTCATCTTCCTCACCGCCAAGTCGGATCCGATGGACGTCATCGCCGGCATCCAGGCCGGCGCCCGTCACTACATCACGAAGCCCTTCGTTCTCGACGACCTCAAGAAGAAGGTCCGCAAAGCCGTCTACGGCCGCTAGAGCGGGGCTCACCCGCTTCGGATACGGGCCCATCTCGACGTTTTCGGTGCTCGGCGTACAGGAGTACGCCTGTGCGCCGAAAACGCCGATCTGGGCCCGTCTCCTGTGCGGGTGAGCCCCGCTCTGGGACGCTCGGAACCAACGGAGGGGGCGGAGGGGGAGGGCAGAACGGCTGCTGGGGGCGCGCGCGCGGAAGACGTGCGATCGCAGAGGGGGGGCGTGCACGAGAGCCGTTGAGGGGGGGTCGGGCGGTGGGCGGCAGGCGATCCTGCAGTGAAGGGGGGAACGTCGAGGACGCTTGAAGACGGAAGAGGGGCAATCAGAGAGCATGGCGCTCTCGGTGTCTTCTAGTTTCGTCGTGGTCGTGCGAGCGGCGTTCGTCCGGACTGCGGGGCTGGGCGGGAGATGCCGTGGGGCACATCAGAGGCGGACGCGACCGCGAGAGACTCGCTGCTTCGGCGCGCCGCAGGGGTAAGGAGGAACTGTCGTCTCCCGCCGCGGCTCGGGCGGACGTCCGCCGCGAGGGGCGCGCGCTGCGGCGGGAGGGGGCGGTTTAGCTGCGGCTGCGGGGCGCGTTGCTGCAGGCCTTGAAGGCGCGCTCGAACAGCTCGAGGGAACGGCCGATGCTCGAATGCACCCGGCGGATCTCCTCGGCGGAGGTGGTCGCGAGCTTCACGATCTCCAGCGCCTCGCGCGGGTGAGCGTCATCGTAGTTCGCATGGGCAGCGAGCCACGTCAGCGCCTTGCTCCCCTCGCCGTATTGCTTCGTGAAGGCCGGCAGCACCACGCGCGACCACTCGCCAGTGACACCCTCGATCGCATAGTTGACCGCGCCGACAGCCTCGGCCAGAGAGCCGCGGTAGGAGACCGACCAGAGCCAGTCGAAGAGCGAGGCGACCTCCGTGGTCGGACGATGGCTCGTGATCTCCGAGGCGCTGATGCCGTGCCCCGCCGCCCAGTCGAGGTACCAGCGCACATGCAGCGCCTCGACCCGGATGTTGCCGATGAGCCAGTCGCGCACCAGGGAGTCGCGCGGCGTCTGTCCGTACGTCGTCTTCGCCAGGCTGAGCCCCATGTACTTCGGGAACGCCTCGACGACGCAGAAGAACTCCCGGATCATCAGACCCCAGGTCTCCTGATCGATCGGCTCCGTCATCGTCCGCGCGATCGGAGGCGTGTAAACCGCGGCCTTCCACTGATCGGCCAGGGACTCGAGCATGTCCTCGACCCAGACCGGATGCGGCGTCGCCTTGAGGCTGTCCTTGACTTCCTTGTGCCGCTGCGAGCGAGGTGACAGCATGAATTTACCTGGTGGGTTGCTGGGTCAATCTCCCTCGTGCCTGCCCGCCGGTCTCCGCTCCACCAAACCCCTCAGGCTGACCGGCCCGCGGCCGTCAGGAGACAATGCGCGGCGCGGGCACGATGCTGACCCCCAGACGCTGAGGATGAAAGGGCCAGCACGATGACCTCACCATGAGAGGCTTCGCGTACATGTGTCCCGCCTGCATCCAGTTTGGATCGGAGCGAAGGATCAAGTCAACAGGCAAATGGGCGGTCCGTTCAGCCGCTCACCATACGACCTCGGAGAGGCACTCGGTCGCGCCGCGGAACCGGCACCGCTGGTGAGTCACCTTGGGGGTCGACGCACCGCACAGGAGCAGCGCCTGCTCCACCCACCCGCACACGCCATCGCCGCAGTTCATCGCGGACGGCCCCTCGTCGTCCCCCGTCGGACCGGTGATCGTCAGCACCCACTCCCGCGGCTTCACCATTCGCGGGAAGACCTTCCCGGAATCGAAGTAGCGCGACCAGAACATTCCAGTGCGGGCGACGATCGTGTCGGGCATCGCGATCGAGAGCGCGAACTTCATCACCGTATTGAGGTCGCGATCCGCGACATAACGGGCAAACCGCTTGATCTCGGCGGCCTGGTCGCTCGCGGACCTCACGTGCGTTCGCAACGCCCGGTTCCAGACGCCGATCGGATACCAGCTGCTCGGCAGCAGCGGCTGATACAGTACGTCCCGGTCTGACTTGGGGAGCGACGTCACCAGCCGCTCCCAGGCCCCGGCATCGCGGTTCGTCGTGACGAACGACCGGAGGTTGACCAGCAACGTTCCTTTGCATCGACCGGCGGGGATCGAGGATTTGCTCTTCGTTTCGTGCGTCTTCATCGCGGCGAACCTACGGCGGGAAGGCCCTGACGACGCCGGCCCAGGTCGCGGGCGCAGCGGGCGCGGTCTCGGGCGGGAAGCCCTGCCGGAGAGCACATCGTCGGGGGGACTCCAGGAGTCGTGGTTGTACCTTGCAGGGGAGCGTGAGTTCGCCTGGATGGCAAGAGATGATTACACGGGAGCAGGCGTGCGACATGGAATGAAGCGGCGCTGGACGAGCCTTCGCCGGTTGTCCAGCCCTCGTTTCGACCCGATGGCCAGACCGCAGGATGCCAGCGTCGGTCCCGATGCGGGGTGCAGGTGTAATCGACATTACCCGCCTCCGTGGTTCGGTCGATGCCGCGGGCGCGACGTGCTGCGGGCAGCGCGCGGCCGGGCGGGCGGAGCCGGCGGAGCCAGGGGGCGCCCGGCGCGGTGGGCCGGCGAACGGCGGCGACCGGCGGCGGTGCGGCGCCTCGGTGTTGCCCTCCTGCGCGAACCTCGGTACCCCTACGCCATGAGCGAATCCACGACGGGCCGGCCGGCCGCCGGCCACGCGGAGCCCGAGCTGCCGCACATCGATGTGGCCGAGCGGGGGGCGCCGCGCGACGGGCGACCGCAGGTCATCGACCGCAGGCTGTTCATGCAGCTCCTCGTCTTCCGCTGCCCGAGCACCGGCGATCCGGCGGAGCTGACCCGCGCTGTCGGTCAGGCCCTGGAGGCCCAGCGCGTCGGCGCTGTCGTGTACGAGGACGTCAGTGACCCGCGCGGGATCGCGGTGCTCACCTGGGCGGAAGACCCGGCCCTCTTCGTCGAGAAGGTCCGGCCCGCGCTCAACCGCGGCGACCTCCGGGGGCTGGAGCTCCGCCCCGACTTCTCCATGCTGGGGCGCACCTACTCGACAGGCTACGAGCAGGACCTCGAGTACTGGATGCTCCGGCGCCCGGCCGAGACAGTGCTCAACCCCGCCTGGTCGTGGGCTGTGTGGTACCCGCTCCGCCGCAGCGGCGCGTTCTCCAAGCTCGAGCCGCGCGAGCAGGGGAGCATCCTGCGCGAGCACGGCACCATCGGCCGGGCGTACGGCGCGCAGGACCTCGCGCACGACATCCGCCTCGCGTCCCACGGGCTCGACGCCCGCGACAACGAGTTCGTGATCGGGCTGGTCGGCAAGGAGCTCCACCCGCTCTCGCACATCGTCCAGTCGATGCGGAAGACCCGCCAGACATCGGAGTTCATCAGCCAGATGGGCCCGTTCTTCGTCGGCCGCGCCGCCTTCCGCAGCGCCGGCGGCTGAAGCGGCCCGTCAGCCGATGCCGGCCAGGGCCGAGAACGCCGTGGCCAGCGCGTCGAGCCGCGCCGCCGCGCGGGCCTCGGCGTCGGCCAGCGGCTCGTCCGCGGCGACCGGCTCGCGCACGTCGAAGTAGAACTTGATCTTCGGCTCGGTGCCGCTCGGGCGCGCGATGATCCGGCTGCCGCCGTCGAGCTCGTACACGAGGACGTTGCTCGGGGGCAGGACGAGCGGCTCGGCCTTGCCGTCGCTCGACGTGCGCGTGCGCGCCTCGAAGTCGCGCCACGCCACCACCGGGACGCCGCCGAGCTCCGCCGGCGGGCTCTTCCGCAGCGCGGCCATGATGGAGGCGATCTTCTCGACGCCGTCCACGCCGCGCAGGGTGTAGGAGCGCTGCCCGCTCATGTAGAGGCCGTACGTGCGGGTGAGCGCCTGGAGCTCGTCGAGCAGCGTCTTGCCCTCGGCCTTGCGCACAGCGGCGAGCTCGGCGAGCACCACCGCGGCGCCGATGCCATCCTTGTCGCGCACGACAGGGCCGATGGTGTAGCCGAGCGCCTCCTCGAAGCCGAACACGAAGCGGGCGCCTGTCGAGCGCTCGATGTCCATCGCCCGGTTGGCGATCCACTTGAACCCGGTCAGGGTCTCCTCGTAGTGCACCCCGAGCGCCGCGGCGATCGCGCCGAGCATCGGGGTCGAGACGCAGGAGGCCAGCACGAGGCGGCGCTCGGTCGCGCTGCCGCCGCCCTGGGCGCCCCCCTCGGTGAGCAGGTAGTGGCCGAGGAGCACGCCGACCTGGTTGCCCGTGAGCTGCACGTACTCGCCGTCCGGGCGCCGCACCGCCACGGCGAGCCGGTCGACGTCCGGATCGTTGGCGAGGACGATGTCGGCGCCCTCCTTCTTCGCGAGGGCGAACGCCAGGTCCATGGCGCCCTTCTCCTCGGGGTTCGGGAACGCGACCGTGGGGAACGCGCCGTCCGGCTCGGCCTGCTCGGGCACGCTCGTCACGCGCGTGAAGCCGGCCTGCGCGAGCGCCTCGCGGACGAGGCGGTTGCCCACGCCGTGCAGCGGCGTGTAGACGATGCGCAGGTTGCGATCGCCGTCCGCCCGCACGGCGAGGCCGCGGATCGCGCGGAGGTACGCCGGCTCGAGATCCTCGGGGAAGTCGCGCACGAGGCCCCGCTGCCGCGCCTCGTCGAGGGGGACGCGGGGGACCTGATCCGCCGGCGGCGAGGCGTCGATCGCCGTCGCGATGCCGGTGTCGTGCGGCGGGACGATCTGCGCGGCGTTGTCCCAGTAGACCTTGTAGCCGTTGTACTCGGGCGGGTTGTGGCTCGCCGTGACCATCACGCCCGCGGCCGCGCCAAGGTGACCGACAGCGAACGCGGCGATCGGGGTGGGGCAGGGCCGCGGCGAGAGGTGGCTCGGGATGCCCGCGGCGGCGAGGGCGCAGGCGGCGTCCTCCGCGAACTCGCGGCTCATCCGGCGGGCGTCGTGGCCGACGACGACCCCGGCGCTGCGCGCCTTGTCGCCGAGCGTGGCGAGGAGGTAGCGGGCGAGGCCGGCGGTCGTGCGGAGGATGACGGCGCGGTTCATCCGGCTCTCGCCGGCGCCGAGCACGCCGCGGATGCCGGCGGTGCCGAACTCGAGGGGGCCGGCGAAGCGCTCGGCGAGCTCATCGCGGACGCCCTCCTCGCCCGCCCGGGCCGCGTCGATGAGCCGGCGCAGCTCGCTCTGGGTCTCCGGATCGGGGTCGTGGGCAAGCCAGCGTTCGGCAGGCTCGAGGACGAAGTCGTGGCTCACGACTCCATCTTTAGTTCAAGCTGGCCGCCGTGTGCAGCAGGCGCACGCGCGATTCCGTGCGGACGGGCGGGGCTAGCCGGCCTTCTTGCCGGCGGCGAGCGCCTCGGCGAAGCGCGTGTCGTACTGGCCGCGCCGGAAGTCGTCGTCCGCCAGGATCTGGCGCAGGAAGGCGAGGTTTGTCGCGGCGGGACCGGCCGGGCCGGCGAGCTCGATCGTCGTGCCGGCGAGCGCCCGGTCCAGGCGGGCGATCGCGTCGTCGCGCGTCGGCCCGTGGGCGACGATCTTGGCGAGCAGCGGATCGTAGAACGGCGTCACCTCGAGCCCCTCGGCGACGCCTGTCTCGATCCGCAGGTCGTCGCCCGCGGCGGGCCAGCGGAGCGCGGCGATGCGGCCGGGCTGCGGGGCGAACTTCTTCGCCGGATCCTCGGCGTAGAGGCGCGCCTCGATGGAATGGCCGCGGTAGGCGTGGTCGCGGACCTCCGGCGCGAGCGGCTCGCCCGAGGCGATGCGGATCTGGTGCTCGACGAGGTCGAGCCCGGTGCACATCTCGGTGACGCAGTGCTCGACCTGGAGCCGGGCGTTGACCTCGAGGAAGTAGAGCTCGCCGCTCTCCGCCGCGACGAACTCGACCGTGCCGGCCCCGACGTAGCCGGCGCCTGTCACGACCCGGAGGGCGCTCTCGTGCAGCGTCTTCCGGCGGGACTCGCCCGCGTCTCCCTGGAAGAACGCGGCGGGCGACGGGCTCTCCTCGACGATCTTCTGGTGCCTGCGCTGCGCGCTGCACTCGCGCTCGCCGATCGCGACGGCGCCGCCCTGGCCGTCGCAGAGCACCTGCACCTCGATGTGGCGCGGGCGCTCGATGTACCGCTCCATGTAGACGCGCGCGTCGCCGAACGCGGAGCGGCCGCGGTCGGAGCACGCGGTGAGGGCGCGCGCGAGCTTGACCGGCTCGGTGACGACCTGCATGCCGATGCCGCCGCCGCCGCCCGCGGCCTTGACGAGCAGCGGGAAGCCGATGCTCTCGGCGGCGCGCTGGGCGGCCTCGAGGTCGGCGGGGTCGACCGGGCCGCCCGTGCCCGGCGGCGGGAAGACGTCGGCGGCGCGCGCGTGGTCGCGCGCGAGGATCTTGTCGCCGAAGGCGTGGAGCACCGCGGGCGGCGGGCCGATGAACGTGATGCCGGCCGCGAGGACGGCCTCGGCGAACGCCTCGTTCTCGCTGAGCAGCCCGTACCCCGGGTGGATGCCGTCGGCGCCCGTCGCCCGGGCCGCCTCCACGATCGCGTGGATGACGAGGTAGCTGTCGCGGACCGGCGGCGGCCCGATGCGCACGGCCTCGTCGGCCATCGCGACGTGCGGCGCGCCCGCGTCGGCGTCCGAGTAGACGGCGACCGTGGCGATCCCGAGCCGTTTGCAGGTCCGGAGGACGCGACAGGCGATCTCTCCACGGTTGGCGACGAGGATCTTTTTCAGCACGGTTGACAGCTACGCCCCCGCGCGGCGGGGCGTCAAGGCGGTCCGGGCGGCGCGGCGCGCCCCGAGCGCTCGCGGACAGGCCTCGTCGGACGGCCTCCGGCGGAGCGCCCTCGCCTGCCTGGCGGGCTGAGCCGCGCCGGGTCCGGCTCAGCCCACCGCGCGCCGCACCTTGGGCTTGGCCCCGAGCAGCACGAGCTGCCCGCACGCCGCCGAGACGTCGTCCCCGCGCCGGCGCCGCACGAAGCACGAGTATCCGGCCTGGGTGAGCACCTCCTGGAACGCGGTCACGCGCTCCAGGCCGGGCGGGCCCAGCGAGGACGCCTCGATCGGGTTCATCGGGATGAGGTTGATCTTCACCGGGATCCCGCGCAGGAGCTTCGCCAGCCGGCGCGCCTCGACCGGATCGTCGTTCTGCCCGGCCACGAGCGTGTACTCGATGGTGATGCGCCGGCGCCGCGGCAGCGGGTAGGCGCGCAGCGCCGCGAGCAGCTCGTCGAGCGGGTACTTGCGGTTGATGGGCATCAGCGCCGAGCGGGTCGCGTCGTCCGCGGCGTGCAGCGAGATCGCCAGCGCGATCTGCCCGCCGAAATCCTCGCCGAGCCGCGCGATCTCCGGGACGAGGCCCGATGTGGACACCGTGACCCGCCGCGTCGAGAGGTTGATGCCCTCCGGGTGCGTGAGCAGACGCAGCGAGCGCGCTGTGGCCTCGTAGTTGTGGAGCGGCTCGCCCATGCCCATGTAAACGACGCCGCGGAGCGCCTCGCCCTCCTCGAGCATCGCCCGCCCGAGGAGCACCTGGCCCGCGATCTCCTCGGCGCCGAGGTGGCGCTTGAGCCCGGCCACGCCGCTCGCGCAGAAGCCGCATCCCATGGCGCAGCCGACCTGCGTGGAGATGCACTGGGTGACGCGGACGCGCGGCGCCGCGCCCGGGCCAGCGTCGTCGTCCTCGTCGTCGGTGTCGTCGCCCGCGGCCGCGTCGGCGTCGAGCTGCGCCTGCGAGCCGGGGCCCGACACCGACGGGAGCAGGACCGTCTCGATTGTCGCGCCGTCGTGCAGGCGGAGGAGCAGCTTGCGCGTGCCGTCCTCGGAGCGATGAACCCGCTCGGGCGTCAGCACCTCGCCGAGCCCCTCCGCGGCGAGGTGCTCGCGCAGCCGCGCCGGGAGGTTCTTCATCGCCGCCGGATCCAGGACGCCGCGGCGGTGGATCCAGTGGAATACCTGCTTCGCCGTGAACGACCGCTCTCCGCGGGCGGCCAGCGAGGCCGACCACTCTTCAGGCAAGCGAGCGACAGGGTGAAGCGGGGTGGAGCGCACCTCCGTGGCGTACTGCGCGCTGACCCGAGCGGCAAGGGAGCAGGAGCGCGGCGCGGCCGCCCGCGCCCGGCCGATGCGTTGGCCGCCCTGGCGCTCCCGGGGCGTCAGCCGCTCTGGCTCTCGACGTGCGCCGCGGGGATCTGCCCGTCGCGGTCGCGGCGCGCCCGCGCGCGGCTCCCGGCGTCGAGCACCTCGCGGGTGTAGCGCTCGAACGCCTCGGCCCGGTGCATCGCCGTGTGCTCGGCGAAGACGCGCTGCCGCGCCCGCTGGCCCACGGTGAGGCGCTTGTCCTCCTTCATCTCCCTGAGCTTCCGGAGCACGTCCTCCGGCGTGCGGACGAGGAGGATCTCGTCGCCGGGCTGGAAGAACGTCTCGATCCCCGGCCATGTGTCGCTCAGGACGGGGGTCCCGCACGCGGCCGCCTCGAACAGGCGCGCGCTCGGCGACCACCCGGACTCGACCATCGCCCGGCGGGTCAGGTTCAGCGTGAAGCGCTGGGAATTGTAGAAGATGCGGTGCTCGTCCGGCGGGAGGTGCTCCGTCCGGGTGATGTTGTCGGGCCACGCGAGCGACGTCGGGTACTGCGCGCCCGCCACAGCGAAGCGGCCGCGGCGCATGCGCCGCGCCGGCTCGAGCAGGAGCCGCTCGACCGCGGCCTGCCGGTCGTCGCTGTACGTGCCGAGGTAGCCGAGATCCCAGCGCATCGGCGCCGGCTGCGGATGGTAGACGTCGGTGTCGGCCGAGCAGTAGAGCGCCCGCGCGCGCACCGCCCCGTGGCCGCGCTCGAGCCGCTCCAAGGTCGGGCCGCCCGTCGCCGACAGGTAGAGGTCGTACCGCGGGATCAGCGCCGGCGTGAGGTACGCGTGATCCCCGTGCGCCAGCCGGCCCAGCGTCACCGGCGTGTCGAGGTCGTAGAACGCTGTCTTGCCGCGGGCCTCCTCCGTGATCCACGCCCCGACGGTGGCCCCCTCCGGGACGAAGGAGCCGACGATCACGAGATCGGCTTCGCGCACCGCGCGTGAGAATCGATCACGGAGCTCGGGAATGCTCGAGTACTGCTCGGTCTTGCCGTAAGGCGGGTTGGGCAGGTCGCGGTGCTGGTCATAGATGGAGAGGTTCCGCTCCAGAAAAAGCACGTGGTGGCCGCGCGACGCGAGCGCCCGGAGGAGCGCCCTGTACGTCGTGGCGTGGCCGTTGCCCCACGACGACGTGATGGAGAGTCCCAGGAAGACATAACGGTAGGTAGGTGTCGTCATAGCGTGGTGGCAGCAAGGGTTGAGAGATCCCAGGAGACGTGCCGGCCCGGAATGAGCCGGTCCCGAGGCGCACCTCGGCGGCGCCGGAGACGCTGAGAGCAGCCTCCGCGCGGCCAGGCAGGCGCGCAGACAGAGGAGCTGCACGTCGCTCCGGTTGCCCTGGCGCCGCGCAAGAGGGCGCGGCGACGAGCGAACGACCCCGGATTAACATGCGTGCTCACGCTCTGCAATCCTGCGAGAGGCGGTTTCTGGACTGAAGATGCGTATTCCTCCTCAGGACCCCAGGTGATTAGGCCCGGACTGATCTCGTGATCAAGAAGGGAGCAGAATCGTAACTCGCTCTGGAACAGGGCGGGCCGTTCGCGCAAAGCACCCCGCCGCGCCATCGAGGCAACCGGCCTGTGCGGCGACGAAGGATGGCAGCGTCGATGAGAAAAAAAGAGGCGATGTCGTAATGGTGGGCCAAAGGCCTCGATCGAACGGCGTCGCGGCGGCGGAGCCCTACCCGGAACGCCGGGGCAACGCTCGTCAGCGCCGCGGACCGGGCTCGTCAGGAACGCGGGAGCGGGCGGCGGAGCGAAGGCGCGGCGCCGGCAGGGCCGCGCGCGAGGCGCCGTCGCGCGCGGGTCCCGCAGGCATTCCGGCGTCCCGTCACGATCGCCGGTACGCCTGCGGCCGCGAGCCGGTCGCGGACCTCTCTTGATTCATGAGAAAACGAGCAGGGAATCAGCAAGGCACGGAGAGCGGGAGAGGACGGCGCGCCCGCGCCGCCTTCCTGTCCGTGCGGGCGCGTTGCCGCGAGCCGGGGGCCCTCGGTGTCCAGCCTTCAGCGGTGGGGCGCCGCGCGTGGGCGGCCGCGACGTTCAGGCGGCGGGTCGCAGCGCCCGCCAGCCGTCGAGCACCTCGGCGATGTTCGCGAAGCGGCGGTCCGGGCTATGGGCGAGACCGCGGTTGACGAACACCTCGAGTTGCCGGTCGACCGGCGGGGGCATCATGTTCCCGAGGCGCCGCGGCGCCGTCCTCGTCTTGAGATCGGCGAGCATCATCAGGTTGCGCGCGGCGTAGGGGAGCTCGCCGGTGAGCGCCTGAAAGACCACCGTCATCGCCGCATAGATGTCGGCCCGGTGATCCACCGTCTTGCCCTTCGTGAGCTGCTCCGGGGGCGCGAACCTGGGATCGCCGACGCACCGGCTCGCCACGGTCGTCTCCTCGTCGCAGAGCGCGGGCGGGAGCTTGCACGAGCCGAGATCGAGGAGCGTCAGCCGGTCGCCTTCAGGGCCGCGATCGACGAGCACGCTCGCGGAGCTGATGTCGCGGTGGATGATGTCAATCTCGTGGAGCTCGGCGATCGCGAGCCAGAGCTGCTCGATCAGCGGGTGGAGAGCGTCGAACGGGAGCGCCCCGTGCCGGGCGATGCGCTCGGCGAGGAGCTCCCCCTCGCGCAGCTCGAAGACGATGAAGGGGCCGTGCTTCGGGTCCGCGCCGCCGCCGATCGAAGGGAGCGTGTGCGGGCCCCGCAGCCGCTCGCACGCCGCGGCCTCGCGCCGGAAGCGCGCCTTGGCCTCGGCCAGGGGCATGCGCTCCGGCGCGCTGAACACGCTCCCCGGATCCACGCGCGTTGGAGGCTCGCCGAGCACCTTCACCGCGACGCGGCGGCCGGTGCTAGCGTCCTCGGCGCTGAACACTTCACCGAGGCCCTCGCGGCGGAGGTGACCCACGACGCCGTAGCGCTGGAGCAGGACGGTTCCGGGCACGATTGACAAGAGCGGCCTCCTTCGCTTGACAAAAAGGGGTCGAGCGCGTTCCGGTCGCCTCCCCCCAGTCCCCAGACAAGCTCATTTATCACGCGGGCGCGACAGCGGAAGCGCCGCGCGCCCGTCGACGCGAAGAACGGACCGCCGCCTACACCAGCCACGCCGCGTCGGCCGCTCCACGCTCGAGGCCGTCTGGACGAAAAGCGGCCCGGCGCCGCGATCGAAGGCGAGACGAGCCGCGGTCGAGGCCGCGGCGTCGGTGGGACCGATCACCGGAGAGCCGCGGCGGCTGCTCCTGTATCGCCCGCGGGGCTCCGGGCGCGCCGGAAAGGCCGCTCGGCAGCGGAGGAGAACCGACATGACCCGCGGCCGGACGTGACGGCAGGGGCCGCGCCGGGCGCTTCGTCGCTCTGGAGTTGCCCCGGGCCGCGCTCTCTGGTGACGATGCGGACCGAAGCGCGGTAATCGGCGGTGATTGCATGAGGGGACGCGGAGGCCTCGCGGCGCCGCGCCCGGTGACACGCCTGCTACCCCGAACCGCTGGCCATCCACATGAACTTCGCGTAGCTCCCACACAGAGGACGGACGGCGGTCTGCGGGGAGCGGCGGCTAGGGCAATGCGCGCGGGAAACGTCATCGACGGCCGGTTCGAGATCGTGGAGCTCGCGGGCGCCGGCGGCATGGGCCATGTCTTTCGCGCGAACGACCTCACGACGGGCGACACCGTCGCCCTCAAGGTCCTCCAGAACGCCGCCTCCCAGGACTCCAGCCGCCTCTCGCGCGAGGCGCAGGCGCTCGCCAGCCTGCGGGTGCCGGGGGTGGTGCGGTACATCGCGCACGGCCTCACGGACACCGGGCACCCCTACCTCGCCATGGAATGGCTCACCGGCGAGACCCTCTCCCAGCGCCTCGCCCGACAGTCGTTCAGCCTGGACGAGAGCCTCAAGCTCGCCCGGCGCGTCGCGATCACCCTCGGGTCCGTGCACCGGCTCGGCGTCGTCCACCGCGACCTCAAGCCGAGCAACCTGCTCCTCGTCGACGGCGCCATCGACCGCATCACGCTCATCGACTTCGGCGTGGTCCGCATGTCCGGCATCGACCAGCAGCTCACCATGCCGGGCGCCATCCTCGGCACCCCCGGCTACATGGCCCCCGAGCAGGCCCGCGGCGAGGCGCAGGTCGACGCGCGCGCCGACGTCTTCGCGCTCGGCTGCCTGCTCTACAAGTGCGTCTCGGGGCGCGCGCCCTTCCGCGGCGCGCGCGGGCTCGCCGTGCTGGTCAAGGTGCTCATCGAGGAGCCGCCGTCGCTCCGGTGGCTCCGCGACGACGTGCCCGAGGCGCTCGACGACCTGGTGACGCGGATGCTGTCGAAGTCGCCCGAGGGGCGGCCGAGCGACGGCAACGCGGTCGCGGCCGAGCTCGCCGCGCTCATGGATCCCGCGGCGCTCTCCGTGCGCCCGCCGGCGCCGTCCATCCGCCCGCCGGAGCTCACGACAGGCGAGCGCAAGGTGATGTGCCTCGTCCTCGCGCGCGACGGGCTCGCCCCCGCCGCGGCCGATCCGGCCGCGCCCGAGGCCGACGAGCAGGCGCGCGCGCAGGCGCTCGCGGCCACGGCGGCGCGCTACCGGGGCCAGCTCGAGCTTGTCGAGGCGCGGCTGCCGCTGGTCGTGCTCTCCGGCGCCGGCGCGACGACCGACCTCGCGGCCCGGGCGGCGCGCTGCGCGCTCGCCGTGCAGGCGCTCCTCGGCGGGGCGCCGGTCGCTGTCGTCACGGGCCGGGCGGAGATCGCCTCGCGCATGCCGATCGGCGATCTCATCGATCGCGTGGTCCAGCTCCTGCCCGAGAGCCGCGCCCCGTCGCGCGCGGCGGCGATCCGCATCGACGAGGTGACGGCGGGGCTGCTCGGGCCGCGGTTCGAGATCTCGGGCGACGAGGCGGGCCGCTGGCTCCACGGCGCGCGCGAGGAGCCGGACGCGGCGCCTCACCTGCTCGGCAAGCTGACGTCGTGCGTCGGGCGCGAGCGCGAGCTGGCGCTGATCCGCGACGAGCTCGCGCGCTGCGTCGAGGAGTCGACCCCGAGCGTCGTGCTCGTGACGGGTCCGGCCGGCATCGGCAAGTCGCGGCTCCGCCACGAGATCGTCCGCGGCCTCCGGGAGGAAGGCGCGCCTGTCGAGGTGTGGCTCGGCCAGGTGGACGCGATGAGCGCCGGCTCGGCGTTCGGCCTGCTCGCGCACGCGCTCCGGCGGGCGATCGGGCTGTCGGACGCCGACTCCATCGAGGAGCGGCGGCGCAAGGTGCGGGCGCGGGTCGAGCGGCACGCGGCGCTCGACCCGGCGCGGGTGGCGACGTTCCTCGGCGAGCTTGTCGGCGCGCCGTTCCCGGACGACGACGTCCAGCTCCGGGCGGCGCGGCGGAACCCGATGCTCATGGGCGATCAGCTCCGCCTCGCGTGGGAGGACTTCCTGCGCGCCGAGTGCGCGGAGCACCCGGTGCTGCTCGTGCTCGAGGACCTGCACTGGGGCGACCTGCCCACGGTCACGATGGTCGACGCCGCGCTCCGGAACCTGAAGGACAGGCCGTTCATGGTGATGGCGCTCGGCCGCCCCGAGGTGCACGAGCTCTTCCCGAAGCTGTGGGACGAGCGGCGCGGGCACAAGCTCCGGCTCGCGGGGATCTCGCGCCGGTCGAGCGAGCGGCTCGTGCGCCAGGTGCTGGGCGAGGGCGAGAGCCAGGCGCTCGTGGCGACGCTCGTGGAGCGCGCGGACGGCAACGCCTTCTATCTGGAGGAGCAGATCCGCGCGGCGGCGGCCGGCAAGGGGGCCGACCTGCCGGAGACGGTGCTGGCGATGGTGCAGGCGGAGCTCGACGCGCTCGACGTCGGGGCGCGCCGCGTGCTGCGCGCCGGGGCGATCTTCGGCGAGCGCTTCCCGCGGGGCGGGGTCGCCGCGCTTGTCGGCCGGGCGGAGGTCGACCCGCTGCTCGCCGAGGTCGAGGCGCGGGAGCTCATCGTGCGGTGCGCGGCGGAGGGCGCGTCGGAGGCGGTCGAGTACCGGTTCCGGCACGCGCTCGTGCGCGAGGCGGCGTACGGGATGCTGACCGATCACGACCGCCGCCTCGGCCACCGGCTCGCGGGCGAGTGGCTGGAGCGCGCGGGCGCGGCGGAGCCGATGGCGCTGGCCGAGCATTTCGAGCGCGGCGGCGAGCCGGCGCGGGCGGCGACGTGGACGCTGCGCGCGGCCGAGCAGGCGCTGCTCGGGAGCGATCTCGGCGCGGCGATCGAGCGCGTGGAGCGCGGCATCGCGCGCGGGGCCTCGAAGACGACGGCCGGGGCGCTGCGGCTCTGCCAGGCGGAGGCGCACCTCTGGCGCGGCGAGTTCGCGCTGGCGGAGCGGCGGGGGATGGAGGCGCTGGAGCGGCTCTCGCCCGGGTCGGCGTCGTGGTTCTCGGCGCTGACGCAGATGATCCTGGCGGCCTCGAAGCGCGGCAACCACGACCAGGTGGAGCGCCTCGTGCGCGTGGCGCAGAGCACCGAGCCGCGGCGGTCGGGGCGGCCCGCGCGCAGCGTGTGCCTGTGCGCGGGGGCCGGGCGCCTCGTCTTCGGCGGGCGGTACCGGCTCGCGGACGAGCTGCTCGACGCGATCGAGCAGGACGCCGAGGAGACGCAGCAGGAGGTCGAGGTGCTGGCGCGGCTGCACGAGGCGCGCGCGTACAGGGCGATGGCGGACGGCGACCCCGGCGCGAGCCTCGCGGGCTTCGAGGCGGCGCTCGCGGCGTTCGAGCAGGCCGGGGATCGGCGCAACGCCTGCTGGGCGCGGAACAACCTGGGCTCCTGCACCGCGGAGCTCGGCGAGCTCGAGGGCGCCGAGGCGGCGCTGCGCGCGTCGCTCGCGGACGCGGAGCGGATGGGGCTCCTGGAGGCGCGGCTCGGGGCGCTGCTCAACCTGGGTCCGGTGCTCGCGCGGCAGGGCCTCGTCGACGAGGCGCGGCAGACGGAGGAGGAGGCGATCGCGACGTCGCAGCGCCTCGGCGACGTGCGCATGGAGGGCGCGGCGCGGACGTGCCTCGCGAGGATCCTGATCCTGTCGGGCGACCTCGCGGGCGCCGAGCGCGAGGCGCGCGCCGCTGTCGCGATCCTGTACGGCGCGCCGCCGCTCCGCGCCTTCGCGTACGCGGTCCTCGGGCGGACGCTGCTCGACGCGGGGCAGGCGGTGGACGCGCTCGCCGCGACGACCGAGGCGTACTGCCTGCTCGAGTCGGTGGGCGCCGAGATGGGCGAGTCGCTGGTGCGCCTCGCGCACGCCGAGGCGCTCTCCGCGTGCGGCCACCGGCGGGAGGCGACCATGGCGATCGCCTCGGCGCGGGAGCGCCTGCTCGACAGGGCGAGGAAGATCGGCGACCCGGTGTGGCGCGCGAAGTTCCTCGGCAACGTGCCGGACAACGTGGCGACGCTCGAGCTCGAGCGGAGGTGGCTGGGAGCCTAGCCGAGGCCGGCGCCCGGCGCGGCGGGACCGGAGCGGCGGGATCGGGCATGCTGGTACCTCGGGTCAGAGACCCTGCCACGCCGCTGCCGCGCCTTTGCGTTGAGCTCTCTCTGTGGATCTCTGGCGATCTTCTCTTCCCGCTTTCTCCTGACACCGTTTCAGAAGCCAGGGAGGTCACCAGGACATGTCGGACATCCGAGCTGCCATCTTCGACGCCTATGGCACGTTGCTCGACGTGCACGCCCCCGTCGTTGTGCAGTCCGAGCGTATCGGTCCGCACTGGCGCCGGTTCTCGGTGGACTGGCGGGCGAAGCAGCTCGAGTACACCTGGGTGCGCAGCCTGACGGGGCCCGCCCATCACCGCGACTTCTGGCGGTGCACGGAGGACGCGCTCGACTGGGTCTCCGAGAGGCACGGCCTCTCCGATCGCGGCCTGCGCGCGGCGCTGCTCGACGCATACCGCGCCTGTCCGGCGTATCCGGAGGTGCCGGCCGTGCTGGGCGCCCGCGGCCTCGCGACAGCGATCCTCTCCAACGGGGAGCCCGGCATGCTGGCGGCCGCTGTCACCGCCGCGGGCATCGCCGATCTGCTCGACGACGTGCTGAGCGTGGAGGCGATCGGCGTCTTCAAGCCGCACCCGCTCGTCTACCGCCTGCCCGAGCGCCGGTTCGGGCACGCCGCTGCTTCGATGGCCTTCATCTCCGCCAACGCGTGGGATACGCAGGGAGCGCTCGCCTGCGGATACCGCGCCTTCCGCGTGAACCGCGCGGGCGATCCGGACGAGTACGGGCTGCGAGGCCGAGCGCCAGAGATCGACGACCTCGCGAAGCTGCCCGCGCTGTTGATCGGGTGATGCCGGCCGCCTGGAGCCGTCAGGGCGCGAGGCGGGAGGAAGGCTGGGGCGCCGGGGAGGCGGATAGGAGCGCCGCGGGAAGCGCGCGGCGCCGCGCGGGTGGGCTCAGAGGAACTCGCAGAAGTACCCGGTGGGCTGCGAGGCCTTGACGTCGAAGCCGCTCTTGCCCGCCACCTCGAACGACGTCCCGGCCGGGTAGACGCGCCACTCCTGCGAGCCGTCGGAGCGGATCGCGAGCTCGCCCGCGACGACGGTCATCCGCTCCGGCGATTCGGTCGAGAAGTGGAACTCGCCGGTGTCGATGACACCCATCGTCTGCCGGCGCCCGTGGCGCTCGAAGCCGAGACTCTGGACGCCGCCGTTGAAGTAGCTGTTGTGCTTGAGCATGGCGCCCTCCTACCGCGGTTCGCCCCGCGAGGCCAGCCCGGCACGCGCGCTCGCCGCGCGGCCGCGTCCGGGCATCGGCATCACGCGAGCCGCTCCGCGTGGGCCGCAGTCCCGGTGGCGACGCTTACGAGGAGAAGAGCATCTTTGCGAAGCTCTTGTGTCGCTTGTGCCCGTAGTGATGCTGCGGCGCGCCCCACGCGGGCGACGGCGGCGGGGCCACCGGGACGCCGTGCATCGGCGGCGGCGGCGCAACCTGGGCCTCCAGGCGAGACAGGGCCTCGAGCTCGCCGTAATCCAGGAAGATCCCGCGACAGCCGTCGCACTGCTCGATGTGAACCCCGTTGCGGTTGTACGTCCGCATGGCGGCGTGGCACTTGGGACATTGCATCATAGAACCCTCGTTTCAACTCGCAGCTTCCCACGGAGAGGGAGCTGATCTTGATCGGGAAATCATAGCATCGGCGGGGCGTCGACGCGGACCATTCGCCGGCACGCGTCGACGAGCGCCGTCTCCACCTCGTCGAGCGGACGGCCGTCGCGGCTGGCGGCCGCGACGGCGAGCGCCGCCGACTGCACGGCCAGCGCGCGCGCCGCCGCGTCGAGCGCCGGCCACGGGTCGCCCTCGGCGGGCACCGCGCACCCGCCGGACGCCCGGTACGCCGAGAGGAACCGCCACCACGCCTCGGGCGGCAGCAGCCCGGCAGCGTACCAGGCGGCCGGCCGCGCGAGGTCCCACGCCGGATCGCCCACCCCGAGATCGTCGATGTCGATGAGCCGAAAGCCTCCTGCGCCGGGGCCGCCGGGGCCACACGTGGTCGCCGCCCGCGGCTCCGGCGCGCCGGCGACCGCATCGGCGGCCGCGCGCGCGTCCGGCAGGCGGACCACCTGGCCGAGGTGAAAGTCGCCGTGCACGAGGACGTCGCTCCGCTCCCCTCGCCAGCGCACACCACCTGCGCCGGATGCATC
>NZ_JEMA01000430.1 GCF_001589285.1 Sorangium cellulosum | reverse complement strand
GGCTCCTGCGCGCCCTGGACGCCCCCGCGCCCGCCGCGCCCGCGCGCCAGTTCGATCTCCTGTACCCGGCCCCCCAGGCGCCGCTGACGAGGCTGCGCCTCGCCGTCGCCGACGACGGCAGCCGCGTCGTCTTCGGCGCGGCGGGCGCGGACGGCGTCTTCGGCCTCTGGTACCGGAACCTCGGGGAAGGGAGCGCGTCGCTGCTCCGCGGCACCGAGGAGGGCTGGGATCCGACCCTCTCCCCCGACGGCGAGTGGGTTGCCTTCTACCGCGGCGGCGAGCTCTGGAAGCGCAGGCTCCTCGGCGGCAACAGCGAGCGGCTCTCCAGCGCCGCGTGGTCGGCGGGCGCCGCGTGGGGGACGGACGGGTTCGTGTCGTTCTTCCCGGAGTGGGGCCGCGGGCTGGCGCGCATCCCCGCGCAGGGCGGCGACCTCCGGTTCGTCACCGAGGTTCGCCCGGACCTCGGCGACTTCGCGCAGGTGCTCCCGTGCGTGCTCCCCGGCAACCGGGCTGTCCTGTTCACCTCCTGGGGCGGCAAGAAGGACACCCGGATCGAGGCGATCGACCTCTCGACCGGCGCCCGCGCCACCGTGGTCCAGAGCGGCTCCACCCCGCGCTTTGCCCGCACGCCGCGCGGCGATCACCTCCTCTGGGAGCGCAAGGGGACGATCTACGCGGCCCGGCTCGACGTCGGCGCCTTGCGGCTCGACGGCCCCGAGCACGCCATCGTGGACGGCGTGCTCACCGACGGCACCGATCACGCCTCGTTCTTCGATGTCTCCGACGAGGGAACGCTCGTCTGGGTGCCCGGCGCGGTCTTCCACGAGGAGAGCCAGCTCGCGTGGCTGGGCGACGACGGCAAGGCGGCGCCGTTCATCGATGATCCTCTTCCCTTCGGCGAGCCGCGCTTCTCGGCGGACGGCAAGAAGCTCTCGGTGATCCTCAAGGAGGACACCTACACGGCCTACGTGCGCGAGGAGGGCCGCGGCATCTTCGATCGTATCGTGTTCGACAACGAGGTCGAGTCGGCCGCGATCTCGCCCGACGGCGCCTGGCTCGCGTTCAGCGGCATGCGCGACGGGCGCTTCGGCGCGTGGGTGAAATCGCTCGCCACGGGCGAGGAGCGCCGCCTTGCCGACGGCCTGGACAATTTCGCTCTCGCGGTCGACTGGTCCCCTGACGGCCGGCACGTCGCCCTGTCGATGTCGCCCGACGGCCGCTCCCCCCGCGACATCCGTGTCTTCTCCGTGGACGACCCCGCCCACCCGCGCGACCTCATCGTGGGCCCGTCCGACGACCGTTACCCTCGCTTCTCCCGCGACGGCCGCTGGCTCGCGTACACATCCGACGAGGCCGGTGTCCGTCATGTCTACGTTGTCTCGTTCCCTGACGGCAAGGTGAAGCGGCAGATCTCGCCCCGCGAGGGCACCGAGCCCGCCTGGGCCCCCGACGGCACGCGGATCTATTACCGCGCCGAGGGAAAGCTGTACGCGGCGCCCGTCTCCCCCGTCGACGCGCGCCCTGTCGGGCCGCCTGTCGTGATCCACGACAGGCCGTTCGGGCAGGCCGACCCGGATCTCCAGAGCTACACCGTGGCGCCGGACGGGAGGATCTTGCTCGTCGCGCCCTCGCCGCCGAGGACGCAGGTGACCCACATGCGCGTGATGCTCGGCTGGGACCAGCGCCTGCCCTGAGCGGCCCGGCCCGCGGGACAGACGGCCAGCGGGACAGAGACATCCAGAGGAGGACAGAACTCGCCGCCTCCCTGCGCTGCCCGAGCGGGCTTGGCCCTGCTTCCCCGTCGCCCGGCCTCATGTCGTTCAAAAATCCACTCCTGATGACAAGCCTGTGGGCGTTCACACGATTGGATTGCATCCAGGGATGACCGCGGTCCACCTCTACCCCTCTTGACGCGACGCACAGGAGAACCGCCTCCAGCCTGGTCATCCTCTGGGCTCGACGAGATCCGCGGGCCGGCCGATTGGAATTGACACCTCACATGTGATCGTTCACATTTGGACCATTAGGTTATCCTTTTGCTTCGCTCTCGTGGTCTCGTCGCGTCCACCGAGACCTTTGTCATCTGAACGATATCGGCAGCAATTGCGTTCGCTCTGCCGTCCCGGAAGCGATCGCCGATCGATGGAACGCGGCGTGTTGAGAGGGGTTTTCCGCAGGAGAACACGACCGGCCTCGCCTGTTCGGCGCCTGCCGTGAGCTCCGGACATCGGTCACCACGTCGTTCACCGAATAATGATGGCTTCATCATCCGCAGAAGCGTCCGGATGGCAACCGCAGGCTGTGACGTGAGGCGGCGTGCCATCGAAGGGGACCACGCGCCCCGCTCCGGCGAGCACGATGGTCGTTGCAGCGCTGGTCACCCGAACGGAACTGCCCAGTCACCAGAGGTCAGTCAGGAGACAGTGATGACCCTACCGTCATTTTCGATAACCAGCATGACGCGCCGCAGTCGGGTGCTAGGCGCGGCGCTCTGCGTCACGACGCTCCTGCTCGCGGGGTGCACGGGCTCCCTGGGCCACGACGAGGAGGACGAGAGCCCCAGCCCTGCGCCGAGCGGCGGCGTGGCCCGCGGCATCGACATGCCGGGCGCGCCGCGATACCACCGGCTCGTGCGCCTCACGAACTCGCAGTGGGCGAGCAGCGTGCAGGTGGTGCTGAACGTCGCCGCTCCCTCGTCGCTGGCCGACGGGTTCGAGAAGCCCGTCGCCGGCACGACGGACTTCACGAACAACGAGCACCTGCTGAGCGTGAACCAGCGCGCGTGGACCGACTACCAGTCGGCCGCGGAGGAGCTCGCCGAGGAGGTGACGGCTTCGGACGAGGCGCTCGAAGACGTCTACCCGGGCACGGACGCGGCCGGCTTCATCGAGACCGTGGGGCGCCGCGCGTACCGCCGTCCGCTGACGGACGCCGAGGTCGCCGGGTACACGGCGCTCTTCGAGACAGGCGCGGCGATGTCCGGCTCGAAGAGCACCTTCGCCAAGGGCGCGCAGCTCGTGATCCGGACGATGCTCCAGTCGCCGCACTTCCTCTACCGCACGGAGCTCGGCGAGGATCGCAAGCCGCTCGACGGCTACGAGATCGCGGCGAAGCTCTCGCTCTGGCTGCGCAACGCCGCGCCCGACGACGAGCTGCTCGACAAGGCGCCCACGCTCACGACGCCGGAAGCGATCGCCAAGGTCGCCGAGTCCATGCTGGAGGAGCCCGCTGCGGCCAAGTCCATGCGGTACTTCCATCGCGAGCTGCTCCACTTCGACCGCTACGCCACGATCAGCAAGCTCGGCGTGCCGAGCTACAACGAATCGTTGAACGCGGAGTACGAGGAGAGCGCGTACCTGTTCTTCGAGAAGATCTTCACCGACGGCCTCGGTGTCAGGGACATCCTCACATCGACCAAGGGCTTCGTCGGGCCGGGGATGGCGAGCCTCTACGGCCTGTCGGCGAGCGGCCGCGACATCGTGGAGCGGGACCTCGGTCCCGATCGCGTCGGCTTCTTCTCGCAGCTCCCTTACCTGACGCTGAACGCCCTGAACGACGAGTCGGACTCGATCCACCGCGGCGTCAGCATCAACCTCGACGTGCTGTGCACGCCGCTCGGCGCGCCGGCTCCCAACATTCCGCCGGTCCCGCCCCTCGAGCCCGGGCAGACGAATCGTCAACGCATCACGCAGCTCACCTCCGCCTGCGGTGGCTTGTGCCACAACGAGCTCATCAACCCCGTCGGCTTCGCCTTCGAGCACTTCGACGGCATGGGGCAATACAGGGACGAGGAGAACGGAGGCTTGCCGATCGACAGCAGCGGTGTCTACTCCTTCTCCGAAGGAGCGAAGCCGTTCGCGGATGCCGGCGAGCTGATGCACTACATGGCGGACGGCGAGCAGGCGCACCTCTGCTACGCCAAGAAGCTGGCGAGCTTCGCGCTCCAGCGCGACGTCATCCCGTCGGACTTGCCGCTCGTCGAGACGCTCGCCAAGGTGAGCCGCGGCGCCAGCGGCTCGGTGAAGGAGATGATGCTCGAGCTCGTGAAGGACGAAGCATTCCGTACTCGCGTGGGAGGCCCGCTGTGAACTCCAAGATCGTGACGAACCTCAATCATCCGCACGTCGCGCCCCGGCGCGGCATCAATCGACGCGCGTTCCTGCGCGCCGGCGGCGTCGCCATCGCCCTTCCGTTCCTCGAGGGCCTGCCGTCGCGCTCCGCCTGGGCCGCGGACAGCTCGCCCGTGTTCAGCCTCTACATCGTGGCGGCGTGCGGCGTGGTGGGTAGCAAGTTCTTCCCGGAGAAGACTGGCGCGCTCACGACAAACGGGCTCGCCGCCATGACGGAGAAGGCGACGCACGTGCTCGCGCCTCACGCCTCGAACCTGCTGTTCATCCGCGGGATCAACTTCCCCATGTCGGGCCCCAGCAACTGCGGCCACGCGCAGGGGCTGTGTCAGGCGCTCACCGCGCGCCCGGCGTCAGGCGGCGGCAAGACCGCATCCTCGAGCGGGGTGTCCGCGGACATGGTGATCTCCGAGCTGGTGAACGAGGGCGGCGCCGAGCCGCTCACGCTCTACGCCGGCAACCGGAGGAACGGGTACATCGCCGAGCGCATCTCCTTCAAGGGCGGTGGCTCCGGGCAGGTGCGCTCGGCGGACGACAACCCGTACACGCTCTACGCCAAGCTCGTCGGCCTGACGGGCAACGGTGGAGGCGGTAACAGCGGCACGCAGGTCGCGGATGAGCTCATCCGCAGCCGCAAGAGCGCGAACGACTTCGTGAGGGAGGAGCTGAACAGCCTGATGCGCATGTCGGCCCTGAGCTCCGCGGACAAGCAGCGCCTCCAGCAGCACTTCGACTCCATCCGCGACGCCGAGGTCACGATGGGCGAGATGGGCGGGACCTGCACCCAGGCGGGCCTCGCGACGTCGGAGCTCGAGGCGCTCAAGGGTGGCCTCGCGTTCAAGACGGACGGCATGATCGAGGACGTCGCGAAGCTCCACCTCGAGCTCGTGGCGCTGGCATTCGCCTGCAACTTCAACCGCGTGGCGACGCTGCAGCACGGCGACGGCACGGATCAGACAAAGTATGCGGTGCCGTCGAACGCGTCGCTCGGCTGGCCCTTCCACCACCTCAGCCACCGCGTGCAATCGGACGCGTCCTCGGGCAACAACCCGACGGCCGAGCAAGCGCACGCCGAGATCGACGTGCTCCGCATGCAGACGCTGCTCCACGGGCTCGATCAGTTCAAGGCGCGCGGCCTGTTCGACAAGTCCATCATCATGTGGACGAACCACGTCGCGGACGGCCCGTCGCACAGCTTCCGCAACGTGCCGACGATCATCGCCGGGAGCGGCGGCGGTTACCTGAAACAGGGGGAGTACATCGACGCCGGAAACGTCACGAACAACCGCCTCTTCAACGGCCTCATCGCCGCCGCCGTTCGGGACAAGACCGAGTGGACCGAGAACTTCGGTGAGGGTCAGGGCTCCGGGCCCATCGACGGCATGCTCGCCTGAGCGCCATCGCCGGACGGCGAGCAAGCTCCAGACGAACAGCGAGCTCGGGCGAGCCGGGCGCCGGACGCGGCCGTCGCCGGCCCGTCCGGCCGGCACCTCATCCGATTTAGACCGTTCCCCACCTCCCAGCCAACCTGACGTGCCCGAGGCGTACGCGCCCCGTCGCCCCGAGGCGACGGTCCTTCATGGGCTGGTTCGAGAGGACCTCGAATCGCTCAGACTCCTCGAGGATCGCCCTGCCTCGCTGCGCGGCTCGGCGGCTCCGGCGTCACGAGCGCCCGCCGTGACGGCGAGGCGCGAACACGCCGTGGTCGTTTGGAATTGACACAGAAAATGTGAGCGCTCACAATGCCCCACCGCTACACTTTCACTGTAATCGTTCACGGTTCAAACCGGCAAATGCAATGATTCCGAATACTTGCAAGGCCGAGCGGGCTTATGAGGCCAAGGGGCGATGGGCTCGTAAGTGCCCGAAATTGCGCATGAACGCGATCCGACGCGTGAACGATCACATTGTGCTCGGCCCTGGATGGGTCGTCATGCGCACCGAGACCTCCGTCCTCCGATCGATGTCGATCTCGGCCTCGGCCCTCGACCTCGGCACGGATTCCATTCGCTCGACCGTCCCGGACGCTGTCGCTGATGAGCCCTTGATGGGCCGGGCTGTGATTGCGGCGGAGCGCCCCAACGAGAAGCGCCGGAGCGTCATCGCCTGAGCGATCCACGACTTCTGGCAACACCTGACGATTCTTCAGGAGAGCAGCGAGGACCAGGAATGGCCACGATTACAAGATCCCTGCAGCACAAGCTCCTCATCGCGGGACTGCTACTTTGTAGCACGACCGCCTTCCCGTCTGAATCCATGGCGGACAACCCCATCGTACAGACCATTTACACCGCCGACCCTGCCCCCATGGTCCACGACGGGATTCTGTACCTCTACACCAGCCATGACGAAGACAGCGCTTCGACGTTCTTCGGGATGAACGACTGGAGAGTATATTCGTCCACGGACATGGTGAACTGGACCGACCGCGGATCACCGCTGAAATACAAGGATTTCAGCTGGTCGAAGGCGGATGCCTGGGCAGGTCAGGTCACCCACAGGAACGGGAAGTTCTATTTCTACGTCCCCACGACGAGCAGGACGCTCAACAGGATGGTCATCGGCGTCGCCGTGTCGGACAGCCCTGTCGGTCCGTTCGAAGACGCCCTGGGGCGGCCGTTGATCACCGCCAATTGCGGCGACATCGATCCGACGGTGTTCATCGACGACGACGGCCAGGCCTATCTCTACTGGGGAAATCCCAACCTGTGCTACGTGAAGCTGAACGAGGACATGACCTCCTACCAGGGAGACGTCGTGCGCGTGCCCATGACGGCGGAGAGCTTTGGAGAGCGCACCGGGAGCGCCGAACGACCGACCCTGTACGAAGAAGGTCCGTGGCTCTACAAGCGCGGTGAGATGTACTACCTGGCGTATCCGGCTGGCGGCATCCCCGAGTACATCGCCTACTCCACGAGCAGCAGCCCCACCGGCCCATGGACGTACCGGGGGGTCATCATGCCCACAGAGGGCGGCAGCTTCACCAATCACCCGGGCATCATCGACTACAAGGACAGCTCGTACTTCTTCTATCACAACGGCGCTTTGCCGGGCGGAGGAGGTTATCACCGCTCGGTGGCCGTCGAGCGATTCACATACAACGCCGATGGTACCATCCCGACGATCACGATGACCGAGGCGGGCCCGCCTGGCGTCGGCACCCTCGATCCGTACGTCATGACGGAGGCCGAGACCATTGCCTGGGGATCCGGAGTCGAGACCGAGGCATGCAGCGAGGGTGGAATGAACGTCACGTCGATTGAAGACGGGGACTACATCAAGGTGAAGGGCGTCGATTTCGGTCCCGGCGCGGCGTCCTTCGATGCAAGGGTGGCCTCGGCGACCAGCGGCGGCAGCATCGAGCTGCGCCTCGACAGCGCGACCGGCACGCTGGTGGGGACCTGCAAGGTTCAGGGGACCGGCGGCCTCCAGACCTGGGTTACGGAGTCCTGCGCGGTCGACGGTGCGACAGGGGTCCATGATCTGTATCTGACGTTCACCGGCGGGAACGGTCCCCTGTTCAATTTCAACTGGTGGAGATTCACTCCGCTCGACGCCTCGGATCCGGCAGGCAGCGGGGGCGGTCCGAGCACGGGTGAAGGGGGAGCGACGGGCAGCGGCGGCTCGGGTGAGGGTGGGAGCGTCAGCAGCGCAGCAACGACCGGCAGCGGCGGCGGCACGGGCGGCGCTGGCGCCGCCTCACCTGACGGCGCCGACGAGGACGAGGGCGGGTGTGGGTGCCGGGTGCAATCGGGGCCCATCTCCCCGGCGGGCGTGCTCGCCGCCTTGACCGCGCTGGGCGCGATCGTCGCGCGGCGTCGTGCGCGAAAGGCCGGGCGGAGCGGGGCCGCCGCGAGCTGACAGCGCAGGTGCCCGCAGCGACGATGCAGCGGGCGCGTCCCGGCACGTGGTGAGAGCGCCGGGGTCGGACAGGGTCGCGGTCGGTGCGGCTGGCTTGGAGAGAGCCGGGACAAAGGGGAGCAGGCACGGCGAACGCCGGCCCGAACCGCGCGCCATCGCGTGGGACAGAAGAGCAGAGCGTGGAGAGGATGCGATGAGATCAGTTTTTGCTTTGACAATGTGCGGCTTGCTGGCTGGCTCGTTCGTCACGATGGGCTGCAGCGATGACGACGGCGGGGGCGGGGCCGGTGGAGGCGCCACGACGAGCAGCTCGAGCAGCGCGTCGACGAGCGGTACCGGGAGCGCGGGCGGCGGAGGCGACGCGG
>NZ_JEMA01000429.1 GCF_001589285.1 Sorangium cellulosum | reverse complement strand
GTAGATCTCGGGGTCGCCCGGGGGATCGGCGTGGATGACGCGCCCGACCTCGNCCGGGGGATCGGCGTGGATGACGCGCCCGACCTCGGGCACGTCGATGCCGCGCGCGGCGACGTCGGTCGCGACGAGCGTGGTGATGGCGCCCGAGCGGAACGCGTCGAGCGTGCGCGTGCGCTCGCGCTGCTCGAGGTCGCCGCTCAGGGCGCCCGCGGGCAGGCCCATCGCGGTGAGCTTGTCGGCGAGGTCGGCGGCGCCCTCGCGCGTGCGAACGAAGACGAGCGTGCGCTCGCCGGGCGCGAGGAGCAGCAGGTTCACGAGCGCCGCGTCGCGCTCGGCCGGCAGCACGAGGTGCGCGACGTGCGCGATGTCGCCGTTGGCCGCGCCGGGGCGCGTGCCCTCGACGCTCACCGCGTCCCGCTGGAAGCGATCGGCGAGCGCGCGGACGTCGCGCGAGAAGGTGGCCGAGACGAGGTGGGTCTGGCGGTCCCCGGGCATCCGGCCGGCGATCGCCTCGAGCTCGTCGCGGAAGCCGAGGTCGAGCATCTGGTCCGCCTCGTCGAGCACGAGGGCGACGACGCCGCGCGGATCGATGGTCCCGCGCTCGAGGTGGTCGAGCAGGCGGCCGGGCGTGCCGGCGATGACGAGCGGATCGCGGCGCAGCGAGCGCGCCTCCGCGCCGAAGCTCGTGCCGCCGGTGACGCAGGCGACGCGCGCGCCGAGGGGCGCGAGGAGCCAGCCGAGCTCGCCGGCGATCTGCGCGGCGAGCTCGCGCGTGGGGGCGATGATCACCGCGGCAGGGGCGGCCGCGGCCCGGGGCGCGCCCTCGGGCGAGGCCGCGGCGGCGCGCTCGGCGACGGCGCGCTCGAGGCGGGGGGCGAGCGCGAGGCCGATGGCCACTGTCTTTCCCGAGCCGGTCTGCGACGAGACGCGGAGGTCGCGGCCGGCGAGCTCCGGCGCGAGGACGGCCTGTTGAACGGGGGTGAGGGAGGTGAAGCCGCGGCGGGCGAGCGCGCCCGCGAGCGGCGCGGGCAAGGCGTCGATCAGTGATTCTGGATTCATGAAAGCCGCGCAATCTAGCAGATGCTGGACGGCTGTCGCGGCCAATCGCACATCGCGCGCTGTAGCGCGCGTCACGCACGGTGCTCGCCACCGCTGGCCCCGCCGTGGTGGCCGGGGCCGGGCGGCGGTTCGTGGGGGTCGGGCGGTGCGTGGGGGCCGTGGGTCGGTGTGACCGCACGGCGCTTCACGTCACTGGCCGGCCTGGGTGCCCTTCTCGTCGAGCCAGGACACGACCCACGCGAACGGGCCGTTCCAGTTGATCGTGATCTCGTTGACCGACCACGCCTCGATGTCGTCGATATAGCACTTCTGGGGCGCGCACGCGGCGTCGATCTGCTCCATGGCCACCGGGTCCTGCCGCGCGGTGTTGGGTCCACCGGAGACAGCTCCCGGCGGGGCGGCCGGGTACTCGTCGCTGAGCTGGGCAGCCCAGAAGCGATGGTGCGGGTTCTTCAGCGGGCTCTCGCCGTAGCCGGAGACATAGGACTTGTCCATCGCGTTGCGCCCGAGGATGTAGTCCGCGCCCGACACAACGCCGTCGAGGTACTTCTGCTCGCCGGTGAAGTCGTGCGCCAGCGCCAGGACGACCATGTTGTTGAGCACGAACGAGTTGGAGCCCCAGGGATACCCGGTCTCGTCCGCCTTGAATGGCACCCGGTACCCCTCCGCGCCGAGGACGTCGAGGTACTTGTCGGCGATGGCGGTCAGCTGGGTCCGGGCCGCCTCGCGCTCCGCCGCGGCGTGCTGGGCGTCGACGACGGCGAGCGAGATGGCGCCCAGCCCGTCGACCTGCCCCCACGTCATGGCGCTGAACGTGCCGGGCGCGCCGAGGAGCTCCTCGCTGTAGGGCGAGGCGGCGAGCTCGGCCTGGTACTTGGCGTCGCCCGTGGTGATGAAGAGCTCGGCGGCCGCCCAGTAGAACTCGTCGCTCAGCTCGCCGTCGCCGTAGGCGCCGCCGCCCACGACCTCGCCCTCGTTCGGGATGACCTTCGGGTTCGCCTTCGCCGCGTCCCACGCCCGCGTCGCGGCCTCGAGGCACGCCTCGGAGAACGCGGGGTCGAGCTCGCGCCAGATGCGCGCCGCCTGCGCCGCGGAGGCGGCCACGTTGAGCGTCGCCGCCGTGCTGACCGGGCGCAGATACCGCGGCTCCAGATCCTCGTGCGGGGCCAGCGGCAGGCCGGTCCACGTCGCGTCGTGGATCTTGTGGTGCACCATGCCCGCGTTGGCCTCGCCCTCGGGCACCTGCATCTTGAGGAAGAACTCGATCTCCCACCGGGCCTCGTCGAGGAGGTCCGGGATCTCGTTCATGTTCTCGGGGATCTTCAGCTTGCCGTCGCCGAAGTCGCCCACGGTGGACCCGAGCGCGACGAGGCGCTCGTACTGGTTCAGCAGCGTCCACGCGGAGATACCGCCGTTCACCACGTACTTGCCGTGATCGCCGGCGTCGTACCACCCGCCGGTGACGTCGAGCGTGTACGTGCAGCCGATGCCCTCGGCGCAGGGCGCCTGGTCCGGCATGTGCCCCGCCGGGCGCGCGTGGTCCGCGCCCACGTACTGCTCCAGGATCTCGATGCCGGAGCGGTTGTGATAGAAGTAAGCGAGCGCGTCGTACTTCATCTGAGAGTAGATGGTCGGGCTCACGTCGAACGGGTGGCTCGACACGTCCCCGACGCGCAGCGTGAACCCCTGGCCGGCCGCGACGAAGTCGGTGAAGTCGATGGTGTGCACGTGCTCGCCGGAGCTCGCGTCGTTGCCCACGACCCGGGTCGCCCCCCGGGCCATCACCGTGCCGCCCGCGTCGACGAGCTGCCACTCGTGCGGCTTGTCCGACGCCGCGACGACCGTCGCGAACTTGGCTGCGTTCGGCAGGTACCCGACCTGGTTGACGCGGATCAGCTCATCGCCGGACGGCGGCACCGTCTCGACCTGCTCCTCGCCGCCGCCCGCGCCGCC
>NZ_JEMA01000428.1 GCF_001589285.1 Sorangium cellulosum | reverse complement strand
GATGCCGAAGTCGAGGACCTTGAGGGCGCCGTCCTGGGTGAGGAACAGGTTGGCGGGCTTGAGGTCGAGGTGGACGACGCCGCGCGCGTGGATGACGTCGAGCGCGCCGGCGACGTCGCGGGCCCAGGCCACGACGCGGCGCCAGGGGATGCGGCGCCGGTAGCGGATGAGGTCGGCGAGGTTCCTGCCCTCGAGGAGCTCCATCGAGACGAACGGCGTCCTCGGGGCGCCGTGGAGGATGCCGGCGGCGTAGATCGTGACGAGCGAGGGGTGGCGGAACGAGGCGAGGAGCTTGGCCTCGTCGGCCCAGTCCGCGGCGTCCGCGAAGTCGGAGCAGAGGAGCTTGAGGGCGACCTCGCGGAACGGGGCGCCGTCGGGCAGGAGCTCCTCGGCGCGCCACACGTCGCCGAAGCCGCCGCGGCCGAGGCGCACGCGCAGCCGGTAGCGGCGGTCGAGCACGTCGCCGGGCGCGTGCCCGAGGCCGCCCGGGGGGAGCGGCACGGCGCCCGGGTCGCGGGAGGAGCTGCCCTCGTCGACGAGCGTGCGATCCATCGCGGGACGACGGTATCACCGGCGCGGGGAGAGGTGGGCGGTCCGTCCGTCGTCCTTCCGGACCGCGGCCTCCCTGCCGGACGCGCTGCGCCTTGGCGCGAAGGCGGATGCCCGCGGCGCGGTAGCGCTCGAGCTTCTCGTCCCAGTCGGGCTCCCCCTCGTCCGAGTCGCTCACGATCTCGACCCCGAGGTCAGGCGCCCCGTGCAGCCAGGTCTTCCACGTGCGGAAGGTCCGATGCGGAACGCCCAGGCGGACGAAGGCGTCGGGGGCGAGGCGCTTCTTCGAGGTACGCGGGTCCCAGTAGACGAACTGATCGGAGCCGAGCGTCGCCGTGTGCGCGAGCTCGCGCTTGAGGATCAGGTACAGCGCGGTGCGGAGCTCCAGGTGGCGATTCGTCTCGGGCACTTCTTCGGACTCAGGGAAGTACACCGGCTCGGGCGGGCGGCTGTAGACATGGGCCCGCGTCGTCCGGCGAGGCGCGGCGGGCGGGCGGGCGGACCGTGGGCTCGATGGCTGACATGGCCTGCTGCCGAAGGTACCATGACCGCTGCCGTGCGGCAGCGACAGGCCGCGGCTGGAGCGTCGTGGGCTACTTACCGCGCGCTCGGATCCGCGAGCCATGCAGCCAGGGCTTCGGCGGAGAAGGAGAGCACCGCCTCACCCACCCGCTCCTCCCCGAGCCGATCCAGCAGCGAGGCGANTCCTCCCCGAGCCGATCCAGCAGCGAGGCGAGCGCCGCCTGCTCCGCCTCGGCGAGCGGCCGCCCGAGGCGCATCGCGCACAGCCGAGCCGTCATCCGGAGCTGCCCGCGCTCGATCCCACGCTCGATTCCGCGCTCGATCCCGCGCTCGATCCCGCGCTCGATCCCGCGCTCGATCCCGCGCTCGATCCCGCGCTCCTCCGCCTGTTTCAGCGTTTGTTCGTACCACTCCCGGGTTTCCATGATGAAATCCCTCTCCTCGGACGGCAGCCCCGCAAGGAGCTCCGCCGGCACCTCGAAGCTTAACCGGACCAGCCACGGCAGCGCCACCCGCCGCTCCCACGCGTCCCCCGGCAGCTCGGTCAGGTCGCGAAGCGCCATCCGGCGCACCCGTGCCGAGCCGAGCAGGCGCAACAGCACCGTGCCGCGCTCGCGCGGCAGCTCGCCGATCACCACCACCTGCACCCGCCACTCCGGCGCCGGGGCGTACAGGCCCGCCGGGCCCGCCGCGAACCCGAAGCCGCGCAGCACGCTCTCCGGCCGCCCGGCGCTCAGCAGCCACGCGGCCGGCAGCGGCAGCCGCCGCTCCGCCCGCAGCTCGAGCGTGTGATGCCACTGGTAGCGCTTGCGCAGGCACTCGTGCAGCTCGGCCGCGTCGAGGGCCTGGCTGAAGACCTCCACCATCCCGGGCTCGACCGCCATCGAGCGCAACAGCCCCGGCTCGATCTCGGGATGGGCGACCAGCAGCGCGGGATCGGGCACGTGCCAGACGTCGATCCGCTGCGCATCGCCGGCCGGGACCTCCACCTCGGTCTCGGCAGCGCCGACGAGCCCGAAGAAATCACGAAGGATGTTCTTGCCGAGCTGATCGAAGCGGAAGTGCATACGCGGCAGCGGTTAGCACAGAAGGGCAATCACGCTCGCATTCCCATTTGCAACGCGAGTTTTCCATCGCTGCTGGCACGCGCGGTGCGCTCGAAGCGCCGAAACGCCAAAGCGCCGAAACGCCAAAGCGCCCGGCAAGCGCGGGGCGATTGGACGCAGCGACTTGAAAGTTGAGGGTTCCATTCGATGAAAACGAAGCATGTCTGGGCCGTGATCTCGCTGGCACTGTGCGTCCCCGCGGCGGGGTGCAGCTCCCCTTGCAACGACGACTGCGCCACGTTCGTCCAGAGGACCCAGGACTGCGGGCTGGGAGGTCCGAGCGGGGATGACGTCGGCGAGAGCGCGCCTTCTCCTTGACGCCGCTCGCGGCCAATCCGCATAATCGCGCCCATGAGCTATGTCGACGGATTCGTGGTTCCGGTCCCCGCGGGCAACAAGGCAGCCTATCGCGAGCTCTGCGCGAAGGCCGCCCAGATCTTCAGGGAGTACGGCGCGACGCGCGTGGTCGAGTGCTGGGGCGACGATGTCCCGGACGGCAAGATCACCGACTTCAAGGGCGCGGTGAAGGCCGAGCCCGGTGAGACCATCGTGTTCTCCTGGATCGAGTGGCCCTCGAAGGAGGTGCGCGACCAGGCGAACGCGAAGATGCAGAGCGACTCGCGCATGCAGATGGGGGACGCGCCGTTCGACAGCAAGCGCATGATCTGGGGCGGGTTCGCTGTCCTCTTCGAGACGGGTGAAGAGAATCGCTAGTGTCCCGTCCCCTGATGCAGCGATGGCGATTGCAGCAAGGAGCCCCGGGGCGCGCATGATGCAACGAGCCCGGCGCTCCTCGGGACCGCTCGGCGCGCGGCGGCCGGGACCTTCTCGCCGTCCGGCAAACCGCCCCAGCCCGCCACATCGGTCTCGATGCCGCGGGTGCGCATCACTTCCTGCAACGCTGGCGTCAGGCGCCCTGGGCGCGCACGAACTGCTCGTAGACCACGAGCGTGACCGGCTTGTCGTTCGCGACCTTCACGAGGATGCTCTTGACGCGCAGCCATTCGAGGCCGGTCTTGCCGGCGCCCACGCGCGGGACGCCGATCCGCGCGATCCCCGCCCCGGCGGCGTGCGTCACCATCGCGGCGAGCGAGCGCTCGAGCGCGGCGAGCGAGGGCCTCTTCGTGGCGCTCTCCTGGATCGCGAGGCTGTACACCGTGTCGCCGCCCTCGCTCCAGACGAAGGCCTCCCCGAGCTGGAGCTTCCGCTCGGCGTTCCGCTGCTCGAACGCCGGGAGCAGGCCCGGCCAGCGCTTCTTGAACGCCACGGAGATCCCCGTGTCCATCTTGCCCACGCAGCTCACGCCGTGCGCGTACGCATGAAGATCCGGGGTGTTGAGGAGATCGCCCTTGGTGAAGATCGTCGGCACGCGGGGCACCCTAGCACTGCCGTGGTCAGGTATGTGAGATGCCGACGAGCCCGCGCTCCTGGATCGCTCGACCGCCAGGCCTCGCTCTCGAGCGAGCGGCGGGCTCGACGTTCGGCCGAGCTTGCTCACCCCTCCGGCGGCAGCGTCAGCCCGAGCAGCCAACCGAGCGCCCCATGAACGACAGCATCTTCTTCACGTTGACCCTCGTCTCGGCGCTCGGCAGCGGCCTGATGGCCGGCACTTTTTTCGCCTTCTCGACCTTCGTCATGGGCGCGCTGGCCCGCCTGCCCCCCGCGCAGGGCATCGCCGCGATGCAATCCATCAACGTCGTGGTGCTCAACCCCGTCTTCCTCGGCGTGTTCACGGGGACCGCCGCGACATGCGTCCTCCTCGTGATCGCGGCGCTCCTGACGTGGGTGAAGCCAGGCGCCGGCTGGGCGCTCGCCGGCGGACTGCTCTACGTGGTCGGCACGTTCATCGAGACGCTCACGTTCCATGTGCCGCGCAACAACGCGCTCGCCGCGGTCGACCCGGCGAGCGCCGAGAGCGCGAGGCGATGGGCGGACTACATCACGAGCTGGACCGCAGGGAACCACGTGCGGACCGCCGCCGCGCTCGTGGCCGCCGCCGCGCTGACGGTCGGGCTCTGGCTGCGAGGCAGCGCGGGAGCGCCCTGACGCGGCCCCCAGGGGGCAGGCCCTTGCCGCTCGCTCGCGAGGCTCCGTGGAGCTCTTGATGCTGTATCAAACTTATCCCTGCATCGAAGGGGCGCCTTCACTCCACAGCCTGCACGGCAGAGGACATCGAAGCCTCGACGGCTGTACTTTGTGCATGAGGCCCCCTCTGGTCGCGTCACGCCAGTTGTCAGGCGTCAGCAGCTTCACGTAGAGGGCCGGCGAACGTGAGCACGAGCGAGATGTGGCCGGTAGCGTCCACCTCACCAGCGTCGAAGAACTCGAAATTCTTGCCATCACTACGTTCGACGACCGAACGGAATCGAAACGTGGTGTTCCCCGTCTCGATGACGCTGAGCACGCGGACTCGCACCAGCAGCGGATCCGCAAGCAGCTTCGCGATCTCGTCAGCGACCGCTGCTCGCCCTCGGATCTCGCGGCTGCGTGAGACGACGCGCCCGTCAGCCGCAAAGCATGCCTCGAGCATCGCTGCCCGCTTTCCTGGATCCCGCTCGCTCGCCGCGTCGATGTAGGTCTTCACCGCGGCCTCGACCATGCTCCCCATGGCGGGCCATGGAAATCCAAACGCGATCCGAAAGTCAATCTCCTCGTGGTGACCGTCCCACCGCACAGCCACGCTGCACGCGCTGGTTGAATGAGCTCGTCTTTGTTGGCCACGTGGCGGCAGGGTTCACGGCGCTTCGCGCGAGCGGCGGACCGTCGCTCGCCCTGCGCTGGCCGCCGGCGCAGGGCGCGTCGGCGGGGGCAGATGGCCTCGGCGCGCGCCGGGCCCGCTGCCCGGCGCGGCGCCCGCCGTCACCGCAGGCCGCTCTTCACCGCGGAGATGAGCTCGCCGTTCGATGTGTCGCCGCTCAGCTCCCAGAACATCGCGCCGCCGAGCCCCTTGTCCTTGATGTAGCGCATCTTGACGCCGAGCGACGCCGGGCTGTCGTAGCTCCAGAACTCCGTCCCGTTGAAGGTGTAGAAGGCCTTCGTGTCCGGGTGGGTGAAGCCGGGGTGGCCCTTGGCCTTCAGGACCTTGTAGTCCTCGATGCCCGCCTCGTAGGTGCCCGGGGCGGCGCCCGCGGCCGACTGCCACACGCCCTGGCTCACGCTGGCGACGCCGGTCCAGCCGCGACCGTAGAAGGGCACCCCGACCACCAGCTTGCCCGCCGGCGTCCCGCCGCTCAGCCAGGCCGCGACCGCCTCGTCGGTGCTGTACTTCAGCGCCTTCGCGGGGTTCGACCCGGAGTTGAAGAGCGGTGAGTGGAAGTTCGTCGTGCTCTCCCAGGCGCCGTGCATGTCGTACGTCATCAGGTTGATGAAATCGAGGTGCCGGTGGATATCGCCGACCTGGATCTTGTTGATCTTGTCGATGCCGGCGGGCGCAGCGATGGTGAGCAGCAGCCCAGGGCGCACGGCGTTGAGCTTGTTGCGGAACTCGCCGAGCAGCGCCGTGAAGTTCTGGGTGTCCTCGGGGCGCTGGTTGCAGGTGCTGCCGCAGGCGGCCGGGTACTCCCAGTCGACGTCGATGCCGTCGAACACGCCGGCCCAGCGGGGATCCTTGATGAAGAGATCGACGCAGGACGAGACGAACGCGGCGCGGTTCGCGGGCAGCGCGGCGTCGGAGAAGCCGGCCGACCAGGTCCAGCCGCCGAGCGAGATCAGCACCTTGAGGTGCGGGTGCTTCCGCTTCAGCTTGCGGAGCTGGTTGAAGCTGCCGCGGAGCGCGCCCGCATCCCATGTGTCGGCGACGCCATCGACGCTGTCGGCGGCGCTGTAGGCCTTGTCGTAATCGGCGTAGGTGTCGCCGAGCTGGCAGCGGTTGCCCACCACGTTGCCGAAGGCGTAGTTGATGTGCGTGAGCTTGGCGGCCGACCCGCTCGTGTCGATGTTCTTGACGTGGTAGTTGCGGCCGTAGACGCCCCACTCCGCGAAGTAGCCGATCACCTTCTTGCCACCGCCGCCGCCGCCGCCCGCGCCACCGCCGCCGCCCGAGCCGCCGCTGCCCCCTGAACCGCCGCTGCCACCCGAGCCGCCGCTGCCGCCAGCGCCGGCGCTTGTCGTGCTCGTCGTGGTGGTGCTCGTGCTGGTGCCACCACGGACCACCTTCCAGAGCGCCGGGACGATCGGCGGCTCCCACCCCGGAAGAGAGGTGTGCGCCTGGATGCAGCTATAGGTGATACCGCCGTACGTCACCTGGGAGTTGACCGCATACGCTGTGTACGGCGCCCAGGCGGCGGTGGCGGCCTGCTCCGTCGCGTCGATCTCGGATCCATCGGGGCCAAGGCCATCTCCGTTATCGAGTCCGCCGCAGGCGGCCAGGGCCATGACAGCAAAGATCGGCAGGGTCGTGAGTGAGGAAAGCTTCATGGCTGATCTCCTTGGGTGTGCCGGTGTCCCGGTCTCCGGTTGTTGCAAACGTTGCAAACGTTGCAAAACCAATGAGCAACTGGCGTACCGGTCCCGGCGATGACACCGACGCTCGGCGCCACCGCCCCGCGGCGCCCCCGTTTCGAGCGCCGCCATGAGGAGGCGCGCCGCGATCGCGCCCGGCGACCCTGGCCTGCGAGGGGGGTGATCGCGGAGATCACCGTGCGATCCCCCCGATCGCGGGAGAGCCCCCAGATCGCCCCCAGCGATCCCGCCGATCGCGCGGCGATGGCCCGGTTCAGCGCTCTTCCTCGATCATCACGCCGGCAGCACGCGGTCGAGATGCGGGGCACGACGCTTGCTCGTATGCGGATTTGTGGACGGAACCATCGTGCTCCCCAGCCAGGAACCCGCCGAGGCGCATCGGGGTAGGATCGCCGCCGAAATGCACCCCGGCGAATTCTTGACGCTCCTCGCACCGCTCTCCGGTCCCATCGTGCCCATCGAGTCGGTCCCCGATCCGGTCTTCGCCGACAAGGTGGTCGGCGACGGCATCTCGATCGACCCGACCACCCGCACGTTGCTCGCCCCCTGCGACGCGACGGTGACCCAGCTCCACGCGGCGCGGCACGCGATCACCCTGAGCGCCGCGGGCGGCGTCGAGATCCTGATCCACGTGGGCATCGACACCGTCGGCCTGAAGGGCGAGGGCTTCACGGCGCTGGTGGAGCAGGGGGACAGGGTCTCCGCGGGCCAGGCGCTCCTCGAGTTCGACGCCGACCACATCCTCCGCAGCGCGCCCAGCCTGCTCACGCAGATCATCCTCCTGAGCGGCGAGGCGAGCGCGATCGTCGAGCGCGCGAGCGGCGTGGCCACGGCCGGCGCGAGCCGCCTCATGAGCGTGGGCCCCCGGCGGAGGGCCGCGGACGACGCGCAGCGGGCGTCGAGCGCGGGCGAGGCCGGCGCGTCCAGGCCGCCGCCGCGGGCCACGGTCGGGGTCACCTCCGCCGTCGTCGCGGTGCCCAACCCGCACGGGCTCCACGCGCGGCCGGCAGCGGTGCTCGCGAGCGAGGCGAGGTCGTTCGCCGCCGCCATCAGCGTGGAGCTCGCCGGCCGCAACGCGAACGCGAAGAGCGTCGTCGCGCTGCTGAACCTGGGCGCGGGCCCGGGCGCCGAGCTGCGCATCGTCGCGAGCGGCAGCGAGGCGGCGCGGGCCGTCGCGCGCCTCGTCGAGCTCGTCCGCAGCGGCCTGGGCGAGGACCTCTCCGCCGCCCCGGCCGCGCCCGAGCGCGCCGCCCCCGCCTCCCCCGCCCCCGCGCCGCGCGCGACGCGCTCGACGGATGACGCGCGGCGCTTCCACGGCGTGAGCGCCGCGCCCGGCCTCGCCATCGGCCCCGTCTGCAAGATCGACCCGCTCGCCGTCGAGGTCGAGGAGCACGCGACCGACACGGAGGCGGAGCTCGCGCGCCTGCAGAAGGCGCTCTCGCACACCCGGCTCGAGCTGAAGCTGCTCGTCGCCGGATCGGGCAAGCGCGCCGAGCAGGCCGAGATCTTCAGCGCGCACCTCACGATGCTCGACGATCCGGACGTGATCACGCGCGCCGAGGTCGCCATCGTGGAGGGCAAGTCGGCCGCGTTCGCGTGGCGCGAGGCGGTGATGGCGTCGTACAGGGAGCTCGCGCGCCAGTCGAACCCCCTGCTCGCCGCGCGCGCCAACGATCTGCGCGACGTGGGCGGCCGCGCGCTGCGGCACCTCGCCGGCGGCGATGAGGCGCAGGCCGCGCCGGCGGGCAGCGTCGTCGTCGCGGAGACCCTGACGCCCTCCGAGGTCGTGCGGCTCGCGGACCAGGGGGTCGCCGGCCTCGTCAGCGTGCTCGGCGGCACCACCTCGCACGCGGCGATCCTGGCGCGCTCGCTCGGCGTGCCGTACCTCGCCGGCGCCCCGGGCGCGCTGCTCGACCTCGAGGCGGGCGCGACGGCCGTGCTCGACGCGCTCGACGTCGGCGAGGCGGCGCTGCTGCTCCGCCCGACCGACGCCGAGCTCGACGCCTACCGCGACCGGCTCGGGGCGCGCCGGGCCCTGCGCGCGCGGCAGGAGGCGGCCGCGGCGGAGCGCGCGGTGACCCGCGACGGCGTCCGCGTCGCGGTGCTCGCCAACATCGCGAGCGCCGACGACGCGCGCACGGCCGTCCGGCTCGGGGCCGAGGGCGTGGGCCTCCTGCGCACCGAGCTGATGTTCTTCGATCGCGCCACCGCGCCGACCGAGGCCGACCAGACCGCCGCCTACCAGGCGATCGCCGACGCGCTGGGCGATCGCCCGCTCACCATCCGCACGCTCGACGTCGGCGGCGACAAGCCGCTCTCGTACATGCCGCTGCCCGCCGAGGACAACCCGCTCCTCGGCATCCGCGGCCTGCGCATCGGCGCGCTCCACCCGACGATCCTGCGCGGCCAGTTCCGCGCGATCCTCGCGACCCGGGTCCGGGGCGCGCACCGCGTCCTCCTGCCCATGGTCTCGAGCCTCGACGAGCTCCTGGAGGCGAAGCAGGTGCTCGAGGAGGAGCGCCGGCGCGCCGGGTCGCCCCCGGTGGAGCTCGGCGTGATGGTCGAGGTGCCGTCGGTCGCGATCCAGGCCGATCGGTTCGCGGCGGAGGTCGATTTCTTCTCGATCGGCACGAACGATCTCACCCAGTACACGCTGGCCATGGACCGCACCCACCCGCGGCTCGCCGGCCGGCAGGACGCGCTGCACCCCGCTGTGCTCCGGCTCATCGACGCGACCGTGAAGGCCGCGCAGAGGCGCGAGCGCCACGTGGGGATCTGCGGCGCGGTGGCGAGCGATCCCGAGGCCGTGGCCGTGCTGATCGGCCTCGGCGTGACGGAGCTCAGCGTCAGCGTCCAGGCGATGCCGGAGGTGAAGTCGAAGATCCGCGAGCTCGACGCCGCGAGGTGCCGGGAGCTCGCGAAGGCCGCGCTCGATCTCGGGACCGCGGCCGAGGTGCGGGCGCTGCTCGCGCCGGGCGCGCGCCCCGGCTGAGCGTCATCCGTGATTCCGCCGCAGCATGCGGGCCGGGGGCCGTCGCCGGCGCGACGCGAGGGCCGCCCCGCCCACGGGAGAAGGAGCTTCGAATGAGAGGGTTCAACGAGCTGCAGCGCATCGGCAAGGCGCTGATGCTGCCCATCGCCGTGCTTCCTGTCGCGGGCCTGCTGCTCCGGCTGGGGCAGCCCGACGTGCTCGACATCGCGTTCGTCGCCCAGGCCGGCGGCGCGATCTTCGACAACCTGGCGCTGATCTTCGCCGTGGGCATCGCCGTCGGCCTCGCGCACGAGAAGAACGGCGTGGCCGGGCTCTCCGGGATGATCGCCTACCTCGTGATCACGGGCGGGGTGAAGACGATCAACGACAAGATCAAGATGGGCGTCCTCGCCGGCATCCTCGCCGGCGTCCTCGCGGGGGCGATGTACAACCGCTTCCGCGACACGAAGCTGCCCGCGTTCCTCGGCTTCTTCGGCGGCAGCCGCTTCGTGCCGATCGTCACCGGCGGCGCGAGCCTCGCCCTCGCGCTCGTGCTCGGCGTCGTCTGGCCGCCCGTGCAGGCCGGCATCGACGCGATCGGCGGCTGGGTCGTGGCCTCGGGGCCGATCGGCGCCTTCAGCTTCGGCGTCCTGAACCGCCTGCTCATCCCGACCGGGCTGCACCACATCCTCAACAATCTCGCCTGGTTCGTGGTCGGCTCGTTCGAGGGCGCGAAGGGCGTGGTCACCGGCGATCTGAACCGCTATTTCGCCGGCGATCCCTCGGCGGGCGTGTTCATGGCCGGCTTCTACCCGGTGATGATGTTCGGCCTGCCGGCGGCGTGCCTGGCGATCTACCGCACCGCGCGCCCGGAGAACCGCAAGGCCACCTTCGGCGTGATGCTCTCGGCCGCGCTGACCGCCTTCTTGACGGGCATCACCGAGCCCATCGAGTTCGCGTTCATGTTCCTCGCCCCGGCGCTCTACGCCGTCCACGCCGTGCTGACCGGCATCTCGCTGGCGCTGCTCGACGTGCTCGGCGTCAAGCACGGCTTCAGCTTCTCCGCCGGGTTCATCGACTACGCGCTCAACTACGGCCTCTCGACCAAGGGCTGGATGATCGTGCCGGTCGGCCTCGCCTACGCGGTCGTCTATTACGGGCTCTTCGTCGTCTGCATCGAGCGGTTCAACCTGGCGACGCCGGGCCGCGAGGCGGCGACGAGCGCGGAGGCCGCCGGGGGCGCGCCCCGCGCCGGGGCCGAGGCCGACGGCGGGCTCGCCGGGCAGCTCCTGCGGGCGCTGGGAGGCCACGCGAACATCCGCGAGCTCGACGCGTGCATCACCCGCCTGCGCCTGGTCATGGTCGACCGCGATCTCGTGAAGGACGCGGACCTGAAGGCGCTCGGCGCGAAGGGCGTCGTGCGCCCGGGCACGGACGGCCTGCAGGTGATCCTCGGCCCGATGGCCGAGTCGGTCGCGCGGGAGATGAGGGAGATGCGGGAGCTCCGGGTCGACGCGCCGAGCGCGGCGGCCGCGCCGACGGCCGCGCCGGCCGCGTCGGGCGTGCGCAAGGCGGCGAGCGCCGCGCGCGAGGGCGCTTCCGCCGCGCTCTCGGCGCGGGTCGAGCGCTGGCTCGCCGCGCTCGGCGGCGCCGCCAACGTCCTGTCCGTGGAGGGGTTCTCGAGCGGGCGCGTGCGCGTCGAGCTCGCCGACGACGCTCCGGTCGACGAGGCGGCGCTCCAGGCGGCGAGCGTGAAGGGCGTGATGCGGCTCCCGGACCGGATCGTCCACCTGCTGGTCGGCCCCGAGGCGCCGCGCTACGCCGCCGCGCTCGAGCAGAAGCTCAAGGGGTGATGCCGTGGATCTGGAGGGCAACATCCTCACGCCGGACGGCTGGCTCCGCGGGCGCGTGCGCTTCGGCGCGCACGTCGAGGAGGTCGAGGGCGCCCCGATCTCCGGGCCCGCCGGGGGGCCCTGGATCCTGCCCGGCTTCCTCGATCTGCACGTCCACGGCGGCGGCGGCCGGGACGTCATGGAGGGCGGCGACGCGCCCCGGGGGATGGCCCGCGCGCACGCGGCGACAGGGACCACGAGCCTGCTCGCCACCACGATGACGGCCCCCATGCCGGAGATCGCCCTCGCCCTTCGCGCGATCCGGGCCGCCATGGACGCGCCCCGCCGCGGCGAGGCGCGCGTGCTCGGCGTGCACCTCGAGGGCCCGTTCCTCAACCCGGGTCGGCTGGGCGCGCAGCCCCCGTGCGTGGCGGGCGGCGACCTCGACGCCGCGCTCGCGGCAGCGCTCGCGCTGCACGCCATCGCCCCGATCCGCGTGCTCACCCTCGCGCCGGAGCTCACCGGCCACCTGGAGCTCACCCGCGAGCTCGTCGAGCTCGGGATACGGGTCCAGATCGGGCACACGCTGTCGAGCTACGAGGACGTCGTGGCGGCCCTCGCGGCGGGGGCGAGCGGCTTCACCCACCTCTTCAACGCGATGAACGGGCTGCACCACCGCGCGCCCGGCGCGGTGGGGGCGGCGCTCGCCCACGGCGACTTCGCCGAGCTGATCCCGGATCTCGTCCACGTGCACCCGGGCGCCATCCGGGCCGCCCTGCGCTGCATCCCGAGGCTCTACGCCGTGACCGACGGCACAGCGGCCTCGGGGATGCCGGACGGGCCGTACCAGCTCGGCGCGCACGCGGTCACGAAGTGCCAGAACAGCGTGCGGCTCGCCGACGGGACGCTGGCAGGGAGCTGCCTGACGATGCACCAGGCCTTCAAGAACCTCGTCGGCCTCGGGCTCTCCGTGGCCGAGGCGTCGCGCCGCTGCAGCCAGTTCCCGGCCGAGCACCTCGGCCTCGCGGACCGAGGGCGCGTCGCGCCGGGCTGCTTCGCCGATCTGCTGGTCGTGGACGAGGACCTCGCCCTGCGGCGGGTCCTCGTGGAGGGAGAGCCCCTTGAGTAGCCGGACGAGCTCCATCATGGCCGAGGAGGCCCGCTCCGCCCCGGAGGTCGTGGCGCAGCAGCTCACCCAGGACGAGCCGGCCTACAGCGCGCTCGGCGCCCGCCTGCGCGCGGCGCCGCCGCCGTCGGTTGTCACGATCGCCCGCGGCAGCTCGGATCACGCCGCGAGCTACCTCGCCTACCTCGCGATGACGCAGCTCGGCTGCCCTGTCGCGAGCCTGCCGCCCTCGGTGGTGACGCTCTACCGCGCGCCGCTGCGGCTCCCGGGCGCCCTGGCTGTCGCTGTGTCGCAGTCGGGGCAGAGCCCGGACGTGGTGAGCACGCTGGAGGCCTGCGGCGCCGCGGGCGCGCTGACGGCGGCCATGATCAACCAGCTCGGCTCGCCCCTCACCCAGGTCGCTGCGTCGACGCTCCCCCTGCGCGCCGGCCCCGAGCGCAGCGTCGCCGCCACGAAGAGCTTCATCGCCAGCCTGAGCGCCATGGCCCGGCTGGTGGCGTGCTGGAAGGAGGACGCCGCCCTGCTCGACGCGCTGCGCGCGCTGCCGGACGCCCTCTCCGCCGCGAGCGAGGGCGACGTCGGCCCGCTCGTTGGCGCGCTGGCCGGCGAGCAGCGCCTGCTCGTGCTCGGGCGGGGGCCGGGCTTCTCCATCGCGCTGGAGGCGGCGCTCAAGTTCAAGGAGACGTGCGGACTCCACGCCGAGGCGTTCACTGTCGCCGAGGTGCAGCACGGGCCGATGGCCCTCATCGACGAGCGGTTTCCCCTCCTGATATTCGCCCCGCGCGGCCCGGCCCAGGCCGGCCTCGTCCGGGTGGCGGAGGACTTCCGGGGGCAGGGAGCGAAGGTGATCCTGGTGGGCCCTGCCGGGCTGCCGGGGGTGGATCTCGCGGTGCCCGAGTCGCCCCACGAGCTGCTCGACCCGCTCTGTCAGGTACAGGCGTTCTATCTCGCGGCCGCTGCCCTGGCCGAGGCCAGAGGGCTGGACCCCGACGCGCCGAGACGGCTGAAGAAGGTCACCAAAACACTGTAGGAGTGCGCCATGCGAAGGCCTGTTTTCCGATTTGGGCTGCTCGCCGCGGCCCTGTTCATGGCAGGGTGCGCCGACGACGAGACCCCCTCGTCCACGGGGAGCACCACGATGAGCACCAGCACGGGCGGTGACGGCGGCGGCGGTGACGGCGGCGACGGCGGTGGCCGCACCGGCGTCGGTGGTGCCGGCGGCGACGGCGGCACCGGCGCAGGCGGCGACTCGGCGCAGCAGCGCCCGTCGGGCGCCGACATCGCCGTGCGCTGGGAGGTGCTGGACAACACAAAGGACCCCGCCGTGAGCTTCGGCTCGGCGCTGACGATCACCAACCATGGATCGGTCGCGCTCGGGAACAGCGGCTGGACGCTCTATTTCAACTTCGTCCGCACCATCGTGCCAGAGAGCCTGCCAGCGGGGGTGAAGGTCACCCACATCAACGGCGACTTCTTCAAGATGGAGCCGACCCAGGCCTTCCAGCCGGTGCAACAGCACGAGAGCGTTGTCATCCCCTTCGATGCGTCGTTCTGGGCCATCAAGGAGACGGACGCGCCCGCGGGCTTCTACTTCGTGTTCACGGACGAAGCGGGCGTGGCCTCCACGCCGGAGGCGGTCGGCTCGGAGACCGTCGCGCCGTTCGTGGAGGAGAAGCAGACCGACAGGTTCCCCGGCGACATCACGCCCGTGCCGACGGCGGAGTCTCGCTATCACGACAACCAGGCTGTCCGCCTGCTCCCGGCGGCCGACGTGGACAGGATCGTCCCCTCGCCCGTGCACCTCGAGGCAGGCGCCGGAGCGCTTGTGTTGTCGTCCGCCGTGCCCATCGTTCATGCTGCCGGGCTCCAGGCCGAGGCGGCCTTCCTGGCCGAGGCGCTGGGGACGCTGCTCGGCGACGCGCCGGAGGTCCGCGAGGGCGCGCCGCCCGCCGGGACGACGGCGATCTCGCTGGCGACGGGCGCGCTCGACGTCGGCGGCCGGCCGCGGCAGGCGGGCGACGAGGCCTACCGCCTCACGGTGACCGAGGAGGGCATCGCGATCGTGGGCAGCGACGCGGCCGGGGTCTTCTACGGGATCCAGAGCCTGCGCGCCCTCGCGCCCGTGGAGGCGTACCAGGCCGCCCAGCCGGAGATCGCGATCGACGCGGTGACGGTGGAGGACGCCCCGCGCTTCGCGTACCGCGGCATGCACCTCGACGTCGCGCGCAACTTCCAGCGCAAGGAGGCCGTGCTGAAGCTGCTCGACCTCATGGCCTTCTACAAGCTGAACCGGTTCCATTTCCACCTGACCGACGACGAGGGGTTCCGCGTCGAGGTGAGCGGCCTCCCCGAGCTCACCGAGGTCGGCGCCCGGCGCGGCCACACGCTGGACGACCGCGACCAGCTCGTCCCCTCGTTCGGCTCCGGCCCTGACCCGGAATCGCCCCAATCGAGCGGAAGAGGCCATTACACCCGCGCCGAGTTCGTGGAGATCCTTCGTTACGCGAAGGCGCGCCACATCGAGGTGATCCCCGCGATCGACATGCCGGGCCACGCCCGCGCCGCGGTCAAGGCGATGGAGGCGCGCCACGCGCGGCTCGCGGCCGAGGGAGACCAGGAGGGAGCCGAGGAGTACCTGCTCAGCGATCGCGACGACCCCTCTCGGTACATGTCCGTGCAGATGTGGCACGACAACGTGATGAACCCCTGCCGGGAGTCCACCTACAGGTTCGTCGAGAAGGTCGTTGGCGACATCGTCGCGATGTACGCCGAGGCCGGCGCGCCCCTCACCACCTTTCACACGGGCGGCGACGAGGTGCCGGAAGGCGTCTGGGAGCAGTCCCCCTCGTGCGAGGCGCTCCTCGGTCAGGCGTCCGGCGTCGACTCGCCGGAGGACCTGGCGAGCCATTTCCTCCGCAAGATCAGCGCGATCGTGTCGTCCCACGGCCTGGTCACCGGGGGCTGGGAGGAGATCGGCCTCGTGAAGGTGCAGGAGGGCGGCGGCGTCGACAAGGAGGCCAACCCCGAGTTCCTGAGCAGCAATTTCAGGCCGTACGCGTGGAACAACGTCTGGGGCTGGGGCGACGAGGACAACGGCTACAAGCTCGCCAACGCGGGCTATCCGGTGGTCCTCTCCAACGCCACCAACCTGTATTTCGATCTCGCCTACGACAAGGATCCGGCGGAGCCCGGCTATTACTGGGCCGGGTTCGTGGACACGCGGCAGCCCTACGAGTTCGTGCCGCTCGACGTCTACCGGAGCGCCCACGCCGATCGCATGGGCAACCCGATCGATCAGGCCGAGATGTTCCGGGATCACGTCCGGCTGACCGACGCCGGCCGGGCGAACATCCTCGGCATCCAGGGGCAGCTCTGGGGCGAGAACGCCAAGGGCCAGCGAGCGATGGAGTACCTGGCCTTTCCGAAGCTTGTCAGCCTCGCGGAGCGGGCCTGGGCGCCCGACCCGGCGTGGGCGACGGAGGACGACGCCGAGGCCCGCGCGGCCCTGCTCGCCGAGGCGTGGAATCGCTTCGCCAACAGCCTCGGGCAGCGCGAGCTCCCGCGGCTCGACCGCCTGAGCGGCGGCGTGGACTACCGGCTCCCGCTGCCGGGCGCGCGCATCGAGGGCGGCCAGCTCGTGGCGAACGTCGCGTTCCCCGGGCTCCAGATCCGCTACACGACCGACGGCACCGAGCCCGGCGCCGACTCGCCGGTCTACGGCGGCCCGGTGGCGGTGAGCGGCGTGGTCAAGCTCAGGACGTTCGACACGCGCGGCCGCGGCAGCCGCACCTCGGTGCTCGATCCGGGCGCGTCGGGTGGACGCCGCGCGGCGCGGTGAGGGGCTGGTCGCGGTGAGGGGCTGCTCGAGGATCGCGGCGCGGCGGGGGGCCTTCGTGGCCGTCGTCGCGCTGCTCCCCGGCCTGCCTGGCTGTTACATCGATCTCGACGGCCTGAGCGGCGGGGCCGAGGACGGCTCCAGCACGAGCACGGGCTCGGGCACAGGCACGGGCAGCCCCGCCCCCGGCGACCCGGGGGGCTGCGCTCCCGGGGATTGCAGCGTCCAGTGCGTCGTCGCCGGGCCCGAGGCGGCCGGCGCGCCTGCCGCGATCGCCGCCGTGGGGCCCCACGTGGTGTGGACCAGCCGCGCGGGCGATCGCGTGAGCCGCCTCGATCCCGCGACAGGCACGGTCGAGGACCTCGTGCCGTTCACGCCGCGGCCGGGCCTGCTCGCGGCCGCCGAGGGGATCGCCGTCTGGGTCGCCGACGACGGGCTCTGGTGGTGCCCGGCCGACGGCTGCCCCGCGGGAGCGACCTCGCTCCTCGCCTTCGGTCCCGCCGACGCCGCGGCCGTGCGCGGCCTGGCGACGGACGGCCGGCACGTGTACTGGACGCGCGACGAGGAGAGCGGCACCGCCGGCGAGCTGCTGCGCTGCCCCGTCGCCGGGGGCTGCGGCGCCGCGCCGGAGCTGCTCGCGCCGGCCCAGTCCCACCCGCGCGGGGTGGCGGTCACCCCAGGCGGCGCGGGCGACGTCGTCTGGGTCCAGCGCGGCACGGGCGCCGCCTTCGGCAAGCTGCTCCGCCTGGACAAGGGCGCCACGTCGGCGGTCATGCCCACGCAGATCGCGGTGCTGCTCGACTATCCGGACCGGGTCGCGCTCGGCGCCGGCGAGGTGCTCTGGACCTGGACCGACCCGGGCGGCGCGGCGGGCGGCGTCTCCCGCTGCGACCTCGCGGCTTCGTGCGCCGCGGAGGCGCTCGCGCCGCAGACCGAGCCGGCGCGGCCGCTGCGCGAGCCCGCGGCGCTCGCGATCGACGGCGCGGACGCGTACTGGGTGAACCGCGGCGGGGGCACGGTCATGCGCTGCCCGACCGCCGGCTGTTCCGGCTACCCCGAGGTGCTCGCCGAGGGCCTCACGCGCCCCTCGGCCGTGGCGGTGCAGGGCGCCTGCGTCTACGCGGTCGACGAGGCGGGCGGCGGCCGCGTCGTGCGCGCGCCGCGGTGAGCGCGCGCCGCCCGGGGACGAAGGCGCGGCGGTGAGCCGTCGCCGCTGGCGAGCTGCCGCGTGACCAGCCGGCGATACAGGCCCTCCTCGGCGATGAGCGTCGCGTGCGCGCCGCTCTGCACGATCGTCCCCCCGTCGATGACCAGCACCCGATCCGCGCCCATCACCGTGGAGAGGCGGTGAGCGATGATGAGCGTCGTCCTCCCCTTCATCAGCG